>NZ_AP023274.1:300000-409071 GCF_013426735.1 Agrobacterium vitis
CTATGCGCCGATGACCGAGAAGCGTCTTCGCCAGTTTCGCTGGCCGTATTGCGGATCGGTTCGGATTGACGAGACTTACGTTAGGATCGGCGGCAAATGGCGCTATCTCTACCGAGCAATCGATAAGCATGGCAATGCGGTGGATTTCCTGCTTTCCGCAAAGCGAGCTCTCGAAGCCGCCAAGCGGTTTTCCCGCAAGATGCTGAAAGATCGGCCTTTGTTGTCGTCGAACAAGATCGGCACGGATGGCGCCAATACCGTCTCTTCGGCGATCAGAACGTCGATTGAAGACGGGCTTCTACGGCCCGATCACGTGCATTATGTCACCAAGCACCTGCAACAAGGCATTGCGAGCGACCATTTCCGTGTGAAGAAGAACATGCCGAAGATTGGTGGCTTCCAATCCTTCAATACCGCGCGGCGAACGATTGCCGGTTTCGAGGCGATGCTATGGCTGAGGAGAGGCTTCGGTTTTTCCGGCGGATGGACAGTCAGCGATCAGAATGATTTGGTTGCGCGCCTCTTCGGACGTACAAAGGTTAACAAAACATGAAAATGGCGCCGTTCAAGGGATAGCTGCGGCATCTGTGGAAGTTTGCGACATGCCCATATCAGGAGCAGCGGTCATCTCAAACCGCGCTTACAGGCCGGAGACATGACTGCACCCGCCCCGCCAAGCTCAAACATCACCTCAAATCACCTTGCCAAACGGGGCCATCCAGACATTACAGTGCCGCTCGGATTGCTGTTCTTAAGCCAGTTGGCGATTGGCCGAACGTCTGAGCAAAGACCTTGGCGAAGTGCGACGCATTTCCGAACCCGACCTCAAGCGCAATTTCGACCAAAGGCGCTTTGGACTGGAGAAGAAGATGTTTTGCGCGCTCCAATCGCACTCTTCTATAGATCATTGCCGGAGAATTCTTGGTTTCGCTTATAAACAGACGTTCAAGTTGTCTTCTGGACAGGCCAACCGCTGCTGCCAGATCCTGGATCGGCAGATTACCCTCGATGTGCTGTTCCATCATAATGAGCGTCGCTCTGATCCTAGGATCGTTGCATTCGATGGACAGCGGTTTGCGTGTTTGAATGGCAAGGGCTGATCGGGCTTTCTCGATGTGAAGAACCTCGAGAGCATTTCTTTCGGCGTCCTTGCTGATGTGACGGCGAACGATCAACGCCGCCATGTCAGCGGCGCTACTCCCGCCCACACACGAGCCCCGTGTTCTGTCGAGATTGAAAATACGGTCGGAGCGAACCTGAAGATCGGGGAAACGCTCCCGAAATGCGTTATAATGCAGCCAGCTTACGCATGTGCGATGGCTTTTCATCAAGCCAAGTTCGGCCAGGATAAAAGAACCGGTGCAGACCCCAATCAGTTTGACGTTTTTTGTGGCGGCCTTTTTCAAAAATGCAGCCGTTTCCCGGTCGATTGGCTGTTCGTTGTTCAACAACCCGCCGACGACGACAATAAATTGAAACTGGCTCGGATCTTCTACCAAGTCTGAGGTCGGAGCGACCTGAACACCACAGCTGGAGGTGATGAGGTGCCGCGTGCTGCCGAGCACATCCCAGTCGGCCAGAACCCGACCCGAACGATCGAATTCATCGCTGGCGAGACGCAGCGTGTCCACGAACAATGCGAAAGCCGAAAGTGTGAATGATCTCGCGAGCACGAAGCCGATTTTCAGGCGGTCGACCGGGGCGTTGGTATCGGAGGGCGTCATTCTAAACTCCAATCGGGGCAGGCATGTATCGCGAGGTGCCTGTAAGCCCTACTTTATTTGATCTGGAAGCCGTGAGCCAGAGGATCTCGATCGTCCACGAAGATGGTGTTGTGACCAATGATCCGGGCCCATCCGCCAACGCTCGGCTTGATCCCCTTGAAGGAACCGACCATGACCTCTTCCTCGACCCGACCTTCGAAAACAGTGCCGATGATACTTTCCTGACGAAACGCCTCACCCACCTTCAATCGACCCTTGCCGTAAAGCTGTGCCATTCTTGCCGAAGTGCCGGTCCCGCCCGGGGAGCGATCAATGGCCTTGTCGCCGTAGAATACGGCTCCACGACCGTCTGACGCATCGCTTGTCGGTTTATCGCACCAGAGGGCATGATGAACGCCTCGAATCCGGTCATCGTCCGGATGCTGGGGATCGCAGATATCCGCCAATGCGTCCCGCAGCTTCACGCTGAGGTCTACGATGTCACTGCCGGACATGCCGTCGAGCCCCGACCACGATGCCTGCGGCTCCACCACGGCATAATAATTGCCGCCATAGGAAATATCGACAATAAGACGCCCGATGCCGGGAATATCAACCTCGACATCTGCTGCGTGGAGATAGCTCGGCACGTTGAACATACGAACGGATTCCACGAATGCACCGGGCTTTTCATAGTGTATATCCACCCGACCAGCCGGAGTTTCGATGGAAAGCTGTCCCTCGACTCTAGGTGTGATGAGGCCTTCCTCGACACCGGCTGTCACCAAGCCAATCGTACCAGCTCCGCACATCGGCAGGCATCCGCTGACCTCGATGAAAATGACTGCGAAATCGCAGTCGTCGCGGTAGGCCGGATAAATGATCGCGCCGGACATGATGTCATGGCCACGTGGCTCGAACATCAGGGCTTTTCGCACCCAGTCGTGGTCCCTGACAAACAGTTCCCGACGCTCAGCAATCGGCAAATGCGGTAGAAGTGGACCGCCTCCGGCAACGAGGCGAACCGGATTGCCGCATGTATGGCTGTCGATACAAAAGAAGCTGTGCCGCATGATCGTTCCTTATCAAGTGTCAGGTGCTGGCTGCGCCGGGTGTCCGGCCTCGCTGCAATGCGCCGCGTGACAGTCGATCAAGGAAAATCGCCACCGCGACGATCGCCAGTCCTGCCCGCAGGCCGAGACCCATTTCCATGCGGGTCAGTCCGCGTGTAACCTCGGCTCCCAAGCCGCCAGCCCCGACAAGACCGGCCAGAACAACAATGGCCAGTGACAGAAGAATGCACTGGTTTAACCCTACGAGCAGCGTGGGCGTTGCCGCAGGAATTTCAATCTTGAACAGGATGGCGCGCGGCGAGGCACCTGTGGCCTGTCCAAGTTCCAACAGGTCTTTGGGCACCTGATTGAACGCCAGCGTCGTGAGCCGCAACATCGGTGGTATGCCGTAGACGATCGTCGCGATGATCGCAGGGACCCGCCCGAGGCTGAAAATCATCACGGCGGGGATCAGGTAGACCCATGGTGGCACCGTCTGCATGATGTCGAGCAACGGGCGAATGATTGCCTCGACCCTTCGATGCCGGGACGCCAGAATGCCGAGCGGAAAGGCAATCATCACAGAGATACACACCGATACCGTGACCAGGGCAAGGGTCTGCATAGACGCCTCCCACAGACCTGACAAGACGCAGAAGGACAAGGCAATCGCGCTTGTTGCCGCCACGCGCATATTGACGAAGACGGCAGCCAGGGCAACGACGACCAGGATGACGGCATAGAAAGGCAAAAAGAGAAGAGCTGTTTCGATACTTCCAAGAACGGCTTCGATGACCTTTGTCACGATATCGAAAAAAGGATGGAAATTGGCGTTCAGCCAATCAACGACGGGGGCGAGATAGGCACCGGGAGAAAACCAAACTGTTTCCGGGGTCATGATTTCGTTCCCTTGCTACGGTGTGCCGCACTTTGTGTCAGTCGGTCGAGCACCATGGTCAAGATGACGATGGCAATTGCAGCATTGATCGAGGTTGCGATATTCAGCGTTCTGACGGCACTATAGATGGTTTCACCAAGCCCACCAGAACCGACGATACCGGCGATCACCACCATGCCGAACGCCATCATCAGGCTCTGGTTGATCCCGGCCATGACGCTCGGTATCGCGAATGGCAGTCTGATCTTGACGAACATCTGCCAGGACGTCAGGCCGTTGGCCTGTCCCAGTTCAATAAAATCATTGGGCGTTCTGCGAATGCCGAGAGATGTCAACCGGATCGCCGGTGGCATGGCGACAATGACCGTGGCAAGAAGGGCCGTGGCAGGTCCATATCCCATCAGTGCAATGGTTGGCAGAAGGTAGATATAAGGTGGCAGCGTCTGGATGAGATCGAGCACCGGCTCGACAATCTTGTCGAAGGCTTTGACGAAACCCGCCACGATACCAAGGGGAATGCCGATCACCAGCGCCATGAAGGTGGCGGTGATCACCAGCGCCAATGTGCTCATGGTCTCGGCCCAAAGACCCATGACCGCACAACCCAGCATGGCGACACCGATCAAAAGACCGGCCTTGCTGTTGATCAACCGCCATCCGAGAAGGGCTGCAATCAAGGCAACCACATAGAATGGCGCAAGCTGAAACAGCCAGAGAACGCCTCCATAGGTGCCTTCCAGCACCGCTCTGATCGAATCAAACAGCCATGAGGCATGATCGCTGATCCAGTTGAGCGTGTCGTCAATGTGTTCATCAAAGCTGTCTGTAATAACGGAGGTGTCCATGACATTGCCCCCTATGCCGCTGCGGTCGGCTGGGCCGGACTGCCTGCGACACCGCAGAGCAGGCCGCGCGTGGTGACAATGCCGATGACGTTGCCGTTCTCGGCAATGGCCACGGCATCGCGTTCAGACTGCATGGTCAAGGCGATCAGCGCACCAATATCCGCCTCCGGCGTGGCGCGCAAAAGCGTGTCGATGTCTGAGCCGGGATGATCACGCTTATAAACCTCAACCGGGATCATAACAGAATGCGCCTTGACCAGATGAACTCTGGAAATACCGGCGACGAACTCGGCGACATAGTCGTCTGCCGGTTGCGTAACGATCTCTTCTGCATTACCGACCTGAACGATAACACCGTCCTTCATGATGGCGATGCGATCGCCGATGCGGATTGCTTCTTCCAGATCATGGGTGATGAACACGGCGGATTTGCCAAGCGACTTGGTGAGTTGCCGGAATTCGTCCTGAAGCTGGCGACGGATCAGCGGGTCGAGCGCGCTGAACGGCTCGTCCATCAGAATGATCTCGGGGTCGGCGGCAATAGCGCGGGCAAGACCGACGCGTTGCTGCATGCCGCCCGACAGCTCGGAGGGATAGCGCGCCGTCCAGTCCGACAGGCCGACCTTGTCCAGCGCCGCACGGGCAGTCTTGTATCGCTCTTCCTTGCCGACACCTCTGACCTCCAGACCAAAGGCGGCATTCTCAAGCACGGTCCTGTTCGGCAACAGGGCCACGCTCTGGAAGACCATCCCGATATGGCGCGCGCGGATGTCGCGCAGCTGGGCGGCGTTCAAGGCAGAGATATCCTTGCCTTTGACCAGAATCGTGCCAAGGCTCGGTTCGATCAATCTGTTCAGAAGGCGGATCAGGGTCGATTTGCCGCTGCCCGACAATCCCATGATACAGAAAATCTCGCCGCGTCGAACCTGAAGGCTGGCATCTGAGACCCCAACGACGCAATCGTATTCCGTCAGGATCTGCTTCTTGGAGAGGCCCCTTGTCTTGACCGCCTCGACGGCGGCTTTTGACCGGGCACCGAATATCTTCCAGACAGACTGGCAGTCGATGAGGACTTCACTGGCATCATGCATTGACGTGGTCATCGCGTTCCCCGCGCGCCGGTATTGACCGGCATTCTCTTTTGTGGACGTCAGGGCCGGGCCGCCGCCATCACGAAAGCCCGGCCTTCTCATTTTATTCCGACTTGATGTTTTCCCAGCGCTTCAGGAGATCGGCATGGCTGTCCGTCCAGCTCTTGATGGCCTCATCCATGGTCTTACCGTCATTAACCGCGCTGTTGATTGCGGCGATGTCGGCAAGCGGCACATACACGCTGGCAATCACTTCACGCGCATGCGGGTTCTGAGCCGAGAAGCCCTTCTGCCCGATCCAGTAGTAGCTCTGCGCTGGCGGGAACACGCCCTTGGGGTCCTTGAGGAATTTGACGTCGTATTTCTGTGCCATCCATGATGGTTCCCAGATCGTCACGGCAATCCATTCCTTGCGGTCGGATGCAGACTTGAGAGCCGCCGTCATCGCAGCCGTGCTACCCTCGACGAGTTGAAGCTTAAGGCCGTAGTCCTTGACGGCGTTGGCCGCATCCTTCATCAGGCCCGAGCCTGGCTCGATGCCGACGATCTTGCCGCCGAACTTGTCGGCATTTTCGTTCAACTGTTCGACAGAGTCGATTGGGACGTATTTCGGAACAGCGATCGCCTGATACAGGCCGTGCGAGACCGGCGAGATTTTTTCCAGACGCTTCTTGTTCTTGTTCCAGTAATCCTGCGCGACATAATCGGTTTGCGACGCCAAAATCTGAACATCGCCCTTGCTCAATGCGGCATAGGCGATGCCCCATTCAGAGAAGGGTACGACTTTCACGGTGTAGCCGGAATCTTCGAGCACCTTCTTGGTGATGCCGGTGATCGGGGTGAGGTCTTCCCAAGACATCGTGCCGATGGTGACGGTTTTTTCTTCCGCATGTGCAGACAGGGCGGTCATTCCGACCATCGCCGCCGCGCAAAGTGCCTTCCACAGAGTCTTCATTTTTCGCTCCTAGTTTTACGTTCCCATTATCGTTGAAGCCTCGCGCTTAAGCGCGGTCTCCCCATTGCGCGGCGACGTTTTATCCCTCGCGGCCTGCACGCAATTCCTGCCATTTGATCACGGTGTTGGCACCGAGCCATGTGAAAGGCTCCGGTGGAAGCCTGCTCGGCTGTGCGTGATCGTTGAATTCTTCAAGATGTGTCGAGGTATTTCCGGTGGCGAGTTCCGCTGTCAGCATGCCAGCCAGCGTGCTTTTCACCGTGCCAAGGCCGTTTTCGCAGCAAGCCGAATACAGCCCTTCTTCCACCTCGCCGAAGGCCGGCACATGGTTGCGGGTGAGGCAAATACGGCCTGCCCAGCAATGTTCGAACGGCAGGTCCTTCAATGCGGGAAAACGCCTGTCCAGCGACACCCGATGTTCCCGAGCCATTTTTCGCAGACGTTGATCTGTCAGTTGCAGGCTGAAATCGTAGGTCCACTTGGTCCGCAAAGCGATGCGCGACTGGCCGTTCGATGTAATTTTCCGAACCGTTGCTCCCATGGGATCGGCAGGCAACAGAGCCCATCGATCATGCCCGCTTGCCTTGCGCCCGAAATCCTCTGCCGGGAACGGAGCCGTCATTGAGGCATAACCGAAGAAGTGCATGAGACGACCGTTGAAATGACCAAAGTCATTGATATGGCCGTTGACGCCCAGAATGACCTTGGGCGCAGAGACACTGCCCCGTGGTGAGGTCGCCTTCCATAGACTGTTTTCCCGCATCAGGGACGTGACAGGCGAGCGTTCGAAGATATCGACCTGCTGCCAAAGCCCGGCTGCGAAGGTGCGAATATAATCGGCGGGCTGGATGAGCACGGCCCCCGGCGTGTAGATGCCACCGAGGTAGAAATCGGTTCCGGTGATCTCCCGCATTTGTGCCGCATCGAGGAAACTGTGCTTCTCGCCCGCATTCAGCAGGGATTTGCCAAAATCCTCATTTAGCTTCATGCCGCGCTCGGTTGCCGCCGCATTGATCTTGCCGGACGGATCGAACGTCTCGCGTGACATTCCGTATTCCGCCGCAGCTTGCGTTGCGAAGGCAATCGCCGTGCGGTTCTGCGCCATTTCGATGCGGGTATCGTCGGTACTGCCGCTTGAATATTCGCCAGACGACAGGTCGTGCGGAACATCGATCATGAAACCGGAATTTCGTCCCGAGCCGCCTTTTCCCACTTCGCTTGCGTCGAGAATGACAATCTTGTCGTCTGGTCGAAGCTGTAGCAGACGACGGGCAGCGGAAAGACCCGCAAAGCCCGCACCGACAATCAGCCAATCCGCAGTCACGTTGCCTTCGAGGCTACGGAGGGGAAACGAACGCGTGCTGATCGCCTCCCAGCCGGAGACACCATTTTCAACGGGCAAACGTTTGACCGATATTTTGTTCATCGGATCGTCTCATCCACAGAACGCTCGGAAATATCGATCCAGATTGTCTTCAGTTCGCAATAATTGTCATGCGCGAAGATTGACTTGTCGCGGCCACCGAAGCCCGATTCCTTGTAGCCACCAAACGGTGTGGAGGCATCACCTTCGCCAAAGCAGTTGACGGTGACGAGCCCGGCACGAATGTCACGTGACAACCGGATCGCCTGACGCAGGCTGCCGGTATAGACCGATGCGGTAAGGCCGTAATTGGTGTCATTGGCCAGCGCGACGGCCTCGGCCAATGTATCGAAGGCGGTCACCGACAGGATCGGTCCGAAAATCTCCTCCTTGAACAGGCGGCTTGAGGGCGTGACCCCATCGACAACAGTCGGCTCAATATAAATGCCGCCATGCGTCGCCCCGCCATAGACAACAGAGAGCTTCTCTTTTTTGGCATCATCGAGAAACGATTTCACTTTTTCAAAGTGGGTTTTGCTGACGAGCGCCCCGATGCGGTTTTCCGGATCGAGCGGATTGCCGGTCTTCCATTCGCGCAGATAGGCACCGATCCGCTCTAGCAATTCGTCCTTGATCGTTCTGTCGACAATCAGGCGGGACGTCGCGGAGCAGTTTTCGCCCATGTTCCAGAACGCACCGTTAACGACCTGCTCGGCCACCAGATCGAGGTCTTCGGCATCGGCAAGAACGACGGCGGGGTTTTTGCCGCCGCATTCGAGAACCACTTTCTTCAGGTTGGAATCTGCCGCATAGCGCAGGAAGCGACGTCCGGTCGCCGTCGATCCGGTGAAGGCCACCATATCGACATCCATGTGCAGACCGATTGGCTCGCCGGCCTCCTTGCCGCCACCGGTGACGACGTTGAAGACGCCAGCCGGAATCCCTGCTTCAATTGCGAGTTCGGCGACCCGCAGCGTGGTGAGCGAGGTTTCCTGTGCTGGCTTGACAATGACGGAGCATCCCGAAGCCAGCGCCGGACCGATCTTCCAGGCCAGCATCAGCAGAGGAAAATTCCAGGGGAGAACGCAGCCGACCACGCCGATCGGTTCGCGTACCACCATTGCCAGCGCGTTTGGCCCGACCGGATTGGTATTGTCGTATAGCTTGTCGATGACTTCGGCATGGAAGCGGATGGTGTGGATCGTATCGGCCACATCGACTGTCTGGCATTCGCGCACCGGTTTGCCGCTGTCGAGACTTTCCATGACAGCCAGCTCGTGGCGGTTCTCTTCGATCAGCTTTGCCAGCTTCAACAGGGCAGCCTTGCGATCGCCGGGAGCTTGATGCCGCCAGCGGCCATCGTCGAACGCCTGTCTCGCCTTGGCAACCGCATCATCGACGTCGCTCACATCACAGGCGGCAATCTCCGCCAATGTCTCGCCAGTTGCGGGATTGATCGAGGTGAAGGTCTTGCCGGATTTTGCCGGACGAAATGCGCCGTCGATGAAAGCATTGGTCGGCAATTCAAGACTGGCAGCGATGGCCTTGTATTCGGCCACGGTCAAAGGTTCATGCATTGTTGGCTCCCGAGGTGATCTGGGCAACCGTGCGCTTCACTGTCGTGACGACGGTCTCAAGGATTCTTTTTTCTTGCGAATTCAGTGGCCGTAGCGGCGCGCGTACCGATCCGGTCTTCAGGCCGATCAGTTCACAGCCATATTTGATCGACTGAACGAATTTACCGCATTCGAGAAAATCCATCAGCGGCAGCATCGCGGTCATGATCGCGCGGCCCTTGTCGAAATTCTTCTCCAGAACGCAGGCTTCATAAAGCGCGACATGCTCGCGCGGCAGGAAGTTTGAGCCAGCGCAGACCCAGCTTTTTGCTCCCCAGGCGAAGAATTCGAGCGCCTGGTCGTCCCATCCACAAGACAGGCCGATATGCGGAAACTTCCGGGCCAGAAGGTGAAGGTTGGCCATGTCGCCAGAGCTTTCCTTGATCGCCACGACATTTTTGGATTTGCCAACCCGGGAGAAATACTCATCCCCCATCACCACACCCATACGGGCCGGATAGTTGTAGAGCATGATCGGCAGGTTCGCAGCGCGATCAACCGTCAGCGCATGGACGGCGTTCTCGCGTTCTGTCGGCAGCGCATAGGGCGGAGACGACACCAGGATGGCGTCGGCACCAATATCTTTGGCAGCAACGGCGTAGGCAACGGAATCTTCCGTTCTGGTTGCGCCCGTGCCGATGATCAGCGGAATTCTGGTTCCGATCACGTCTTTTGCATGGGCCGCAAGATCGAGGCGCTCCTGCGCGCTCTGGGCGTAATATTCACCCGTTGAACCGCCGACAATGATACCATGAACCTTCGCTTCGATGAGCGATTCAAGGACGGCCGCAAACCCTGCACGGTCGATCTGCCCATCGGGTCCAAGCGGTGTGACCGCCGGGGTGTAGATACCTTCGAATTTCATGATGATTTCTCCATCGATTGCATTGGCGTATCGACCAATGCGTCCGCCTTGAGCGCTTGGGGAGCGATGAACATTTCCATGTTCTCGCGTGACAATTCCCAGTGTTCGAACACGAGATCGACGACGGCGTCCTCGTCACGCGCGCTGATCGCGGCGATAAAACCGTCATGGTGTCCGACTGATTTTTGCAGCCGCTCATGCATGTCTGCATTGCGCGGTCGAAAGAAGGTATGGCCGATACGGCCGTGATCGATCAGCAGCCGGCCAAGGCTTGGCTGAAGGTATTCATTGCCCGACATCTCGCCGATGATCGCGTGAAACCGGTTGTTCGAAAGCGTCATGGCCAGAGCATCTTGCGCAATGCTCGCCTCGCGAAACCGTTCCTGGGTGATCTGAAGGTCGGAAAGCTGTTCGGGCTTGAAGTTCTGGACCGCAAGTCGCCCAACGGCGGCGTATATCATCGGTGCAACAAGGAAGAAGTGGCGTAGCGTCGAATGGTTCATCGGGATAACCCGCGCGCCCTTGTTGGCGCGGATATCGACATAGCCTTCCCCTTCCAGACGCCGGAAAATTTCCCTGACGGGCGTCCGCGAGAGACCGTATTTTTCACTCAGCGATACTTCGTCCAGATCCTCGTCCGGATCGAGTTCCATCGTCAGAATTTGGCGCTTGAGATCATCATAGAGCTCGCCTTTGCCACCCTTCATCCCAGTTCCCCGTCATCAACTTGTCCGCCCAATGGGCGCCGTTGGTTTATGACAACAAAATTTGCATGACGTCCGGGTTATGTCAACGATATTGTATTTTACAAGTACACAATTTTTTCAAACAAAAGAATACAGACCAGAAACTGTCATGAGGGACGAAGATAAATTTGCTGAGATGCCGTCAATGCGAAAGCCATGCGAAGCAACCGTTTCAGTGAGAACGGTGTCTTTGCATCCGCACCCTAAACATTGCCAATCAGAACCATGGAGGCTATGCCATGGCCTGCACCGCGATTTGTCCGTGCGTTGGCGTGTCGGCACGGGCAGGCGGACGCTGATTGATCTCCCGAATGGTCGCAAAGCGATTGAATTGCAATGACCTTACGTGTGACGAGGATGTGAAATGAAAGTCGGGAAGAGCAGTCTCTACGACGATCTCAAACGCCAAATTCTGACGATGGAACTCGATCCGGACGAGGATCTGGACGAAGTCAGCATCAGCGAGAAATATGGACTGTCTCGCACACCTGTGCGTGACATTTTCCGCCGTCTTGCGGGTGAAGGCTATATCGACATTCGAGAAAACAGAGGCGCTCGGGTCGCTCCCTTGAACCATTCGACGCTGCGTCACTTCTTCCTCGTCGCGCCGATGATATACGCGGCCATCGGTCGGCTGGCGGTTCAAAATTTCAAACCCAAGCAACTGTCCGAGCTGAGTGACACACAGGAACGATTTCGTGCCGCTAGCCACAACGCTGACACCCTGGCGATGGTTCTGGAGAATAATAGATTCCACGCCATCATGGGCGAAATGTCCGGTAACGTTTACCTGCAACCGAGCTTAAGACGTCTTCTCGTGGACCATGCCCGGATAGGGCAAACCTTCTTCCGTCCGCGAAATGATGACATGCAGCAGCGTCTTCGGTTGGCAACCCAACATCATGATGGCTTTATTGCATCCATTAAAAGCCATGATGAAAATGCTGTGGTTGATCTCGTTTTCCAGCATTGGGAATTGTCGCGGGAGAATATGGAACTGTATGTGGTGCCCGATAATATGAAGGCAGATTTACCTGTTAAATTTCGTAACTTGCCGGGAAATATGGGCATAGAAAAGGATTGAAGTTCCAATGCAGGTTAGCGTTGTCGTATGGCGTTTGTGCAGCGACAGGTGATCATTCGGTCTTTGATGCGTCACTTATTTAATTGCTCCCGCCGAGGCTTGGCGTTGAGCCAATTTCGGGCGTCCGCAGGCAAGCATTCGGTTCAAAATGGCGACGCCGATCGCAGATTCTGTCTGCTGCGCAAAGAGTGAACGAGCACGCATACGCAGCCCGATGATACCCTTGTATCGGCCGATCTCTGGTTCAACAATGGCCCGTTTGCTATAGCCGGTGGACGTCTGCCATCAGCCGACCATCGATCTGGATGGATGCTATGTGACCATCTCTCTGCCAGCATGCGTGGGCGTTGGGCCGTTCAATCGCGTTCGAGCGTGGTGGAATGACGACCCTTGCGCCTGGCTGTGACGAAGAACAGCGTCGTAGATTTGAGTACCATCATAAGGTCCATCGGCGTTGAATTGGTCGATTTCATCTTCGATCTGATCCAGTAACGGCTCCAGCTGCGAGGCATCGCCGGTCTCCTGATCTATCAGGCTATGGGCAATGATCTCGCCACTGTCGGCATCAACAGCCAGATGCAGTTTTCGCCAGCCACGCCGGGACGTTGCGTCACGCTTTTCTTCCAGCCATTGGCCCGCACCATAGATCTTCAGCCCAGTGCTGTCGCACCAGCACATGAATGGTTCCGTCCGCAACAGGCTGACGGTCGTTGCTTCTGTCAGATGGCCTCCATGTTCTGGCCTTCCTACTCAGCGTGGTGGTATCGGGCACAGGCAAATCCAATCGCATCATATCAAGCACCGAACTCAGAAGCCCTTCGCTCTGGCGCAACCGTAATCCGAACACCATATCCAGCATCAGCGTCGTTTCGATCGCCATATCCGAATAGAGTGGCTGGCCACCAGGTGTCTCGCGACGTGGAGCTGCCCAGCCCGCCAGCGCCTCCGGCGTCATCCAAAGGGTCAAGCTGCCACGACAGCGAAGCCCTGCCTCACAGTCCGCCCAGTTCGTTACCTTGAACTTCATCTTATCGATGTGATGGCGGCGGGCGGCGTAATGTTTGTGCAGCATGCTGGGTGTGGGATCAATCAAGCTATTTTTGATCCTTGTCGCATAGATGCAGAACGTTGAAATATGGCCTGTGCACCAACTCCCTTCACGAAATGTATTTTGAAGTACAGTTTCGCTCCAACGCCCAACAACCTGGGTGAGGAATTCGTCAGTGTATTCGCCATAAAGATATGTAATGCTCCTCCGCGGATTGGAATTAGGGTCTGACTCGAAAAGCCCTCAAGGATATCGATACCTTGCGAGCCGTCTGGTTATGAGGCGACTGTGGGCGATCATGATCCAGGCTTCTGAAGAGGCAATGGATTTTTCGACATCCTTTGCCAGTCTTCGGCATCTGCCGAGCCAGGCGAAGGTCCGCTCGACCACCCATCGACGCGGCAGAACCTCAAAGCCTTTCGCCTTGTCGGAGCGCTTGATGATCTCAATCGTCCAGCGCCCGATCTTCTTCAGTCGCCGCTTCAACTTATCACCCGCATAGCCGCCATCGGCGAAGACGTGCAGCAACCATGGCCACCTGTGGCGGATGGATTTCAGGAGATCGGGAGCACCGTCGCGATCCTGGACATCGGCACCATGCACAATGAGGCCGACCATCAGGCCGAGCGTATCGACAATGATGTGGCGCTTGCGGCCTTTGGTCCGCTTGCCCGCATCATAGCCCCGGATGCCGCCGCTTTCCGTGGTTTTGACGCTCTGACTATCGATCACACCGGCCGTCGGACTTGCCTCCTTGCCCTCCAACTCGCGGGCCTCCATCACCAGCCGATGATTGATACGTGGCCAGAGCCCCAACGCCCGCCATTCATAGAAATAGCGCTGGACGGTCGAGCAGGGTGGAAAATCCTTCGGCAGCATGCGCCACTGGCAGCCGGTCATGGCGATGTAAAGCAAAGCGTTGACGACTTCGCGCAAATCAGTGGTGCGAGGGCGACCCAGGCGGCGGGGGGGGCGGTAGAAAAGGCGCAACCAGTGCCCATTCCCGATCTGTCATGTCGCTTGCATAGCGTGACGTCCGCCGGGCATAGTGCCGACGGGTGATTTCTGTCCAGGCCATTGTGAACTCCATCGAATCTTCGCAAATCCGAAGGAAGCATTACCTCTTGAAATCACCCACCTCTTTTTGAGGCTGCCTCTAAGAAATGTGGTATTGCACAACAAATTTTCGGTTGTATTTAAAAATAAAGATTTTCAAGGAATGCGCTAATGGATCGATTTACCGCGTTGAAAGTATTTTGCGCAGTTATCGAAGCTCGAAGCTTTACTAAAGCTGGAAATAATATTGGACTCTCGCGTCCCGCGATCAGCAAGAATATTCGCGAGCTTGAGGCCCATGTTGGGGTGACCTTGGTCAATCGCACCACGCGCGGTGTCATGCCCAGCGAGGCAGGATCGCGATATTACCAGATTGTGAGCGAGCTTTTATGGCGTCACGAACAAGCCGATGAAGTTGCCAGCCAGAGCGGGGCAGAGCTTCGCGGGACCTTACGCGTGACCATGCCTGTGACATTGGGACTGCATCTGATCCTTCCGGTCCTTCCGCAGTTCAATGAGGAAAACCCCGAATGTTCGCTGGATCTTTGCCTCAGCGAAGAGAGGCAGCAACTTGTTGAGGGAAATTTCGACGTGGCTGTGCGGGCCAGTCAACGCCTGGAGGATTCGACGCTGATGTCGCGCTGCATCGGCTCGGTGACCTATGCCATATGCGCAGCGCCCAGTTATGTGCAGAAATCGCAAAGCCTCAAAAGCCCGAAGGATCTAGAGGATCATCAACTCGTGGTGCACGGTGCCAATATCGGCGACCAGAAATGGCGCTTTTCCGCTCAGGGGGAAAGTTGCGATGTTAGCGTCCGTGCTCAGCATAAATCGAATTGTAGCGAGGCGATCAAATCGCTGACCATGGCAGGTATGGGCATTGCTCGTATCCCGCGCCCCTATGTGTCCCGAGAGCTTGCGGAAGGACGCTTGGTGGAACTGCTCTCCGACTGGACCATGGAACCGCTGACGATATATGCCATGTACCCGCAGAGCAATTTCCTGCCACGGCGCACACGTCTGTTCATCGACTTCATGTCACGTGCCTTGAAAGTGTACTAGGTGTAAGTTCTCAGGATATAGCCGTTGATTATCGGCAGAGTCTGACCCAGTTTGTAACTTCGCCACGATCCAAGCTCTACTAGGAAGAGCTTTTTAGTAGGAGCGGCGTCGTAAAGTTGACAGCCGCGAGGCAAAAGCGTTACGCACGCCGCGTGCACTGCTCATGCCCGAGTGATCTTCGTTCAGAGGTTCATCGCCGCTGTGCGCAGTTCGCGATGATTGTTGGGGTATGTCGTGGCGCAGGATGTGGAAGAGGTTGGCAATCGCATCATGGACGGAAACGAAGCGTTGCAGATGCCGTTTTGTCTTGAAGTCACTTCATGATCCACTCTCGCTGGCTTCAGCGGAAGCGATTGATTTTTCCCAATCCTTTGCCCTTCGTCTGCATCGGCCCAGCCAGGCGAATGTGCGCTCCACGACCCCGCGACGCGGGACGACTTCGAAGCCTTTTGCCTTGTCTCTTCGCTTGACGATTTGCAACGTGAACTTCGCGACCTTGCTCAATGCGGCCCGCAGCTTCGGACCGGCATAGCCGCCATCCGCAAAGATGTGCCTGAGCCACGGCCAGCGTCTGAGAACGGTTTTGAGAGCCTGACGTGCACCCACCGGGGCAGTTCTCAGTGAAAATCAACAAACAAGTCTACCGATCTGGCTTATATCCTCTCGAAAACGCGCGAGTTCTTCGTTTCTCTTGAACTCGTCCGGAATACGCAGCAGGTAGGACGGATGAACGGTCACGAATAGATGTAGCGTGTCGTCCATGACAATTGGCCGGCTGCGGACATCCTCCAAGCGGTCCTTTCGATCCGTGAGCGAAAACAGCGCGATTGCGCCCATGGCGACAATCAGCTTGGGTTTCACCATATCGATCTCTTGGGTGAGCCACCATCTGCATTGCTGCACCTCTGCGATATTCGGGCGCTGATGGATGCGGCGCTTTCCCCGTGGCTCATACTTGAAGTGCTTCACCGCGTTGGTGACGTAGAGCGCGCGCCGGTCCAGGCCTGCCTGCGCCAGAGCCTCGTTGAACACGCGGCCCGCCGGTCCGACGAATGGCCGGCCTGCGAGATCTTCCTGGTCTCCCGGCTGTTCTCCAACGACCATGATCTTTGCATCGACAGGCCCTTCGCCGAACACGGTCTGTGTTGCCCGGCAGGAGAGATCACATCGATTGCAGCGTCGCGCGTCCTGACGCAGCGCATCTATCGTGTCCGCTTCGGCCACTGGCGCTGCCGGCACGCGCGCAGCGGCGTCCTGGAGGCGATGATGGAAAAGGAGCGGTTCGCTGGCTTGCCGACGCGCCATATCGATCAGCTTGGCTTCCGTCCCGGCGATCAGGCCGGGAATAAGCTCTGCCTCCGGGAGGTTCTTCCAATATTTCTTTGGCATCTCCGTCATCATCATCTTCACCTTCAAGCGGGCAGGATTGAAGATGGATGCATAATATATGCGCCAGAGACCGTCGGTTTCATCGCGGATATCGGGCTTTACTGCTGGCTCGGTCGACGTCAGAAGTGTCTGGCCATCCCAGGAGGCGGACCCGCGGGGCGTCAAAATAATCCAGTCCATGTCATTGAAACGACGCTGGAAAAACGGCGCGACGCGCGCTAAGATAAAGTGGTCAGGCTCAAACCAGGCGACAAAGCGCCGCCGACCTGCAACACCAACAGGCAGTGGCACTTCCTTGAAGCGCAAGAAGGCCGTCATCTTATGATAATCGCGGGCCACTGACTTCTGCATCCGGTACGCCAGCGCCACATCGGCATCCGTCTTCACCTCAAGAAGATGGCGTTCCCGCCTCAACCGAAAGAGAAGGCGATAAAGCAAAGCGAAGCGGCCGGGATCGGAATGACACACAACGGCTTCTGCGAGCCGAAGGAAGGTTGCCGGCACGGACATCTGTGCCGTTTCACCTGTGTGTTCGGCCGGGCTTGTCGTGCTGCCCTCTTTGGATCGGCTGGCATCCGCACCAAACAACCCCTGCTCATCACCGATAAGCCGCCAGTCGATTGCCTTTGGTTCGATGCCAGCTTGCAAGCACCGTCGCGCGGCCTCGCGCCATTCAGGCAGATCACCGCGGCCTTCGAGAAAGCAGGTCTCAGTCATAATAACGATAATTGCTCCGGCTTTGGCATGAACATCGCCCGCAAGTCGGCACGATCGATCAAGCGATGCGGCGTCCAGCCCTCAGCAGTGATGAACGGCTGGACTTTTTTGAGCGACACGCCGAGACGCCCGATATCCTCAAGCCGCAGCCGCTTGAACCGCCGTGTTGAGAGAATGGATGTGACGGTCTTTGTGCCGAAGCCCGGCACACGCAGAAGCGCTTCCTTGTCGGCGAGATTGATGTCGACTGGAAATCGATCACGATGGCCAAGCGCCCAGGCGAGTTTCGGATCGAGGTCGAGATCGAGCATGCCGTCTGGCCGTGCCGCCGTGATCTCTGCGATGCCGAATCCATAGAAACGGTAGAGCCAGTCTGCCTGATACAGTCGATGCTCCCGCATCAGCGGCGGCTTGATCAGCGGAAGGTTTTTTGACGAATCCGGGATCGGGCTGAAGGCGGAATAATAGACACGCTTCAAGCCGTAGCTGCCATAGAGCCTGGCACTGGTGCCAAGGATGGTCGCATCGTCGGCAGCGTCGGCGCCGACGATCATCTGGGTGCTTTGCCCGGCGGGCGCGAACCTCTTTCGCCGCTTGGTCTGTAGGGTCGGGTCGGCCATTTCTTCGATCTTCAAGCGCAAATTGCCCATCGACTGGCGAATATTGTCGGGCCGCTTTTCCGGTGCGAATTTCCCGATGCCCGCATCGGTCGGCAATTCGATATTGATCGAAAGGCGATCAGCATAGAGCCCGGCTTCCTCAATCAGTTGGGCCGACGCCTCGGGAATAGATTTGAGATGAATGTAGCCATGGAAATTATGTATCGTGCGCAATTCGCGGGCGATGCGGACCATCTCCTCCATTGTGTAATCGGAAGAGCGGATGATGCCAGAGGACAGAAAAAGACCCTCGATGTAATTGCGGCGATAGAATTCGAGCGTCAGCCAGATGACGTCCTCGACCGAAAACCTTGCTCGCTCAACGTTGCTGGACGATCGGTTGATACAATACGCACAGTCGTAAATACAGAAATTTGTCATCAGGATTTTAAGGAGAGAGATGCATCGCCCATCCGGCGCATAGGCATGGCAGATCCCGGAGCCCTCCGTCGATCCCAGCCCGCCCGCGGCTGCCGCGTTCCGCTTTGTCGTTCCGCTGGAGGCGCAAGATGCATCGTATTTTGCGGCATCCGAGAGGATAGCGAGGCGTTCTTTGAGTGACTTTTTCATAGAATGTTCACTAAATGTTCTGATCGTATCTGTCAATATTTGCGCGGTTCACAGTTCGATATCCTAGCGTGAGGCTCCGACCCCGTTTCTGCACAACTGATAGCCCGAAGGCCATGCGTTTGCGGTGTTTCTTGCGTTTTTAACGGATAGGTCTTATATAGTTGATTGGAAATGGTGGTGATAACGATGTCGAGCGTTGCGTTTAAGGTACTGTCGACTGTGAACGCCCCTTACGGGACGGACCTTTCGGCTGCGCAACTCGCATGCAAGATTTCCGATTTCGCGAGTGTTGAGAATTTTGATGCTTCCGCATTCTCATTCTATTCCGAAGTGAAGGCAGACCTCCAGCAACAGTTTCTGGATGAGATGGACATTGATCACGGAGTTGCATCGGAGATCGCCCAAAAATTCTCGCAGCTTGCCGGATACCCGCTCGCCCTAGCCGCTTGAGGGCTGGGCTGATGAGCCAATGGGAAAGCCTCTTCGACCAGTGCGTGTCGATTATCAATCAGGCGAATTCGTCATTCAAAATCCTCGATAGCTGGACGTTCGGCGGAGGCACCGCTCTCATGCTCCAGATCCGCCATCGTGAAAGCTTCGACATCGATATTTTCATCGATGATCCGCAGGTCCTCCCATATCTCAATCCGACAACGCAAGGCTACACCCTGCAGGCCAACCCAGATGAATATGTTTCCGATGGGACGCATGCGCTCAAGATCGTGTTTGCGGGCATTGGTGAAATTAACTTTATTTGTGCCTCAAGCCTGACCGACAATCCGGCATCCCGTGTGACGGTGCGGGGGAGCAATGTTGATCTTGAGACGCCGGGCGAGATTATCGTCAAGAAGGTTCACTATCGAGGCGCCTCTCTTCAACCACGCGACATGTTTGATATTGCTTGCGTCGCCAAGGCATATGGCGACACTTACGTTATCGAAGCTCTCCTGCCATTCAAAAACAAGGCCACCGCTGCCTTGGCAGTGGCGGAGCGAATGGATGCAGGTTTCGCTCGCGCGGTTATGGGAAACTTCAGTACAGAGAGGGATATGCGGATATCCCGAAAACGGCGCAGGCAACGACAATCTCGCTTCTGAGAGCGGTGAGCGAGTACGCGCCAGCGACGTCGGCCACTCCTTCCTCTGCGTCCCCGCTTCCTCTGCGTCCCCGCGCTGATTTCTCAGGGGCCTGGGGAACGGTGGAGCGCTGCATTGAGGCAGGCCGCTATAGTGTTACAAGCCGGATAGGTTGGGTGCTCGAGTGCCATTTCGTTGAGCCCAACGTGAAACCGGAAAAACCGATGCATCCACCCTCTCTATCGCGTCCGGTTAACACGGCTCGTCAGTACATTGAACAGGTTCTGCGTCAGACTTTCCATCGAAGATGCATTTCATTTGTAATCTGGCGGCCTTGTTTTATTATTTATTATTTGTGCCAAGCCCAGACACTGTTGATTTGCACTGGCAGCTGACCTTGGATCTCCGGTCAGCTGCCACATGCAAATCAATAGGCTGGGTGTTCAGTTTTCCCAAGCCAGCTCTGATCCCTCAGGCCTGAACGGGCGCCTGCCGGACATCATAGCGTCAACTATCCCTGGAGCAGGCGCGCAATGTCTCTTCAAGGATATCGAGCGCTTCGCTGAAGGTTTTCTCGTCGATCGTCAGGGGCGCCAAAAAGCGGATGACATTGCCATACACACCGCAGGTCAGAAGAATCAGCCCTTTTTCCAGGGCCATGGTCCGCACCTTGTTGGTGAAATCGGCATTCGGTGTCTTGGAACCGGGCAGGTTGAATTCCACGGCGTTCATGAAGCCGGGACCGCGGATGTCGGCGATCTCAGGCACGGCATCGGATAGCGAATGAAGTCTTTGCTTAAGGCGGTTGCCGAGCGACGTGGCGCGATCTGCCAATTGCTCTTCCTCGATTACATCGAGGACGGCATTGCCGGCTGCAATGCCAATCGGATTGCCGCCATAGGTGCCGCCGAGACCACCTGGGCCCGGTGCGTCCATGATGTCCGCCCGGCCAGTGACCGCCGCGATGGGGAAGCCGCCGCCGAGGCCCTTGGCCATTGTGGTGATATCGGCAACGACGCCGAAATGCTCCATGGCGAAAAGCTTGCCGGTGCGCGCAAAGCCTGTCTGGACTTCATCCGCGATCAGCAGGATACCGTGCTTGTCGGCAATCTGGCGCAGCTTCTGCATGAAAAGTCGGGGTACTTCGTAAAATCCACCTTCGCCTTGCACGGGTTCGATGATGAAGGCTGCAACGCGCTCCGGATCGACATCAGCCTTAAAGAGCTTGTCAAGCACAGCCAACGAATCCTCCACCGTCTGACCATGCAGTTCGACTGGGAAGGGGACATGGAAGACATCCGGCATCATCGCCCCGAAGCCGACCTTGTAGGGGGTAACCTTGCCGGTCAACGTCATGCCCATGAAGGTGCGTCCATGGAAGGCGCCGGTGAAGGCAATGACCGCAGAGCGATTGGTTGCCGCCCTGGCGATCTTGACGGCGTTCTCGACCGCCTCGGCGCCGGTCGTCACAAAAATTGTCTTCTTCTCGAAATTTCCCGGCACTGCCTGGTTGAGGCGCTCGGCAAGGCGCACATAGTTCTCATAGGGGATGACCTGATGGCAGGTATGGGTGAAGCAATCAAGTTGCGCCTTGACAGCAGCGATCACCTTGGGATGGCGATGACCGGTATTCACGACGGCGATCCCGGCCGCAAAGTCAATATAACGGCGGCCTTCGACATCCCAGATCTCGGCATTTTCGGCCCGTTCGGCATAGATCTGGGTCGTCACGCCGACGCCGCGGGAGATGGCATTCGTGCGGCGTGCCGCGAGTTGCGAATTCTGCATTGAAAACACCTTCGAGCCTGGGGTTATCGGAAGTTGCAAGGATAATGTCGAAAAATCTCTACATTTTTTCGGTAGACTTGCAATGCCCATCACACAGCCGTTAGAAAAAACAACGCACTTAAGTCATGCTGGAAATACGATGCAAAACACCCACCTTAAAATCGCCGAGGCTGCCCGGATGTCCGGTGTTTCGCAATCGACTCTGAGGCTATGGGAACAGCAGGGGCTGATCGAGCCAGCCCGTACGCCATCGGGGCAGAGGCTTTATGATTCTGCTGTTCTGGAGCGCATTGCCAGGATTGCCTGGTTGCGGAGCCAAAGAGGGCTGAACCCGGCTGCCATCAAAGAGGAACTGGGGAATCCTGAAACAGGCCAGAAGGGGTTAGACGTGGCTGAACCGGTGACGGACACGGCGGCAATTGGCACGAGAGTTCGGCAAATGCGCAGGCTGTCACACCAAACCCTGGACGCGGTGGCCCGGGCAACAGGAGCCTCTGTCTCGCAGCTTTCGACGTTCGAGCGCACATCTCAAGGTATTTCCATCACGGTTCTTCACGACCTCGCCAAGCACTTCGGCACGACGGTTGCCGATCTGAACGGTCATCCAATCCAGCAACAGAGCGCGTCAGTGGTGCGTGACGGCGAGTGGATGACGTGGCCGACGACATCGATGGGTGTTTCCATCCATTCGCTTGCCGCCGGGGCGCGGCAGATGGAATGCCATCGGTTTGATTTGGCGCCCGGCGCGTCCAGCGAAGGTGCTTACCGGCATGAGGGCGAGGAATTTATCTTCGTTCTTGCGGGAGCGCTGCAAATCGTTCTCGACGGAGACCAGTTTTATGACCTTCGGACCGGCGACAGTTTTTACTTTGAGAGCAGCCGTCCGCATTCCTGGCGCAATCCGGCGGACGTGCAGGCCACGTTGATCTGGATTAATACCCCGCCCACCTTCTAGTGGGGTCCTTAAGACTCCGACATTTGCTCTCGAGGGTGCTGGAGACGGAGGCAAATGTCGGAATCGGACCACTGGTGCATCGATCCAAACTCGGCTGAAGCCTCCGTTTGGATCGATGCATAACCAAAAGACGGGTGAACGACAGCATGAACGAAGTGAATGCGTCAGTGCACTAGGTTTCTTCTCCCTAACGGCTCTGTGACTGACTTTGTTGGCTCAAGCCCCCGTTAAAAACGGCGGGATTACCATGCACGTTGCCGCCTTTAGTTTACGATCCGCGGGTGGACCCTTTTGGGAATTCGTAACGCAGTTCACGCTACGTTGAACCTTAGCGCAGGGTTTTGAACTGCTCTTGTTCCGACCCCATTTGTGAATGCCATCAAACTCGAGCTAACGAGTGACGTTTTCTGAAGGATGGAGTAGAAAAATCGTCGCGTGAGCGCACAAGACGTAATTATAGATAACTTCGCGATACCATTCGTTCAACAAGGCTCGCGACGTCCGCTTTTTCTGAAATTTATGGATGCGTGGGTCTGCCCGGATTCAACGATGGTCCGTGCATCGTTCTCTGGCTGAGGCCATGTCAGCTCTTTGAACTGCCCATCAGAGCTTTTGTTACACGCGAGACATCCGTTCGTCCGGTGATGTGGCTGATCCATGCGGCAGTTTCAGCCAGTCTGGGCAGGTCTATATCACGGCACAGGCCGAGGTCTTGCAGCAGATAGACCACTTCTTCTGTCGCAACATTGCCAGCCGCGCCTGCGGCATAAGGGCAGCCGCCGAGGCCACCGACGGAGCTGTCGAACACACGGATGCCCGCATCGAGTGCGGCCTGAATATTGGCGATCCCCATGCCATAGGTGTCGTGGAAATGTCCTGCCAGCGCCGAGATGGGCGCCTCTGTCGCCACCGCTTCAATCATGCGCTTGACCTTGGCAGGTGTTCCAACGCCAATTGTGTCGCCAAGGGAGACTTCACGTGCTCCCTTTTCCAGCAAAAGACGACTGACGCGCGCGACAGCACGCGGATCAATCGCGCCCTCATAAGGGCAGGCAATGACGCAGGAAACATAGCCGCGCACCGGAATGCCCACAGCCCGCGCCGCCTCGAAAATCGGCTCGAAGCGTGTGAAGGAGTTGTCAATCGAGCAATTGATGTTGCGCCGGGAGAAGGTCTCGGAGGCAGAGGCAAACACCGCCACCTCGCGGCTTCCGGCAGCAATGGCGGCCTCGAAACCTTTGAGATTGGGCGTGAGGGCAGAGAAAGTGACATGCGAAAGCTCCGCTGCCGAGGCGCAAGCCCTCATAACATCGGTACTATCGGCCATTTGCGGAACCCATTTTGGCGACACAAAAGCGGTTGCTTCAATGTGATCAAGGCCAGCTCTGGCCAGACGTTTCACCAATTCGATCTTCACATCGGTCGAAACAATAGTGGCTTCGTTTTGCAAACCGTCTCTTGGGCCGACCTCGACAATGACGATGTTGTCGTCGCTGGTTTGGTGCATGATCTTGTCCTTATGCGGCGGGCTGGAAATCAACCAGCTCTGCGCCTGCCACCACCTGATCGCCAACCGCAAAATGGAAGCTGGCAAGCGTGCCATCGGATGGCGCAACAATTGTGTGCTCCATTTTCATCGCCTCCATAACCAGCAATGGCTCGCCCGTTTTCAAGGAGACTCCCGGTTCGGCAAGCAGCGCGATGATCGCGCCGGGCATCGGCGCGCGAAGGCCACCGCCACCACTGTTGCTGTCGGTCGCACGTTGAAGGTCGGGCAAGCGTTCCACCAAAAAGGTTTGCCCGGTATAGAACACATGACGATGGTTCCCATCGATCATGATCGTCGCGTCGTAACGCCGCTCTCCGATCCGCACATCAAGCGCCGTTGCCGGGCCGTTTTGGCTGGCACGGCCTTGCGCAAAGGTCGATGGCTCATCCGTGCCGGACAGGGCCAGAGTCCAACCCTCACCGGAGAAAACGGCGGTGACTGTCACCGTTTCGCCTTTGCAGCACAGCGCGATCCGGCGTTCCGCCCGGCCGGTCAGTCGCCAGCCATCAGCCAATGCCCAAGGCGATGCAAGCTCGGCAGGAATGTCTCGCAAAAGCTCCTCCAGAGCCGCCAGATACCAGACACCGGCAGGCACGGGGGATAGGGCAAACAATCTTTCCTGTTCGCGCTCAATCAGCCCGGTGTCGAGATCGGCCTCAGCGAAAGACGGGGTCTTTATGAGGCGGTGCAGAAAGCCGATATTCGCCGTCAGGCCAACAATCTGGATGGCACCAAGGGCTTCGCTCATGCGGTCTAGCGCTTCTTTGCGGTTTGCTCCATGCACGATCAGCTTGGCGATCATCGGGTCGTAATGGGGTGAGATCGCGTCGCCTGCATCGACGGCGCTATCGATGCGCACATGTGCATTCTGCTCTGGCAATCCCAGATGTCGGAGGGTGCCGATGGACGGCAGAAAGCCTGCATCTGCATCCTCGGCATAGATGCGGGCTTCGATGGCATGCCCCATCAGCGGCACATCCTCCTGCCGCAAGGGCAAGGGGTGGCCTGCGGCAACGCGCAGCTGCCACTCAACAAGGTCCAGCCCGGTCACCATTTCTGTAACCGGATGCTCAACCTGCAAGCGGGTGTTCATCTCCATGAAGTAAAAAGACCCATCGCTATTGACGATGAACTCCACAGTGCCCGCCCCGACATAGCCAACCGCCTTTGCCGCCGTCACGGCAGCAGCACCCATGGCTGCGCGCCGCTCTGCGGTCATTCCCGGCGCGGGTGCCTCTTCCAGAACCTTCTGGTGGCGGCGCTGCACCGAGCAATCGCGCTCATAAAGATGGATGCAGTGGCCACTCGAATCGGCAAAAATCTGAATTTCGATATGACGTGGCTTGAGAATGTATTTCTCGATCAGCACATGATCATCGCCGAAGGCATTGCGCGCTTCACGCTGGCAGGATGCCAGCGCATCGGCAAAATCGTCTGCGCGATCAACCCGCCGCATGCCCTTGCCGCCACCGCCTGCGGAGGCCTTGATCAATACGGGATAGCCGATGTGATCAGCCTCTCGCCGCAGCCGTGCCGGATCATTGTCCACACCGTGATAGCCGGGCACAAGCGGCACCCCGGCCTTGCCCATCAGCTCTTTTGCAGCCGATTTTGATCCCATGGCACGGATAGCAGCGGCGGGCGGCCCGATAAAGGCGATGCCATTGGCAGCGCAGGCCTCGGCAAAGTCTTCATTCTCCGACAGGAAGCCGTAGCCGGGGTGAATGGCCTCAGCACCCGTGCGACGGGCTGCGGCAAGAATGTTCTCGGCAACAAGATAGGATTCGCGCGCCGGTGCAGGGCCGATGAGAATGGCCTCATCCGCAAGCCGAACATGGCGCGCGCCAGCGTCGGCCTGCGAATAGACGGCAACGGTGGCAATGCCCATGCGTCGTGCGGTGCGGATGATGCGGCAGGCGATTTCGCCGCGATTGGCGATCAGGATTTTCTGAAACATGGTTTGATCCTTCACCCTTCTTTCCGATCCGCGATCCAGCCGGGTTTGCGTTTTTCCAGAAAGGCCGAAAGGCCCTCGCGGGCTTCATCCGTGCCTCGGCGGGCAGCAATCCGCTCTGCCATTTCAGACACCAATGCTTCGTCGAAACGACGGCCGGAAATCTGCGTGATCAGCGCCTTCGCCTCTGTTACTGCGCCCGGTGCGCCCTTCAGCACATCGGCAACAATCCGCGCCACAGCAGCGTCAAGACCATCCTTTTCGGCAATCTCGTGCACAAGGCCCAGCGCATGTGCCTTCTCAACCCCCATCCGCTCCCCGGTGAGGAAATAGCGGCGGCACTGACGCTCCCCAATCGCAGCAGCAACCAGCGGGCTGATAACCGCAGGGATCAGCGCGAGGCGAACCTCTGAAGTGGCAAACACGGCATCGGGAGCGGCAACGGCAATGTCGCAGGCCGCCACCAGCCCCATTCCACCCCCAATCGCAGCGCCTTGAATGCGGGCAATCAGCGGTTTGGGACAATTGCGCAGTGCCATGAACATCCGCCCCATGGCGGCGGCATCCGCTGCATTGTCCGCAACGCTGGCAGCACCTTGGCGTTTCATCCACGCAAGGTCAGCGCCTGCGGAAAAACTGGCCCCACGGCCCGCCAGCACAAGGACGCGCACGCTATCGTTTTCAGACAGCGCTTCGATGGCCAGCGTCATGTCCTCAATGAGCATCTCATCGAAGGCATTGTGCAGGTCTGGCCGGTTCATCCACACCGTTGCGACCGCACCGTTCAATTCGAGATCAAGGGTTTTATAGATCATGGCAATCTCACATGCGGAAAAGGCCGAAGCGGGTTTCACCGATGGGCGCATTGAGCGCCGTTGACAGGGAAAGGCCAAGAACCCGGCGGGTTTGCGCGGGGTCAATGATGCCGTCATCCCACAAACGGGCGGTCGAATAATAGGGGTGGCCCTGCCGTTCGTATTGGGCGCGGATGCCGTTTTTGAACGCATCTTCCTCTTGCTGCGGCCATGTTTCGCCTTTGGCGGCAACGCCGTCGCGTCGAAGTGTGGCCAGAACGGACGCCGCCTGATCGCCACCCATGACGCTGATCCGCGCATTTGGCCACATCCACAGGAAGCGGGGGCTGTAGGCGCGCCCGCACATGCCGTAGTTTCCGGCACCAAAGCTGCCGCCGATGACGAGTGTGAGTTTTGGAACAGCGGCTGTGGCCACCGCCGTCACCAGTTTTGCGCCGTGCTTGGCAATGCCCTCATTTTCATAAGCGCGCCCAACCATAAAGCCGGTAATGTTTTGCAAAAACAGCAGCGGAATACGGCGCTGAACGCAAAGCTCAATAAAATGCGCCCCCTTCAGAGCCGCTTCCCCAAACAATATGCCATTGTTGGCAATGATACCAACCTGCATGCCATAAAGATGGGCAAAGCCCGTCACAAGTGTTGTGCCATAGCGCGCCTTGAATTCATCAAACCGCGAGCCGTCCACCAGACGGGCAATCACCTCACGCACGTCATAAGGCTTTCGCGTGTCAGATGGGATGATGCCGTAAAGCTCTTCGGCTGGATAAATCGGCTCGTCGAACTGGTTGGCGGCGTCTTCCTGCACGGGCAATGTCGAGACGATCCGCCGGGCGATGTGAAGGGCGTGGGAATCATTTTCTGCCAGATGGTCGGCAACGCCGGAAATGCGGGTATGCACATCGCCACCGCCAAGATCTTCCGCCGTGACAATCTCACCTGTTGCCGCCTTCACCAATGGCGGACCTGCGAGAAAAATTGTGCCCTGTTCGCGCACAATCACCGTCTCATCACTCATGGCGGGCACATAAGCCCCACCCGCTGTGCAGGAGCCCATGACAACGGCGATCTGTGCAATGCCAGCCGCCGACATCTGCGCCTGATTGTAGAAGATGCGGCCAAAATGATTTTCGTCGGGGAAAAACTCATCCTGTAGCGGCAGATAGCCACCGCCCGAATCCACGAGATAAAGGCAGGGAAGACGGTTTTCCGCAGCAATTTTCTGGGCGCGCAGGTGCTTCTTCACCGTCATCGGGTAGTAGGTGCCGCCCTTTACGGTCGCGTCATTGGCAACCACCATGCAGCGGCGGCCCTCGACATTGCCAATGCCAGCGACGATACCCGCAGACGGGGCTTCGCCATCATAAAGGCCGTGGGCCGCAAGCTGACCGATTTCGAGAAATGGCGATCCGGGATCGAGCAAGCGATCAATCCGCTCACGGGGCAGCAGCTTGCCGCGCCCGGTGTGGCGCTTGCGTGCCACCTCGCCACCACCCAGTGCCGCCTCAGCCGTTTTCAAGGCGAGATCGGCGACAGCGTCCGCCATCGTCTCGGCATTGGCGCGAAATTCTGCCGAGCCGGAATTGATGCTTGTTGACAATGGATTCACGCCCGGCCTCCTCTACCGCAAGCGTTTCCGCCGCGCCGGTCATTATTGACTTTGTGGCAGTCTAGCGATTGAAGATGGGCAAATCCCGTCAAAGAATTGATGGATAGTGCCAGAGGGAGGCAGGTGAATGACGCAGGCGAGAACGCCGTCCGGTTTTGCATCGGCTATTGTTTTGGCCTATCAAAAGCGCAGGATGACAGCGCAGCCAGCGCTGCTCGCGGCAGGCATTGATCCCGCCACCCTGCATGCTGATGGCAGAATCACCGCAGACCAACTCGAACGCCTGTCAGATCACGCCATGCGCGAGCTGGACGATGAGGCGCTTGGCTGGTTTTCCCACCGCCTGCCGTGGGGAAGTTATGGCATGCTGTGCCGCGCATCTCTGCCCTCGGCCACGCTGGGCATTGCCATCGCGCGTTGGTGTCGCCATCATAACCTCATCACGCAGGATGTGACGTTCAGTCTCGAAACGCGACGCAATCTGGCTGAGGTGCGGATCGAAGAAAAAAGCGAACTTGGCGCTTTTCGCGAATTTTGTCTGGTCAGCCTGCTGCGCAATCTTCAGGGCGTGGCCTCGTGGCTCGGCGATACGCGCATTCCCTTGGTTGATGTTGCGTTTCCATTCGACGCACCAGCGCATGCTGAGAGTTATCGCTATCTCTTCAACGGCCCTGCGTCGTTTGGCGCAGATCAGGCAAGCCTGCGTTTTGATGCAGCCTATCTGGGCCTGCCCGTTCTGCGCGATGATGCTGCCTTGCGACAAATGCTTCGGCGGCCCTTGCCGCTGATGGTGCTTCAATATCGGCGTGACCGTCTGCTCTCGCGCGAAATTCTCCGCTTGCTGAATGACATGCCAGCAGCAGGGGTCGATGACCTGGCAGAAAAGCTCAATCTGTCAACCCGCAGCCTTCACCGCCATATCAAGCAGGAAGGCACATCGTTTCAGGCGCTGAAAGACCTTTCGCGCCAACGGCTGGCAGAGCGACTGCTGGCGTCCACGCCGTGGCCGATCAAGCGAATCGCGCGCGAATGCGGCTTTGACGCCGAGGCAAGTTTTGTGCGTGCGTTCAAGTCCTGGAGTGGCCAGACCCCAAGAGCCTTCGCTGTTGCGGCAAGGCAGGGTACATCATCGCATAAGCCGTGAAAGCTGTATCTCACCCGTGTGGCAGAATTCCCGTTGTCCGAATGCATCAATTCTTTGGCAGGATTTGATCCTCATTCGGTTGTAGCTTTTGCGAAGATCAAGACAGCCGCTTGGAGGAGCGGGCGGCTGCTATAGCGCCGCGCACCATACATGGTGCGCAAAGGTCGCTATAACATTTTAAATTTGTTGCATAATTTTCTCTTTAAGCCGTTTCAGGTTTAAAGAGAAAATTATGCAACAGGGAGGCCTGCATGATCCGTTTTAATGCCGCAGTCGTGTGCGGAAAAGGCGAAGCGCTTGTTCTGAGAGCCGTCCCTATTCTAGCCATGGCATAGAGGGGGCGAACAATGCAACAATCCCGCATCAGCGATTTGGCGTATAACGCAGCTCAACGGTTTGGCAATAAGACCGCCTTGACCCTTCCCGGACTGCGTTCCTTCAGCTTTCAAGACATAGACGATCTGGCAGGGCGCATGGCCGGAGCATTTGCGGCGCGCGGTCTGCAAGCAGGTGATCGCATTGTGTTGCATTTGCCCAACGGCTGGCAATGGGTGGTTGCCTATCACGCCATTGCCAGACTGGGTGCGGTGGTCGTGCCTGCGAATTTTCTCCTCAGCGCTGAGGAAGTCGCCTTTATTCTGGACAATTCCGAGGCCGCAGCCCTGATTGTTCCTGCTGATCACCGCGCATCCTTCCAAACCAAAGCCCATGTTTTTACGCTTGGCGAGGCCCCGGAGGCGGAAGAACTCACAACACTTCTCGATGGAGAGTATAGGCCGCCAGTCGAGCGCCGCCCGGACGATCTTTTCACCATCGGCTATACGTCTGGCACAACCGGGCGTCCGAAAGGTGCCACAATGACCCATGCCGGGCTTTTTGCCAGTCTTGCGGGCACGGCCACCATCCATGTGCGTCACGATGGCGACGCCGTGCTGACCTCTCTGCCGTTTCCGCATGTTTACGGCAATATCGTCATGAATGCGACGTTCCTCGTCGGGTCGCGGCTGATTACCACGCCGCGCTTCGATGCCGCCGAGGCTTTACGGCTGATCAGCGCGGAAAAAGCCACGCTTTTCGAGGGTGTGCCGACCATGTTCTACCAGATGCTCGCCCATCCGAACATTGCAAACGCCGACCTGACAAGCCTGACGCGCTGCACCGTTGGCGGCCAGACCATGCCGACTGCCAAGATTGATGCCGTGACAAGCCGCTTTGGTTGCCCGCTTCTGGAATTGTGGGGCATGACCGAGGTTGCAGGCCCTGCCATCACGCACTCGCCCTACTGGAGCCCGCGATCCGGATCAATCGGATTGCCGATGCCGGGTTTGGAGGTGCGTCTTGCCGATCTGGAGGAGCCAACGCGCGAGGCCACGCCCGGCAGACCCGGTGAATTGCTGGTCCGTGGTGCCATGGTCACAAAGGGCTATTGGCGCAACGAGGCTGCCACCATTGAGGCGATAGACCCTGACGGCTGGCTTGCGACCGGTGACATCGCCCGCACCGACGCGGATGGCTATATCTTCGTGGTTGATCGCAAGAAGGACATGATCATCACCGCTGGCTATAATGTATATCCGGCAGAGCTTGAGCAGGTGATTGCCATGCATCCGGCTGTGGCCATGGTGGCTGTTGCGGGCATTGCCGATGAGGAAAAGGGTGAGATTGCCCAGGCCTTCGTTGTGCCTCACCGCGATACGACATTGAGCGAGGAGGCGTTGCTCAACCACTGCCGCAAGCATCTGGCATCCTACAAGATTCCGCGACGGGTGATTTTCGTCGAAGATCTGCCGAAAAACAGCACCGGAAAAGTTCTACGCCGCTCGCTGCGAGAGGCCAACGTCCCCGCCTGAGCGGCGGTCGGCATTTGTCAATATTTGCGCGTTTTGCGCGCTGGAAACGGGAGGTTCCATCATGTCCATCAATTTCAATGGGGATTATACGATGACCATCGACGGCAAGGCCGTCAGTGCGGCATCCAGCTTTGAGGTCTTCAACCCCGCCACCGAAGAGGTGATTGCCAAGGCCCCCGACGCCAGCCGTGAGCAGCTGGAGGCGGCCGTATCGGCAGCAAAGGCAGCCTTTCCGGCATGGTCTGCCCGCCCATTGAGCGAGCGTCAGGCCTTTGTTGCCCGCCTTGGCGATGCCATCGAGGCCCATGCGGAAGAGTTTATGCGCCTTTTGACCCGGGAACAGGGCAAGGCGTTCAAGGGGGCTGAATGGGAGGTTGGCGGCTCTGCCTTCTGGTGCCGGGAAATTGCCAAGCAGGAGCTGCCCCTTCATGTGGCTGAGAAAACCGATGGGCGCACGGTGGAGACACGGCGCGTTCCGCTCGGTGTTGTCGGCGGCATCACGCCATGGAATTTTCCGATCCTGCTGGCCGTGTGGAAGATCGCGCCTGCACTGGTTGCTGGCAACACCATGGTGTTGAAACCCTCGCCCTATACGCCTTTGTGCACGCTGAAACTGGGCGAGATTGTCCGCGATATCCTGCCTCCGGGCGTGCTTAACGTGGTTTCTGGCGGCAACGACCTCGGCTCCTGGCTGACGCAGCACAAGGACATCAGCAAAATCAGCTTCACCGGCTCCACGGCCACGGGCCGCAAGATCATGGAGGCATGCTCAGGCAATCTCAAGCGGATCACGCTGGAGCTTGGCGGCAACGACCCGGCCATTGTGCTGCCGGATGTCAACGTCAAGGAAACCGCCGAAAAGCTATTCTGGGCGGCCTTCCAGAACAGCGCCCAATTCTGCGTCGCGGCCAAGCGGCTCTACATCCACGAAGACATTTATGATGAACTGGCGGAAGCTCTGGTGGCCTATGCCAGAACCGTGAAGGTTGGCGACGGTGCCGAACAGGGAACGGATCTCGGCCCTATTCAGAACCGTATGCAGTTCGAGAAGCTGAAAAACCTTTTGGCTGATGCAAAGGACAAAGGCCTCCACTTTCTGCTGGGCGGTGAAGTTGAGGATCGCAAGGGCTTCTTCGTGCCTGTGACCATCATTGATAATCCACCGGAGGACAGCCGTGTGGTTGTCGAGGAAGCCTTTGGCCCAGTTCTGCCGCTTCTGAAGTTCAAAAATATCGATGATGTGATCCATCGCGCCAACAATACGGAATATGGCCTTGCCGCCTCCGTATGGGGCAAGGACATTGCTGCGGCACGCGGCATCGCCGAGCGGATTGAAGCCGGGACCGTCTGGGTCAACGAGATTCACAGCTTCTCGCCCCATGTGGCCTTTGGTGGTCACAAGCAATCCGGCATCGGCATTGAAAATGCCCTTGAAGGCCTCAGCGAATATACCAATTCGCAAACGCTGGTCATCAACGCAGCCGCCTGAACGTTTCACCATAGGTATAGGCGCGGCTTGAAGAGGGCCGCGCTGCTTTATGCGATGTCTATTCATTGAGCGAAGTCGATTTCACGGCCATTGTGGGATCTGATTGCAGGAAGTGCGGGATTGGCGCACGGGCCAAATGTCAATGTTTTGGATCTATGCTGCCAGCATCAAAAATAGGTTGATTGATTCAGCATGCCGCACAAACATAACGCCGCCCGCATATCGGTAAGATGAAGTTGAAAGTGGCGAACTGGGCGGAATATGAAGCCGGCCTTCGCCGCGTGGCAGTTTAACCCTTTGGGTAGCGCCAGAAGCGCTGGCGGGTTTGGCTGCCCGATGCCGCAAGACGCATGGTGGCCAGCCGCGCTATATTGATCTGGCGATCGAAACCACGCCGATGCTGGGTATGAGATTCGAATTGTGTTTGCGCCAAGGGAAGGGTCTTTTGAACTCTGTTTCGGACATGATGGCGACGGATTTGGCTGTGCCCGAGCACACCACGCTAAGCCGGAGGGCCAGAATTTGAGAGCCATCAGTCAGAGGCAACGACCACCAGCCTTTGGTGACTGATCGGCGCGACAAACCGTCGAAAGCTCGGAAGCGGCCGGGGGCACTGCGCCTCTCGGAATTAAACTCATTGAGGGCCCCGCACTCAAGTTTCTGGTTGACATCACAACTCATAACGGCACACTAAGAGAGTTGCGAACACAACTCGTGACGCCCTGACGCCTGAGGAGGAGGCGGGCGTCAACGAACTTTGGGAGGATTTCAAGATGAACATGATTACACGCGCCGTTTTTGCGGCCGCGATAGCCTTGCCATGGGCGAGCAACAGCTGGATTGACGCCCTCGAAGGTCGGCGGCAGCTGCTCCAAGGCGCGAGGAGGACATCGCTGTGAACATGATCGAAGGGCATCGCGTTTTCGAACCTGCCGAAGGCATCCCCGTCTGGGATATTGATCCTTACGACGAGGCGGTCCTCGCTGATCCGAACGCCTATTATGCAGAGCTGCGTGCGAAGGGGCCGCTGGTCTATATTCCGAAATATTCCATTCTCGCATCCGGCCGCTATGAGGAGACGAAGGAAATTTTTTCCGACCACGAGCGCTTCGTCTCCTCAAGGGGAGTTGGCCTGAATGGACTTGCCCGAAAAAAGTGGAGAGCGAAGGCTTCTTCAGGGTGTCAGCTTGAGAGGGATGCTCTCGAACTGAATTGGGCATTTGTAGCCCAAGGAGGAATGTCTTCTTTTTGGATTATAGAAGGCGTCGATGTATTGTCCAATGGCGATTTCAGCTTGGGTCCTTGTTTTGAATACAGTTCGCCAAACCAGTTCTGACTTGATTGTCTTGAACACGGTTTCCACCATGGAATTGTCATAGCAATTGCCCTTGCCGCTCATCGACAGGATGAACCCGTGAGCTTTCAGAAGCTTTTGGTAGTCGGTCGCGCAATATTGACTACCACGGTCGGAGTGGTGAATGACATCCTTCGGCGGTCTGCGGATGGCTATGGCCCGTCGTAATGCCGTCAATGCCAGGTCCTGCTTCATTCGATCACTGGTGGCCCAGCCGATAATACGTCGAGAATAGAGATCGACAACAATGGCCAGATAGAGCCAGCCTTGCGTCGTCCAAACGTAGGTGATGTCAACACCCCACTTCTGATTTGGACCTGTGGCGGCAAAGTCCTGATCCAGAATATTGGGGGCAACAGGCCCTTTGTGATCGCTGTCAGTTGTTCTCTTGAATCGGCGTTTCTGCAATGCCTTCAAACCATTGTCATGCATGATGCGAGCAACCCTGTGGCGACCGACGCAAACCCCGTCTTCCTTCAGTTCCACCGTCATGCGTGGGCTTCCATAGGTTTCATGTGAGGTGGTGAACTGAGCCCGGATATGAGCCAAAAGAACCATGTCCGTCCTTTGCCGCAGGCTTGGTTTGCGTATGTCCCAAGCGTAATATCCGCTTTCACTGACACCCAGAAGCGTGCAGGCACGCTGAACAGGAACATTGGCCTTCTCTGCCGCAATGACCTTGAATTTCATTTCATGGTTTCCTTTGCAAAGAAGGCGGCTGCTTTTTTTAATAAATCGCGCTCCTGACGCAGAATTTCATTTTCCTTGCGAAGACGCGCCAGTTCCTTGGCAGTATCTTCGTGTGGTCCAGAAAGCAGGTCGGCTTCCTTGTGGGCGCTCACCCATTTCCCAAGCGTCGAGAGCCCAACGCCAAGATCATCGGATATTGCACGCAACGGCCTGCCGCTGGTGCGCGCAAGTCGGACAGCCTCAGCTTTGAAAGCATCTGTGAACTTGGCGTGGCGGCCGGGTGAATTCTTCTTCGTGTTCGTCATAGGGCGAAATCCTATCAAAGGTTAGGGATTCGCTCTCCACTTCTTCCGGGCAAGTCCAGAATGATTTCCGCTATGGCACGCCCTGGCGTCCGCCGTCAATCATCCTGGAAGTGGACCCGCCGGAGCACGCACGCACACGCAAGGTCATGGCGCGGGCTCTGTCCCCCAAGGCCATCTCGAAATTCAAGGAGGATTTCCACGTGAAGGCCGTGGAGATCGTGGATGCGCTTCTGGAAAAGCGACGTTTCGAAGCGGTGGTGGAACTTGCAGAGGCTTTTCCAACCGCTGTTTTTCCCGAGGCGCTCGGAATGGTGGATCACGACCCGCGTCCCCTGGTGGATTACGGCGCGATGGTTTTCAACTCCATGGGGCCGGACAACGCGCTGCGCCGCAAGGCTGGTGCCATGATTTCCGAAATCGTTCCCTGGATCATGTCCGCCTGCGCCCGCTCGCGGCTGCGCCCTGACGGCATGGGGGCGATCATTTACGAAGCGGCGGATGCCGGAGACATCACGCAGGAAGAAGCCGGTTTGCTGATCCGCTCGTTCCTGTCAGCCGGGGTCGACACGACCGTGACCGGGATCGGCAATGCCCTTTGGTGCCTGGCATCCAATCCGGCGGAATATGAACGGCTCAAGGCCGACCCTTCGCTGGCACGCCCCTGCTTCGAGGAAGTTCTGCGGTATACATCTCCGGTGCACACATTCGGTCGGACCGCCGCTGTCGATACCGAAATCGCAGGTTTGAAGATCGCCGAAGGCAGCAAGATCATTTGCGTCCTTGGGGCTGCTAACCTGGACCCAGAGAAATGGGAGGCCCCGGAAAGCTTCCGCATAGACCGCAAGCCGGTAGGACATATGGCGTTCGGGGCGGGCATCCACGGTTGCGTTGGGCAGAACATCGCGCGGCTGGAACTCGAAACACTGCTCACGGTGATGGCGGCGAAAGTGGACCGCATTGAATTCGACGGAGAGGTTGTCTGGCGTCCCAACAACGCAATTCATGCCCTCGACCGCATGCCCCTCAAATTCATCGCGAAATAGGAGATCACATGACCAGGATCACTTTCATCTCCCATAACGGCGCGCAATCGGTTGTCGATGCCGCCGACGGTGATAGCGTCATGCGCGTGGCACTTACGAACGATATCGATGGCATCATCGGTGAATGCGGCGGCTCCATGATGTGCGCAACCTGTCATTGCTATGTCGATGACAGGTGGGTCGAAACCGTTGGCGTTCGCGCTGATGGAGAGGAGGATATGCTGGAGAGCGCCATCTGCGCAGTAAGGCCATCCAGCCGTCTCTCGTGCCAGATTCGCATCCAACCACATCTCGATGGTCTCGTCATCCATCTTCCGGAGAGCCAAACATGAACCAGGTGGTCATCATTGGCTCCGGTCAGGGAGGGTTCCAGTTGGCTGCGAGCCTTCGTCAGGAGGGGTTTTCCGGGGAGATCACCTTGATCGGAGAGGAAACAGGCCTGCCTTACCAGCGTCCGCCGCTTTCCAAGGCTTATTTAAAAGATGGCCGTGCCGAGAGCATTGAGCTGAAGCCCGACAGCTTCTTTCACCGAAACAAAATCGGCCTGATAGCCGGGGACCCGGCCATTCATATCGATCGGGTGACGCGAACTGTAGCGACCAAGAGCGGTGCCCGGATCGGCTATGACCAGCTCGTGCTGGCAACCGGCGCGCGTAACCTCAGCCCGCCGATCCGTGGCCTGGAGGGGAGCGACGTCTTCGCCTTGCGCACCGCAGCCGATGCGGATGCCCTGCGCGAAGCTCTCGCGCGGGGTCGTCGCCACCCTGTCGTGATCGGGGGCGGCTTTATCGGCCTCGAATTCGCCGCTGTTGCGGCATCCATCGGCCACTCCGTCACCGTCGTCGAGGCAACGGAACGCCTTATGGCTCGTGCCGTTTCTCGCGCTATGTCCGGATTCTTTCAGACCTTCCACGAGATGCACGGCGTGTCGCTGCACTTCGGGGACCCCGTCAATGAGATCCTGCGGAGTGCGAATGGCGGAGTTGTGGGTGTTCGCCTTCTTAGCGGAGCAATTGTTCCCGGTGACATGGTGCTGCTTGCTGTTGGCGTGCGACCCAATGTGGAACTTGCCAGAAACGCTGGGCTTGAGATTGCCAACGGTATCGCTGTGGATGCGTATCTTCTCACCGCCGATCCAGCCATTTCGGGCCTCGGCGCCTGTGCAGCCTTTCCAGATCCGGTCACGGGGGAGTTGACGCGGCTTGAATCCGTCCAGGCCGCCACCGACCACGCCCGAACAATAGCCCGCCGGCTCACGGGAAAATCCGAACCCTATGAGGCCTTGCCTTGGTTCTGGAGCGATCAGGGGCCATGGAAGTTGCAGATTGCAGGTCTTGCGGTATCGGGCGATGAGGATCATCCCCTTGAAGGTGAAAACGGGCGAAGGCTTGTATTTCGCTTCAAATCGGGCAAATTGCGTGCAGTGGAGACGGTCAATGCCGCAGCCGAGCACATGGCCGCACGTCAGCTTCTAAAGTCGCCAGAAGGGGTGACAGCCGATGAGCTTGTGCAATGCAACTATGATATCACGGCACTGGCGAAATCGAGGAAAGCACGCGCCGCATGACATCTGCCAAGAGGCCAACAAGCGTGCGGGTGAAAGCTGGAGCACGCTGCCCGCAAGACCGCATATCCAGTCCGACGACCACACGCGATGGCGTCGAAATTCTTGATATCTCGAATTACACGCCCTTCTTCTTGTCCAGCATCAACAATGCCCTGTCGCGTGGGGCCTCAAGCGTTTACCGTGAGCGCTTCGGCATCGGTATCAGCGAGTGGCGCGCGGTATCCATGCTGGCGATCGAGCCCAACATCACGGCGGGGCGCATCTGTGATGTCATCAATCTTGACAAGGCCGCCGCAAGCCGCGCTCTAGCGACGCTCGATGAGCAGGGCTATCTCGACTCGGAGGTCTCGGAGACGGACCCGCGCAAGAAGCGCTGGCGCCTGAACCAGAGGGGCTATGACCTTCACGAAGAGATCATGCGGACCGCGCTCGCGCGTGAGGAAACATTGATTGAGGGTGCAGATCCCCAGGACCTCGAGGCAACCATCCGGGTGATGCGGATCATGTTGAAAAACGTGCAGAACCTGTAAGCACCCAGCCCCTGCGGTCATAGTGAGCCCAAACGCCCGTGTTCTTCGCCAAGGATGCAAATTGAAGTAGGTGTTCATTGCCTGCAGTTTTCGGAGCGGACGATGTGTCGGCTTCTCCAAGTTCACTCGCGGGTTTCTAAGCCTGGCTTAGAAACCCGCGAGTGAACTTGCCAGTGAAGACAAATGACAGTCCGACCTCTTGTTGCAGGCTTGGGAAGAGAGCGGAAAGGTTTAGGGTTGGGGCGGGGGTGATAGCCCCAGAGTGGTTCCGAGGTCGAAGACAATGGCTGCATAGATGGTCCAGCCGTTCTTCATTCTTGAGGTGGAATAGTCTGCAAGATAGGTTGTGTTGGGATCCTTGACGTAAGATGCCCCAAACTCAAGAAATCCAGCGGGGCCTATTCCTGTGCGCCCGTGCAGATCGAACTGGAAGGTATCTCGCGGCTGCCGGTCGTAGATGCCTGTCAAAAACCGGCGCGCGTTGGTTTCGTATTGGGCACGTTTTTCACTGAGGCCAATATAGTGAACCGTCGCGCCAATCGATGTCAGGGGGTTAGCTTTCCAGAAGCCGCCATATTCAATGCTGCCATAAGCTTCCCACGGATAGGATTGACCGTCTCCGAACGTGTGGAAGATGCCGCCTGAGACCGCGATGTTTTCGGGGAAGGGGCTTCCATCGGGATCACTCCAGAGAACTTTTCGAACCTGAGCAAAAACCCCGTTTGATCCCCCGTCATGTTCGATCACTGTCTGGTTCGCGCCAAAGGTTGGATTGCCCCAGCCTGTGCCGTATAGCGCGTCCGTGTAGGATGCAGAGCTTCGATAACCACCAATTTCATAGTTAAGCGGCTTCGCTGTCTCCAGAAAATTTTGCCGCTGGGCGAGGTGGACCACGGCGGTATAACCGTCAGAATCGCCTCTCCCCCAGTTCCAGCCCGATCCTGTCTGCCAGTTTTCTGTGTTGTTCTCGGTGATGACGCCACCGAGGGAGAGATCCGGCGTTAAATTGTAGCCAACGCGGCCACCCCATTGCGCAACGGTGTTGCCGGGAGCGCTTAACACCAACGCACGGGTTTGCGAGATGCACCCCTTGCCACCGCAGAACTCTGACCTGAAAAACTCCGGCCACATGTTGAGCCGACCGCCCTCGACCTCCAGCTTTCCGTCAAAAAAATCCCCCTGAAGGGTAAGGCGTGTAAGATCGGTTGAACTATCGAGAGAAGGGTCCGTAGCGTAAAAGGCATTCGAGACTTGAAACAGATACTGATTGGCATTGTGTCTGGGAATGTTAACCGTTTCCTGCCAGTTGATCTTGAACATGTCGGATAGATGGTATGTCGTGTCGAACATCAGAAAGCCGAAGTTGCCAGAATGGCCCGGATCAAACCCGAAATCTGACGCATTTGCATAGAGATTGACGAAATTGATGCGGACATCAAAACCGGCGTCATGGAGCGTGTGTCCAAGGCCGCTCAAGGGGCCGGGAGGAGGGGCCTGCGGATCCGTGGCCTTCGCGACGGACGGATCGGAAGGTGTATTGGCATCGGCTGCCACAGCGGTAAGTCCGCTTGCCAGCACTCCGTATGCAGCACTGAGGATAACAAGTTGCTTGAGATGGGTTTTCATTTTTCTCCCCCAGAGACAAATGGATAGGATGCGCCGCCGGGTTATACCGGGACGTTTCGACGCTGCTGTTTGTGTGAAGTTCAGGTCTGGAATCCGTCAGGTTTTTCTTCGGCCCGGCTCACTCCAGATGTCTTTGTTGTTGCGTGGCTTTTGGACACGCGGCATTTGCCTTGCAGGCTTAAGCCTATTGGTCGTGACGGGTCACAATGGCCGGTGTGGCGTTGGTGTGCGACGCCAACAGGCGCATCAGCACCAGCATTAGTCCGGCCACAACACAGGTGGCCACCAGACCGGTTGCAAGGCTGAGGCCATGATAGCCCATTGTCTGGACCAGAATGCCGCCAACCAGAGGCCCAAGCGCTCCGCCGCCCATGGTAATGGCCGGATTGGCCGCCACTGCTCGGCCAGTTGGTTCCACGCGCGACATGAGTCCGAAGAGAAATGTGTGCGAGAAGATCATGACAAAGGGAATGAAGATTGCCGAGGCGGCAAAACCGGGAACGTCGAGCGCATGGGTTATGCCCAGCGAAAGAGCGGCCTGAAGCAGCACGCCTACTATGCCCACATAAACCGGATGAAGCTTTTTTTCAAAAAACACTGCGAGCGGGGCCGGAATGAGGCTGAGAAAGGCAACGCCCACAAGAATGCCGTTGATGGTGGATGTTGGCCAATCATGGTCACTGGCAATGCGCTCAACAAAGCTGAAATTCATGGCCTGATTGAAGTTCATGCCCAGCAGAGCGGCGATGAGAAACCAGACGACGGGTTCAAAACGCGGCACGCGACCGGAATTGGGCGATGGTTTTTTCTCCGCCTTCGGCATGGTGGCGCTGTGGGGGAAAAGCAACCAATTGACTGCGGCAGCGATCGCCATAACCCCGGCAAAAATCAAGAACAGGTTGCGTGGCTGCGTTGCGGCAATCACCTGCGTGGCAAAGCCCATGAAGATAACGCTGAAGATGCCAAAGCCAATGGTGGCATAAGCAAATGTGCGATGAGCATTGCTTGTGCGGCCAATGGTTCCATGAACCGCTGACAAAGCCGTGCCGATGCAAAGACCGGCACAGAGGTGAAGTGCGAGAAAATTGCCGAAACCTGATGCCATCCAGAGTGCTGCGAACGCCAGCGCAGCCCCGCTAAAGCCTGCACCGGGCACCCAACGCATGGAAAAGCGATGGAAAAGCGGCGCAAGGCCGCAACTGGCAATCACCACCCCAATCAGAAATGTGGTGACAAGTCCTCCGGCTTGAGCGGATGAATAGCCATAGCCACCGACCAGTCCACCGACCCAAATGGGAAGAGAGACCATATCGATCATACCGGCCGCATGACCGACAATAAGGGCTGTGCGGGTACCCTTTGTATCAAGATTGGTCATGCGATCCTCCCGCCTGCGGAGAGTTCACCAATCGGGCGCTGAGCCAATATAGGCTGCTGGGGACAGAGCATCGCTGCCAACCGCTTGCCAAGCTGCCGCAAATCAAGCGTTCGGAATAGACCGGCCCATTGCAATATCAAACGGGGACAGATCAAAACTTTAGCGCCCGCGCCAAAGGGCGCGGCATCATACCGTAGAAACACAGACATTTTTTCTCCTCCCAGAGGTATGTTTTTGTGTGTTTCAAAAACATCTCACAGAGAAGATATCGGCATTTTGAAAATAGTCAATTAGATTGACTATAATATTTACTTCACGGCAATAGCCCTATTCGCTCCCAATTCCATGAAGCCGGTCGGCATCATTTTTTCTGGATCGCGCTTTCCGTCGCATCAGGCGTGTGGGCCTCTTTGGATCCCAATGCGGGTGGCGTGCCCCAGTCCATCCCCAATGCGGCCCGCAGGACGGACATTCGGTCCTGACCTAAAACCGTTGCCAGATGGTCTTCGAGGTGCTCCAGCGTGGCAAAGATATTCTCCAATTCAGTCTGACCTTGCGGGCTGAACTCAATGAGTGATGCGCGTGCATCTTCTGGGTCTGGCTTGATAAAAATGTAGCCCGCTGCGGTCAGGTCTCCCAGCATAAGGCTGACCGCTTGTTTGGTGACGCCCATGGTACGCGCCAAGCGCGTCGGACGCCGCTCCCCAAGGGCGATATTGATCAGAAGCATGGCCTGCGCCCGTGTGACCGGTGTTTGCCCTTGCAACTCTTGGGAAGCTCTCAGCGCTTCGTCAAACCAGTAGATCGCACGCAGAAAACGCGGAAGTAAGGGAGGGGTTTTCGAATTCATTCGTGCATTTACCCTTTGTTTGCTTGTCATTGCTGCTGCCGTCGGAATCTTCTTCGAGAGGCTTTTGCCGGTGAAGTTGCGTGGCCTGCTTGGAGGTTGCTTCGTCAGTCCTCTGTGATTCCCATTGATTTGCAAGGCGTTAAGGTGAGCGGGTCGGTTTTATGATGGAGATGTTCGGCCATTTAAGGCTGCTGGCCGCACCCTCGCCGTACTTTCCTTTTCGTCTTTAATGGCTTCGATTGGAAATCTCAACGCATGCTTTGATGATTTTATGGTCAAGTCACTTGACTATATTCAAGCGGCATGCCTATCATGAGGCAACAATTATAAAGAGTGCCATTGGCTTGAAATGGGAGGAGAGTCAAATGTGCTGTGGCCCTTTACGAGGGACGCGGGCGGCTATCTGTGTGCTGAAAAATATGCAAGCCCCGCCCGGCGCGACACCCAAACCTTATGCGGCACCTGCCATCATTCCCCTTTGCGGGGCGGGCACCTGCACCCTATCCAAAATATAAGGACATCACACCATGGCAGCAACTGCTAGCCTTGCCGCTGTGCGGCAGAAGCTTATCCGGCGTGCCGATGTGGCAAGCCTGCGTGCGATTGGGCTTGACGCCGAGGAGGCCAGCCTCGCACCCTACATGCCCGCAAACCCATCGGGCCGCGAGGCTCCGCCGCTGGCGGTCGTGCGACCGCGCAGCACGGAGGAGATCGTTGCCGTTATCGGCTGGGCGCGGAAAACCGGCACGGCCCTGACCACGTTCAGCTCCAGCAGCGGCGCGCGGCTGCGCGGTGCAACGGCAGAACGGCCCACCGTGTTTGTCGATCTCAGTGGCATGAACCATCTGTTACAGATCGATCAACAGGATGCGGTGGCGGTGATTGAGCCGGGCGTCACCTTCGGCGCTATCGATGCGCTGCTGGCACCCCAGGGTCTGCGCGCCTTCAAGCCGCTGTTGCCACGCGCGTCAAAATCCGTGCTGACAAGCTATTTGGATCGCGAACCCAACCTGCAATCGTCTGAGCAATGGGATGTGCTGGACCCCTTCGGCGGTGCGCAGTTGGTGTTTGGCACCGGCGATGTCTTTCGCACCGGCAGTGCGGCCATCAGCGGTACCCTTGATGAACATTGGAAGGCGGGGTTGCGCTATCTCACCGCCATGGGGCCAGCAGGCACGGATTTTCTGCGCGTTGTGCAAGGCTCGCAAGGCACGCTTGCCATTCTCAATTGGGCGGCCATTCTGTGTGAGCGCCTGCCAGCACGCGAAGAGGCCCGCTTTGTGGGAGCCGACAGTATCGCTCCACTGGCACGGCTCTCAGCAGAACTGCATCGGCGGCGTATCGGCATGGCCAGTTTTATCGCCAGCAATCTGCACCTTGCAGCTGTGCTGGAGAGTGAGCCAGACCGCATTGCCGATCTTGCTGCGCGCCTGCCCGCTTACACGCTCTACATCCAACTGACCGCGTCTTGTGATTTTCCCGATGACAAGATTGCCTATCAACTGGCCGATGTCACCCAACTCTGCGCGGATGCAGGACTGTCGGCAAGCCCCGATCTGGCCGGGCATTCCGCCAGCCGGATTGCGGAGCTGCAAGCCAATCCGCCGGCCAGCAACTACAAGGACCGCATCGCGGGTGGCCATCGCAGTGTGTTTTTTCTCAGCCAAATGGATCGTGCAGAGCAATTTATTGCGTTGGCGCGGGAACGTTTGGGCGCAAATGTTGCAATTTACGTCCAGCCTCGCCTGCATGGCCGCAACTGTCATGTGGAATTGGTACTGCCCTTTGATCCGGCATCCATAGAGCAGGCATCGGCAGCTGATGCACTTGCCGATGAGCTTGCCAAAGCCTGTAGCGCTGCGGGCGGCTTTTTCAGCCGCCCCTATGGCGCATGGGCTGACATGGCCTTTGCCCGCAATCCCACCGTCAAGCCATTGCTGCGCGAGACGAAATCCATCTTCGATCCGGACCGTATTCTCAATCCAGGGAGGCTTTGCTTCTAATGACCCATATCAGCCCAACCCTCGAAAAGCTTCACGACAAGCTTGGCTCTTGCACGCGCTGCACCTTTTGCAAATGGGTCCCGGAAGTCCGCAGTCAGGATTTTGCGGAAATCTGTCCCAGCGTTCAGCACGGCAAATTCTTTTCGCATACGGCCGGTGGCAAGCTCATTGCGGCCTATGCACTTTTGCATAACCGTGTCGAATATACACCTGACTTCATTCAGAATGTCTATTCCTGTTCCATGTGCGGCGGCTGCGATACCAGCTGCAAGACATTGCTTGCCGATTTCGTTGAGCCGCTCGATTCGCTCTATGCGCTGCGCCAGAAGGTGACGGCAGACGGGCATGCGCCAGAGCCGCTGCGCGAGATGTTGGCGCATCTGCGCACGCTGGGGAATGCAAGGGGTCTGCCCACCGCAATGCGCGTTGAATGGTTCGCTGGCCTGTCCCTGAAACAGACCAAAACCCATCAGGCACCCGTTCTCTTTCACGTTGGCGATGTGGCTTTCGACCGCGACGAATGGCCTTTCATCCGTCATATCGTCTCTGAGCTTCAGCGGCGCGATGTCGATTTCGTCATTGGCGGCGTGGACGAGCCGGATAGCGGTGGTCTTGCCTATGATATCGGCGACCAGAACCTCGCAGCCGATCTGGCACGGAAAACCGCAGAATGGCTCCGCAAGAGCGGGGCAGGCACGCTTATTGTTTATAGCGATGATGCTTTCTCGGCTTTTCGCAATATTTATCCGCGCCTTGGTGTTTCCCTTGGCAACATCAAAGTCATCCATATCGCGCAGTGGCTGGCCGAAAACCCGCTCACCGTGGCCGCTGGCCAAAAGCGCGACACTGTCACCTATCACGATTCCTGCCGCCTTGGGCGGTTGGGCGAAGAGCGCCATCCGTGGGAGGGCGAGACGGTGATGGCCTATAATTCCATTCCGATGCGCGTGCCGGAAGGCGAGCTCTACCTTGGGGTCAATGGCATCTATGAAGAGCCTCGACAATTGCTGCGGGCTGTGGATGCCGAGATTGTGGAAATGGAGCGCATTCGGGAATTCGCCTTCTGCTGCGGTGCAGGCGGTGGTGGCAAACAGGCAAGCCCCGATTTTGCTCGCGCAGCTGCCCGCAACCGGCTTCAGGAAGCCGAGAGCACCGGGGCAGAGTTCCTCGTGACCAGTTGCACCGCGTGCAGCAGCCACATGAAAGAGGTGGCGCAGGAGGCGGGGTCTTCGGTCCGGGTCTATGGATTGGTTGAATATCTCCACGCCCGGCAGACCGCATCCGCCCCAGACGCATCCCATAAGGCTGGAGAATGACCATGGCTCACGATCGCAACGAAGTTTTGCAAGCGCTTCAATCCATTGTTGGGCAAGACAATGCCACCAATGATCCGAGCTTTATCGCCAGTTACGCCTGGAATGGCGGTGTCGGCTCAATGCCGGGGCCAAAATTTCTTAAAAACTGGCCGATTGCCGTGGTTATGCCCAACTCCGCAGAGGATGTGGCAGCTATCATCAAATGCTGTCTTGCACGTGGGCTTTCCTTTCGTCCGTTAAGTTCCGGCAATGGTGGAACCTATCTCAGCGCCAGCGAAAATGTGGTGGTGATGGACCTTTGCCGTATGAACCGTCTGATCAAGATGGATGCCGCAAATCAGATGGCTGTTATCGAGCCTTACGTCACAGCAGGCCGGTTGCAAGCGGAAGCCATGAAAGTGGGGCTCAACTGTCATATCGTTGGGGCGGGGCCGTCGCATTCGCCGCTGGCTTCGGCCACATCCTTTCTGGGGGTTGGAATTACCGGTGCCAGCACGGGGGCCAATTTCCGCAATATCCTGGGCATAGAATGGGTGACGCCACAGGGAGACATCGTTCGCATGGGGTCTCTTGGTGGCGATGATGACTGGTTCAGCGAGGAGGGGCCGGGGCCGGGCCTGCGCGGCATGATCCGCGGCCTGATTGGCGCAAATGGCGGTCTCGGCGTATTCACCCGTATTGGTTACAAGCTTTATCCGTGGGCGGGGCCTAAGCATTTGAACCTCACCGGGCAAAGTCCGATGCGGGGCATGGCATTGGAACCAAACATGCGTCTGTTTCTGCCCGTCTGGGATACGATTGAGCAGATGCGCGACGCCAGCTTTCGCCTGAACCGCACAGGCGTTGCCTTTGCGCTGCTGCGCATGCCACCAAACCACATCGGTTGGACGCTGACGGCAACCAATGCCGAATATGCACGCCGCCGCGAAGCGGGCGACCTGCCGGAATGTGCGCGCCCGGAAAACAGATTTGGCTGGCAAATCCTGACCATCGGTCATTCTGCGGGGCACACGGCCTATCAGGAGAAGACGGTGCAGCACATCGTCGCGAGCACCGGCGGGCGGATGATTCCGATTGAACAGAAGGACAAGGAAGTGTTGCTGCGCACGCTGGTGACGTCGCTTTATGTCAGCCGCGTCTTCCGGGGTGCCGGTTCCGGCGGCACCAGCTTTGGGGTCATGGAGACCTTTAACCTGCTGCCGGACGTGATCAAGGCCAGCGAGGATATTATGGCAAAAGATCGCATGCCCGGCCGCAATTTCGCAGCCGACGGCAAGGAAGGCTGCTGGGTCTGGCCAACCGAGAGCCGACAATTGTGGACGGAAAACATTCTGGCATCGCAGGCAGGGACCGTTAAAGGCATTGCTGCCGGTTGGAAGGGCTTCCTCAAACACCTTGATATGGTGGACCGTAACCCAAGGCTCGGACTAATGGGCTTTATGGCGGGTCCATTGATCGAATTGTTCGGACCGCGCTACAGCAACGTTACCGCATGGATGCGGCTTATTAAGCAGCGCGTTGATCCGGCGGGATTGGCCGACGCGACAGTGCATGTCAGCGCCAAACAGCTCCCCATTGCCAAGAGATGGCCGACCCTGCAAAAAATCGCCTTCTCAAAAGCCGGTGCTCCGGTGCTGCATCTGGTCTGCCTGTTGCTGGGCGTGGTCAGTAAAAAGGAAAAGCTGCCGGATCGAAGAGGGTAAATATCAACGACAATCTTAGCGTCTGTCATCTGATTGTCGAAGTTCCTTGCATGGCGTTTTGAGGCCCATATCGATGACATTCAACGCCGTTCAAGGTGCAGCTTTGCCAGGATATTCGAAACAGCGTGACTGGGCGGCGCGATGCGCAACGAACTTACGGCGTTTCAGCCAATCTCATTCAGTTGTGGCTGAGGCAGTTCGATCGCGGCGACCTCATCTTTCAGCTTGTTCAATCCTTTGCTGCTGAGTTGGAAACGCTGCGTGCCAATTTCAACGCAATGCTAAGCCAGTTTTCCGAGACTATGTGTGCTGTCTCTGATGCGGCAGGTACGATCGACAACGGCAGCCGAGAAGTCAGTGCGAGTGCTGACGACTTGTCCACTGAAGTCGCAATGGATCAGGATGCTGCGCAGATGGAGGGCATAGATGACGCCGGCATTATAGACCGCGCAGTGAACAATCTGGCTGGTCATCGCCATCTCTTCTTGGTTGAAGATATCGCGCGCGCGGCCTCTAACTGTTTAGTCCCGGCATTTGATGGATTGGATTTATGATGAATCTTTGCGGTTAGATTATCCATTGTTTGCAGATGAATTCGTAGGGTGTGAGCCCTTGAGGGTCTTGAGACGACGAGCGAAGTTGTACGCCGTGCTGAAGCTTTGGAGATGGGTTCGGAGCTGTTCTTGGTCGTCGTAGTAGAAACGCTTGACGGTTGCGTCCTTTATCGTCCTGTTCATTCGCTCAACCTGCCCATTGGTCCATGGGTGCTTCACCTTGGTCAGACGATGCTCAATGCCGTTCTCGTCGCAGACGCGGTCGAAGATGTGATAGCCGGCGTCTTTATACCGCTCCTGATTGGTGAACTGGATGCCATTATCTGTGAAAACGGTGTGGATGCGGAAAGGGGCTGCCTTGATCAGATTGCGCAGGAATTGGGCTGCATTCATCTTTCCTGCCTTGGCATAGAGTTCCACAAAGGCGAATTTGGATGTTCTATCAATGGCGACAAAGAGATAGAGTTTGCCCTCGGCCGTTTGCACCTCGGCAATATCGATGTGAAAGTAGCCCCCTCTCAGCGATGCGAAGCATCGCTTGCCGGGCAAGGGATGGGATAGTTTTTGACCTTCTTTTTTGGCTCTTTGTCGCCTCCCACATCCGGCAAACGGGAGAGGTCATGGCGTTGCAGGCATCGATGTAAGGATGAGCGCGTCAGATGCGGGATTGTTGGCTGAAGAGCGTAGAGGCAATCATCGAGCGGAAGAAGCGTGTGCCTACGAAAGGCGACAATCACGGCCTCCTCAAGGGAAAGAACCGTCGAGTGTGGGTCTTTCGGGCCGGTCGGAAGATCGGCCACCGATGTCCGTCTCCTCCATTTCGCCACCGTCTTCGGGTTGATCCCATAGCGCTTCGACAACGCCATCAGGCTCTTTTGACTATTTTGTATTGCTCGACGGATTGCCTCAGTCGTCCTAGCGCTTGCGTGTAGAAATTGTCCCATAGTGCATCTCTCCAAGCATGGGAAAATAATACATCATTAAAGGCCGGGACTAAACAATTAGCTCTGCAATACGCGCAAAATAGCGCATTTTTGTCACATCCAATGCCAAGGCTGGCTCCTGATATACAGGATTCATATATCAAATATCGTCAATATATTTCTTGGCATAACGCAAGCCTCTTAAAACGGAGGAGAAGGCGAAAGGGCTGGGGTTAACCTGCGCCGTTTCGCCTTATCGAACAAAGGTGTTTTGAGGTTGCTATGATCCACATTAAGAAAATTCCCGAGCGTCCAAGCCAGGAAGAGATTGATGCGATTGCGAAATTCTCGTCTGCGACCCTGCATGAGGCGCAAGGTCGGCGTGGTGCGCTTTCCTCCAGCATCAAGCCAGTTGATTACCGCATGAAGCTTTGCGGGCCTGCTTTCACGGTCAAGTCTGCGCCACGCGATAACATCATGCTGCAACTGGCGATCAATTATGCGCAACCGGGCGACATCATTGTGGTATCCGGCGGCGAATACGAGGAGGCGGGATCATTCGGTGATGTTCTGACCAATGCCTGCCTCGCCAAAGGAATTGGTGGCCTGGTGACCGATAAAGGCGTGCGCGATACCTTGCAGCTTCGAGATCTTGGCTTTCCGGTATTTTCGCTCAGTGTTTGCATCAAGGGAACCGTGAAGGAGACCTTGACCGCAGTGAACGACCCGATTGTCATTGCGGTGAGCCGGTTTACCCGGGCGACATTATCGTCGGTGATGCCGACGGTCTGGTGGTGGTCCGCCAACAGGAGGCGATGGATGTTGCCGCACTTGCCCAAGCCCGGGAAGACGCTGAAGCTGGCTATATTGCCGCTTATAAGGCGGGGAAGTCGGTCATTGAAGTCAGTAATCTTGAGCCCGTGCTGAGGGCTAAAGGATTTTTGGTCGAAGCGTGAACGCTTGCTCCGGACATGGATTTGAAATTCCCTTAAAATCTAAGAGTCTGTCCGAAAAATCATCATTGGCGTGCGATCCGTCTGACGATGGTCACGGCGTAAAGATGTGAAACAGCACAGAAGGTTGACCTCGTTGAAAGGGCGATAGGCAGCTGATTTTACTTGAAAAAATGCAAAAAAGTGGGGCATCATCGGCTCCGATCGTCACCCTACCCGATCTCTATTTCATTTCCAAAAATCACGACCTTACGGGACCAATCATAGAGGGGGGCACCAGCCAGGCTGGCGCCCCTTATGGGCTTTACGACAGATGATGCGGTCTGGTCATGCCATAGACGGGCGTATCGATACCGACCTGACGAGCTTTCAGCTGCAGTGACAGATATTGCGAATAGTGTCGTGACTGGTGCAGGTTGCCGCCGTGGAACCACAATGCGTCCTGTTGCGTCGGCTTCCACATGTTGCGTTGTTCTCCTTCCCAGGGACCCGGGTCCTTGGTCGTATCGGAGCCGAGCCCCCAACATTTACCCACCTTGTCAGCGACGTCGCGCGAGATGAGATCGGCCGCCCAGCCGTTCATCGAGCCATAGCCGGTGGCATAGACCACGAGATCCGCTGGCAATTCCGTGCCATCCTTCAACACGACGGCGTTTTCCGTCAGATGCGACACGTCCACCCCTGACTTGAGCTTGATCGAGCCGTCAATCACCAGATCACAGGCGCCGACATCGATGTAATAGCCCGATCCACGCCGCAGATATTTCATGAACAGGCCAGACTCGTCGTCGCCGAAGTCCAGCATGAAGCCAGCCTCTTTCAGCGCTTTATAAAAATCTGCGTCCTGTTCACGAATCCTGTTGTAAATCGGGATCTGAAACTCATGCATGATCCGGTAGGGCAGGGACGCAAAAATCAGGTCGGCCTTACGCGTGGTCATGCCGCCCTGCACTGCCCTCTCCGAATAGAGATCGCCGAGACCAATCTCCATCAGTGAACCCGATTTGACGATATGGGTGGATGACCGTTGCAGCATGGTGACATCGGCGCCGGCTTCCCAGAGCGCTGCGCAGATATCGTGGGCGGAATTGTTGGAGCCGATCACCACCACTCGTTTGCCGGCATAGGCATCAGGCCCCGGATGCTGCGAGGAATGCTGCTGTTCGCCCTTGAACACATCCTGACCGGGGAAATTCGGCACGTTGGCCTTGCCCGACATGCCCGTCGCCAGCACCAGCTGCTTTGGCTTGAGCACGACCTCCTTGCCGGCGCGTTGGACAATCACTGTCCATTCCTTTGTCACTTCATCGAATTGCGCCGACTTGCAGGTCGTGGAGCCCCAGTAGTTCAACTCCATGACCTTGGTGTACATTTCCAGCCAGTCGCCCACCTTGTCCTTCGGGGTGAAGACGGGCCAGTTTTCCGGGAACGGAATGTAAGGCAGATGATCGTACCAGACGGGGTCGTGCAGGCAGAGCGACTTGTAGCGCTTGCGCCAGCTGTCGCCCGGGCGCTCGTTCTTCTCGATGATGATTGTCGGCACACCCAGCTGGCGAAGCCGTGCACCAAGTGCAATGCCTCCCTGGCCACCACCGATGATAACGACATAGGGTTGCACCGAATAGCCCAGTTCGGCGCTCTCGCTCTCGCGCTTTTCTTTCCAGGTCATGCGGTTACGGTCATGGCCGTGCTCGGCACCCATCGGGCGGCGGATGCCTTTCGGCTCTTCATGGCCCTTCAATTCGGTCATGGTGGTCAAGAGGGTCCAGATCCGCCCATCCTTCAGGCGGATATGTCCATAACCGCGTGCGACGCCCGTTTCGAACTCGAACCAGCCGTCAGTGATCCCACCAGCATCAGTGGCGGGCTCTTTCGGATCCTGCACGAAATTCGAGGGTGTGATGGCGGCAAGCTGGCTCTTCAGCATCTCTCGGATCTGCTCTTGACCCTCGAGTGTCTTAAGGTTCCAGGTGAATGTCACCAGATCGCGCCAATAGCAATCGGTCTGAAACAAGTTGATGGCGGCATCAATGTCGCCGCTCTCAAGCGCTTTGCCGAGCTTCGACAACGTCGCGTCTATCTTGGTGGCTGGGCTGATATCAAGCATCGTGTTCTCCTCCATGGGTGCTTGTGTCTCGGCGAATGAAGCGCCCCTCCAGGCGCCCTACGAAGCGGCATGGCCTTGGCCTGCCGGGCTCCTCTCCCGGACCAGGCGGTGGCCGAGACGCCTATTTTGAAAGATCGATCAGAATCTTGAGTTGAGCTCCCGCCGGGTCGAGCAGGACGTCGAAGCCTTCCTTGACAGCTGTGTCGAGGGTGACGCGCTTGGTGACGATCTTCATTGCCGGCAGCTGACCGGAAGCAATCAGCCTGATGACCCGTGGCCAGTAGTGTGTCGGGTAGGCCCAGGATCCTTTGATTTCCAGATCTTTGAATGTCACCTGGAACCAGTCGATCGGATTTTCATGCGGATGCAGGCCGGTCTGGACCACGACGCCCTGTTTGCGCACGGCGTCGACGCAGGCCTTCAGCGCATGTTCGTTGCCTACGCATTCGATGGCGACATCGCAGCCGACGTTGCCTTCCATTTGCAAGCGAACGACATCACCGACATTGTCGCGCTGCGGGTTGATCGTGATGACATCGGGCAACACCCCTTTCGCCAGCGCGAGCCTGGAGTCATTGAGATCAGACACAAAAAGCTGGGTGGCGCCCGCCGCGCGCGCGGCGAGCAGTGTCAGCATGCCGATGGGACCAGCGCCCGTCACGAGGACGCTTGTGCCAGCGGTTACGCCGCCGCGATCGCAGGCATAGACAGCAACCGCCGTTGGCTCGACCAGGGCTGCCTCTTCATCGCTCATCTCCTCCGGGATTTTCTGGACATTGTAGTCGTTGACGAGCGCTGCTTCGGCCATGCCGCCGCCATCCCAGCTCAAGCCCACCAGCGCTAATTGTGTGCTTAAGTGGAAAAGGCCGCGATCGGCGAAATAGTCGCCGGACCTTGGCATAACGAGGGGCTGGATGGATACGCGGTCGCCAACAACGACGGACGTAACGCCCTCGCCAATCGCCTCGACGATACCGCCGAATTCATGGCCGAGCACTTGCGGACCATGGGCGCCGGTGAAGGGGTGCGGCTCGGTCGGGATGAAGATCGGGCCGTAGCTGTATTCGTGAAGATCCGTGCCGCAAATCCCGACGAAGCGATTACGGACCAGAACCTGACCTGGTCCCGGTCTCTTCGGCTCGGCAATGTCGTCCAGTCGCAAATCCTTGGCTGCATGAAATCTAAGCGCGCGCATGTTTCCTCCCTTGGCTGCTGTCGATGCCAAGAGAAGAGCAATGCCCGTGCCAGTGGCTCCTGGCAGGGCGAAGGACTGGAATTACTCAGTTTTCGAGACGGGGCAGGTTTTGCTACGCCACAGCTGTGGCGCGACAGGTGTGGCGTATGCCACAGTCTGGATGCTCAATGCGGCCTGTCTATGCCGAATCTGCGCATACGGCGATGCATAGTGGTGCGATCAATGCCGAGGCGGCGCGCCGCCTCGGAAATATTGCCATGGCAAGCGGCGAGCACCGCGCGAAGTTCGGCTTCAGGGCTGTCGTCGCCAGGCAGCTGCACGTTGCCAGCCAGCTGTTCTGGAAGGTCCATTACCTCAATCAGCCCATCGTCGCACAGGGCTGCGGCGAAGGCGATCGCATTGTCCAGCTCGCGAATATTGCCTGGCCAGCGATGATTGAGGATCAAAAGGCGGGCAGTGTTTGAAAGCCTGAGCGATCGGTCCGCCGGAGCATGTTTTTCGAGCAACTTGTCGAGCAGCCATGGCAGGTCGCCGCGCTCACAAAGCCGTGGAAGGGATAGTACGGCGGCATTCAGCCGGTAATAGAGGTCTTGCCGGAATGCGCCGGTTGCGACCATGTCGGACAAAGACCGATGGGACGCAGACACGACGCGAAACTCCACCTTGTGCGCCACCGAACCGCCGACCGGCAACACCTCACCCTCGGCCAGAACCCTAAGCAAACTGCTTTGCGCGGCGTATGGCATGTCGCCGATTTCGTCGAGGAACAGGGTTCCGCCCACCGCTTCCTCGACCAAGCCCTTTCGTCCCTTGACAAGGGCACCAGTGAAGGCGCCTGGCGCATAGCCGAACAATTCGCTTTCGATCAGCTGTTCAGGGATTGCTGCGCAATTGACCGCAACGAAACGGCCTGACAACCCGCTCACCTCGTGGATGATGCGTGCCAGATATTCCTTGCCGGTTCCGGTATCGCCCTGAAGCAGGATCGGCAGTGCACTCGGTGCGAGCTTGGCAATCTTATGGCGAAGTCTGTCGATGATGCCTACACTGCCGCCGAGCAGGTTTATGGCTGGCGGCGACCGAAGAGCTCGAACGAGCGGCGCCCCGGCCAGGCGCTGTTGCGGCTCGATCGCATGAGCAAAGAGGACCGACCCATCGCGCACGGCAATCCGCCGGTCTTGCGGCAGGCTGGCGCGGGTCAGCGAAGCGAGCTCGTCCAAGCCTGCCTCGAAAAAATCCGCGACCGGTTGGCCTAGCACAAGCTCGGGCCGTCGCCAGTCAATTCCACGCGAGGCAGCGAGAAGCCGCGCGCCGCCATGCGTCATGCCGGTGATGCGGCCCCCGCCATCGACGGAAATCGCCGCTTCCGGATCAACATCGAGAAATTCCGGGGCGCCAGCAAAGCGCAGCACCAGGTCGTGTCGACTGTTCGCCATGAGATTGGCGAGTTCGATGCGCCGCACTGTCGAGGAGACAAGATGACGCGCCATATTCTGGCTCGTCTTTAAGATGGGCGAACTCAGGAGCGAAATATCGAGGACCGCTGCCAACGTGCCTTGCGTGTCATAGATTGGTGCGGCGGTGCAGGAAAGTGGTGTATGGGTGATGTCGAAATGGTCGGTCTGATGGATCGTCAGAGCCTCGCCAGTGGCCAAACAGGCGCCAACGGCGCACGTGCCAGCGCGGGGCTCGGACCATTCCGAGCCGAGATAGAGCCCGGCCTTTCGCAGGTTGTTGTTGAAGGAGGGATCACCGAGAAATTCGACGGTTACGCCCTGCCGGTCGGAGAGGAGAAGAACATAATTCTGCTCGGCAACCTGCCGGTAGAGCCGCTCCAGCCCAGAGCGTGCGATGTGTACGAGGTCCTCCGCCTGCTGACGATGTTCGCGCAGGCGTGTTTGAGAGACGATAACCGCCTCACGCGCTTGCGCCGGATCAAGCTGATAGGTCTCCAGGCATCGCCGCCAAGATTCTACGACAATAGCGTCGCGACCGGTATTGCTTCCCTGCCCGACGCGCTCGATTTCCTTGACGTGATCGGCAAAACCCATGAAATCACCGGCTCTTGAAAAGCCGCCTCCCGTGATCTTTAAGGAGATCATAGCCCCAATTGCCGGAAGCGCCTAATGCTTCGAGACATCTTGCTCTTCACGCGTAGCGATTGTCGGGCAGGTTGCTTTCGCGGCAAACAAATGGCTAACAATGGCAGGCTGGCAACTGTCTTTAAGCTGGGGCTCGGTGGCTCCATGTGGAGCCGTTTTTGAGGGCCTGTGCAACAGCGCCGAAGATTGAAGCTGTTAGAAAAGACAGTAAGCACCTGACTTTACATGCAAAATTGTTACTGGAGGGGCGTAACCGGCGCCGATCGCCACCCAACCAGGCTGCATTTTTATTCAGTAAATTAAGGCCTTACGGGGCTGATCATAGGGGGGGACACGCGACACTCATTCATAGTCGGCGTTGAGCCAAAAACCTGCGGAGCGGTCGCGCACTCAATCAGCGCCATCTGAATGAGGTAGGCAAGAAACGTCTTGTCTGCGTTTGTCGCAAGCAAAGCGGCCTTCAGATGGTCTACAACCATACGGTTATTGCTCATAGTCGTTCCTACGTGTCTCTATAACGCGACGCTAGTCTGCTATCGTGAGTCCAGCGTGAATCGTCCGTGAGTTTGAAGCGCTTGGATAACTAACTGGCGATGGCGTCAATCAACCGAATCCGTCGCATGGTTGTGACCGGATAATCGCTGTCGAGAAAGCGTGCAGGCAGGAAGTCAGGCTCGAATTGTTGCAACCGGGAGACGGCTCGATCCATTTGCTCGATCATGCCCGCCTGCTTGTAAAGTGCAATCAAATACCTGAGGGGCGCACGAAATGCGGGGCGCAGAATAAGCGCTGCTTCTGCATGGCCTATGGCCGTTGCATATTCGCCCAATGCGGCGGCGGACATGCAGCAAAAGAATTCGACAAAGGCCCTGTGTTCGCCTCCACCTGTTAATGCAAGTGCGCTTAAAGCCGATCCTTGACTATCCCTAAGCTTGTCGAGAACCAGTTCCGTATTGGATAAAATCGCCAGGTTGACTGCGTTCAGCGGGTCAAGGCTGACCGCGCGTTCAGCAAGCCGCAGTGAACCACGGCTTGAACCGCCTCCAAGATATTCGAGATGGGCCCCGATGCCCAGGATGCTGGCGCTACCAGCGTCCTCGCGCAGTGCTTCCTGTACCAGTTCTGTCGATGTGATCTTGTCGTCCAGGAATGCGCTGCTGCGATGCTGGAACTGTGCCATGTTGCGCAGGAATGCCCGCCATGCCAGATATTGCGGGCGCGGATCGCGATCATAGGCATAGCGCAGATTGACGTCTGCATCTCTTAAACTTTGCCGATCAAATCGGAAGATCAAGGCCCGCGCATGATTGGCGAGCATGGCTCCCGAATGTGAGATTCCAAGCTGATCCTTCCGCTCGCGCAACGTCGAAAGAATGGCTTGGACAAGAATCCCGGATTCGTGATGCAGCAACTCTGTGTGTGATGCCAATATTTGAGTGGTTCGCGACCAATAGAGCTGTCCAGTCCCTGCATGGCTGAGGGCAATAGCCACATGGCTGTCTCGACCTAAAGTTACGGTCCGCACTGCGACAGTGAGGCCCTTGACAGGCAAGGGAGGGAGTGTGCCGCCGATGGCAGCGTGACGGGGAAAGATTTCAAACTCGTCTAAATCGCGGAGCGACGTCGTTGTCAGTGTCATCAGCCGACTTGATGTCAATTCACTAGAAGGCTGGTTGTCGGATAGGAAGTGGAAAAAAATTGCGGGTTTGGGGGCGGTATGACTGCGTAGGGCATGGGGCGGACTGATCCGCGCCTTGTCCGCAAGAGAGGCTCGTAAGTTCCGGATCCAGTCTTCAAACTCAGGGTCACGAATGTCGAGGTCGGCAAATGCGTCCTGCTCATTATTCCAGTCATTAGAGGCGGGCATGAGCCGGTATTTTATCGAAAAGCGGGTTGGATCAAGTGCTACCTTTTCCCGATCCGCTTTCAATATCGTTTGATAGGGGCCAAACGCCCGTCGTATGTCAACGAGCGTTTGGCGAAGGCTGTCCGACCCTCTCTTGGACTCTCGATCGCTCCACAGCTTATCCTGCAACCAAGTCCGGTTGCGGGAGTAGCCTTGTGACATGGCAAGTAACGCCACTATCCCGCGGGCCTTCGATCCTCTTGGGCTGCGGTCGCACCCATGAGAGTCGATAATCAGAAAGCGGCCAAAGATGTTTAATGACAACATGTGCAGCCTCCTGGAGACAGAATATATTTAAAGTATCATATCATATCAGCGAAGGAAAAGCTTGCCGGTTGGATCGAGTTCAAGTTTTTCACCGCCAGGAGCAGTAATGTCAACAGGCGTCACGGTGATTGTGTTGCCGGGTTTGAAGGGGTAGGGCGGGACATCCGAGGTGGAGGCGGCATGATCAGGAAAATCGGTCTTCACCCAATTGCGGAAGGCAGCAATTCCTTTTGAAACCTGCAAAACATAATCAAGCGACTGGGTGTCCGGCACGGGTGAATTGGACCCAATGTTTCTGAAATAGGCGGCGACGGCTGAGTCGTTGTATGGATCAGTGGGAACATCTGGTAACAGCTCCGCCGCTTGCGCCGCTTCAGGGCTGTCAGGCAAGACTGCTGTCCCCCAGTCAAGCGCGCGCTGATGACATGTAATGCAGGCGGACATTGGGTTGTCAACTGGGCCATTGGCGCGCCCGAAAAGGCCGAGATGCTGTCTCGGGAGGGGATAAAACATCGTGGCGACGGCAGGATTGACCCAGCTTTCGGTCGGCGACATGGCTTGTTCCAGATATGCTTTTGCATTCAACGCGGGGTCGCTTCCCCAGATCAAGCCGACCGGAACCAGGCGCTGATACGGCGTATCACCGGCCTGCATGGCATTATAAACGAATGTCCCGAAGAACCAGCCGTTGGGCGAACGTTTGTCCTTAATCGACAGATCAAATTGCAGAAGCCGCATCGTCATGGTGCTGCCGTCCTTTTCTCCGGCAACGTCCCACTCCTTTGACCCTGCAAGATAAGGAACGCTGGAAGGCTTTGCTGACGTGAACAGCATTTTGGCCCCCACGGCACCATCCGCGAATGCAAAGTCAAGGGTTTTGGGAAAGGCCGGATCGGCCCAGATCTGCCCAAAACCGTAGCAGGCCACATCGTTGTAGATCCCGACAGCGAAAGTACGCTCCCAATCTGTTTGGAGCGCGTGAAGCTCCTTCGGACGAGACCACCGTTCGGTGGTCATACCGTGCAGTGGCTCCCTCAGCATGAAGAACCATGGCGCATCGCACCATTTCTCGACCTTATTATCCTGGATGCGCCAATCAATCTCAGGGCGAGCGTTCACCTTGGTGACGTAATTCAAGACGGCCTGCATGTAGTCAGCGGGATTCTTGAAGGGATCGATCGTCAGCCATGGCAGCTTGCTGGTATCGGGCAAGGTCTTTGGAAAATCATAATGAACCTGGAACTTGCGGTCTGTTTCGTGACCTTTCAGGGGCAGGCTACTGGAGCAGTCGAACTTGGCATTGGCCGCCGCTGCAAAACTGTTGTCAATTGGGGCGGGACAGTCGGCAAAAGCAAATGAAATAGGCAAAAGAAAAAGGGCTAAACAGAAAAGAACAGTTTTCATTGTGGCTCCCCAGCTCGGTGATGTCAGACCGATGTAAAGCCAAGAGTCTTGGATTGTAAATATGCAACCTGACACGTGTTTTACGTGTATTTTGTAACTTGTCTAGGTGTATTAACCGATGGGGGTTCGATGGAAGATTGTTACCTGCCTTTCGCCGAAGTTATAGAGTAGCACCACGAAAATTCCTTTGTCGTCCCCAATAAAGGCTTTGAGGCCTATGGACGGTGATGCCCAGTAATCCTGGCGCCTGAACCAGGCATCTGCTGGCGGGATCAGGCGGCAATCCGGCCGCGCCTTTTCAATTCAAGACCGCCTTGGCACGAGCAAATATCGCCGGAATGATGCAGGATTGAGTGCGGCAAGATGGAAGCGTTGTTGCGTTCTCAGGCTGTTATCGAGTTCACACCGACTGGTCAGATTTTGACTGCCAACGAGAATTTCTGCAAGGCGATGAACTACGACCTCAGCGAGATCATTGGCAAAAATCATTCGAAGTTTTGTGAACAAGCTTACAGCGCGTCCCCCCGCTTCCTAAGAGTTCTGGCGTTAGCTTGGAACAGATGAGTTCCAGAGCGACGAGTTCTTGCGGATCGGGAAAGGTGGCAAGAAAGTCTATATTCAGGCCACCTATAACCCGATCACAGATGAAAAGGGAAAGGTCGTCAAGGTTGTGAAATTCGCGATCGATGTCAGCGGCCGCGTCAACGCCATTGCTACGATTGGTGCCGGTTTTGAGCGCTTGTCGGACTGCAATATCCGAATGACGATTGATGAGCCGTTCATTCCAACCTTCGAGCACTTGCGTAAAGACTTCAACATGTCCATTGGCAAATTCCAGGAAACCCTGGCGCAGGTGCTGACGGAAACGGCGGCGGTTTCCACCAATAGTCATGATATGCCCAAGGAATCGAACAGCTTGGCAAGACGCTCGGAGCAACAGGCTGCCGCACTGGAGCAGACTTCTGCGGCATTGGAAGAAATAACCGCGACGGTGAGAGAATCCAGTGCGCGTTCCAAAGATACTCGAAACTTGGTGCGCGACGCTCGTCAGGCTGCAACCGAGTCTGTAAAGGTCGTTAACTTCACCGTCGCCGCCATGAGCCGCATCGAGAGCGCTTCGAAGGAAATCAGTAATATCATCACTGTTATCGATGAAATTGCCTTCCAGACCAACCTTTTATACGTCGCCTTGCTGATGTTGACTCTTTGGGCTTCCCAAATCGCGGTGAATCTGAATCTCTGGGGCAAACCGGAGGTTTACGATGCGATCAGGGATTTCGTTGCGTGAAGATTTTGATGGAGACCATCTCCGGCGGCTGGCGCGGCAGACGAAGGACGCGGCCCAGGTAAGACGCTTGTTGGCGCTCGCGTCGATCTATGACGGCGGCACGCGGTCAGATGCCGCCCGCCTCGGCAATGTCACGCTCCAGATTATCCGGGACTGGGTCCTGCGCTTTAACGAACGCGGCCCCCAGGGCCTGATCAATGGCAAGGCTCCCGGTCAGCAGTCGCGGATGAACGATCAGCAGCGTGTGGCGCTGGCGCAGGCCATCGAGCGTGGTCCGACGCCCTATCTCGACGGCGTCGTTCGCTGGCGTCTGTGCGATTTGGCGCAATGGCTCTGGGAAGAGTTTCGCGTTTCTGTGAGCGAGCAAACGCTGAGCCGTGAAGTACGAGCCATGGGCTATCGCAAGCTGGCTGCCCGGCCCAAACATCACGCGCAGGACCCTCAGGCCATTGACGATTTTAAAAAAGTTTCCCAGCCGCAGTGGCAGAAATTGTTGCCGGAGCAGCCCAAGGAAAACGAATAGAGATTTGGTTCCAGGACGAGGCCCGGATCGGGCAGAGTGAGGCGGAAAAGCAAATGATCCAGTGAATCATTTGCCCGACGAACGAAGATCACGCGCCGTTGGGCCAAGCGCGGAACGCGACCGTCCGCGCCGCATGATCAACGCACGAGATCGGCCTATATCTTCGGTGCCATCTGCCCGAAGCTCGGCAAGGCCTCCGCGCTGGTCATGCCATGGTGTGACACCTACGCAATGACCCAGCATCTGGCTGAAATCGCCCGTCATGTCGATGACGGCGCGCACGCCATCCAGATCATGGATCAGGCTGGCTGGCACATGTCCAACACGCTCGTCGTGCCCGACAACATCACCATCCTGCCGTTGCCGCCGAAGTCGCCGGAGCTCAATCCCGTCGAAAACCTTTGGCATTTCATGCGCGAAAACTGGCTCTCAAACAGGATCTTCAAATCTTACGACGACATCGTCGCTCACTGCTGCGATGCCTGGCGAAAGCTCGAAAGCCAGCCGTGCCGCATCATGTCCATCGGACGCAGAGAGTGGGCAAATGGGTTTTGATCAATGAGACGGCGTATTAGCCCTGAATGCAGGCGTCGAAGCAGCCCGCGCTGGTGAAAGTGGCAGTGCGCTGAACCGGATCGAGTCCTTCGTGCAATCCTATCGATGTTAATATTGAAGCCATTTCCACGGCAGCGTCGGAGCAATCCACTAGCCTCACGGAAATCAGCACTGCGGTCAACGCCTTAGACCAGATGACACAACAAACGCGGGAATAGTCAGCGGCATGAATGCCATCAGCGAAGCGCTTTCCAGTGGCGCGGCTAAACTGAGCGAACTGGCCAAGCGCTTCCAGCTCAACAGGCGCAGTGCCATCCGCGAGCCGCAAAGTTCTGCTGCAATGCGCGACAACGACAGGCGGGAAAGCAATCGCTCCGCGGCCTGACCGACAGACTATTTATGACCTGTATTAACGCTCGTGGATCAAAAATTGAACACGCCGGACGCCTGAAAAGCACTGTTATCTGCCGTTCGCGCAATGAACTCCGCCACGTCTGGATCTCGGAGTGGCGGAGAACAGATATAACCTTGAACGAGGATTCCGCCGAGTTTCTGTAGAGCCGCCAATTCGTCGTGTGTTTCTATACCTTCAACAACACACTCCAATCCCATGTCTTGGCTGAGAGCGAGCACGGACTTAACAATTTTATAACTTGCAGGTGTCTTGCAGACCTACGACAAAGCTGCGATCAATCTTGATCTTGGTAAGTGGAAGAGAGTGCAGTCGTGTGAGGCTCGAGTAACCAATACCAAAATCGTCAAGAGAAATTCCGCAGCCACGTGAGCGCAGCATTTCAATGGACCGCTTAACCTGCGCGAAGTCATGTGTGAATGCTGTTTCGGTAATTTCAAAATCAATACGACCTGCGTCAAATTTTCCATTCTCGATGATATCAATCAAGAGCGTTGCACTTTCGCTCGAGTTAAGATCGTAAGCAGAAAGATTGAACGATAGCCGGAGGTCCCTGTCCCAATGGCTTGCGGCATCAAGTGCCTTTCTAAGAAGTGGTCTCGTTAAAAGGCCGACGATCCCGGCTCGCTCCGCAATAGGAAAAAACTCGGCGGGCGATACACAGCCTAATGTTGGGCTATCCCACCGGGCCAGTGCCTCGAAGCCAACGGGCTTTCCCTGTCTGATATCAATGATGGGCTGATAGACGACGGACATTTCATGCGATATGTCAGCTTGCTTGAGTGTTTGTTCGATGCTGGCGTTAATATTGATTTGTCTTTCATGGCACGCATTAAACAATACCGCGCTCCCACGTCGAGTATTCTTTGCGTGATAGAGGGCGTAGTCAGCTTGATCAAGCAATCTATCTGGCATCAATGTGAGATCCGGATAGATTGCAATGCCTATTGATGCAGAAATCTGAACGGTAGCCTCCACCATATGGAAAGGGTGATGAAGCCGCTCAATCAGTTCATTCGCGGCGCTTAAGAACTGTTCATTGTCTAGAGAATTCGTCGCAATCACCGCAAATTCATCACCGCCCAGCCGGAAGATTTTGTGGCCCTCAGAAAGATCCAAGAGACGTTTTCCCACTTCAACCAAAAGCCGATCACCTGTCGAATGGCCGTAAAGGTCGTTAATCGGTTTGAACCCGTCGAGGTCGATAAGGCCAAGGGCGACTCTGGAACCAACGGCCCTCGCTTTCGTCAGCTCGAATTCAAGATACGAAAAAAACGCTCGCCGGTTTGGTAGCTCGGTTAGGCTATCGACGTGGGCCAGTCGCAAATTTTCATTGCTCAACGCTTCCGCCCTATGTTGTGATAGGACCATCTGCTCGAAATTGCGGTAATTCGTGAGCAAAACCGATATAATCCCTGCGCAAACTAACATGATATTGACCGCAACGGCTATAAAAATAAGTTTTTTCAACGAAATAAACAATATTATAAATGTTACACTGACAATTATAGTAACAACTACTGCCGCGGATCGGAGATACATCAGGCAAAAAATGCACGACATTACAGTAATTGTAATTACCCACGCCGTGTTTCCAGCCGATTTCAGGCTGTGACGGTTTGGAGTATGACGCTGAAGGTATTGGCTCCCGGCTTGAGGCGAGCGGTATCTATGACGGTGCGGATATCGGCCTCGCCGTTTGCAGCCCACATGGCACGATATCCGTTTGTGACCTTTCGCTGGATGACGGCGGGCCGCAAGGCGCGTTCGCAGGCGTTGTTTGTCGGTTCGACCATTCCGGGATACAGGGCAAAGGTCAGAAGCTGATCACGGGCTCGCCGGAACTTGTTCTGCACGGTTCTGGCAAAATCGCAGTGTGTCGATGTCGCCAGAATATCGTTGAGACTTTTCTCCAGGGCTCGCCGCTTTATGTTGATCGTCGATGCGGCAAGATTGGTGATGTCGTTGGCCAAGGCAAAGGCGTTTTTAAGCCAGAGCCGCAGTCGCCAGGCAAGCGGGTCGTCGCTGGCCTGTTCGGCATAGGCAACGTCGCGCGCCAGATGGGCAAGGCAGGTCTGATGCACAGAGCCATGACCTTGCTGAGCCGAATAGCGATCCGAGCACCAAACCTGCGGGCGATGCCCGTTCATCAGGGTTTCGACCACGATGGCGCCGCGTGTCGGTGCGGCCTGATGGACGACGGCCTCGGTGCAGCGGAACACCCATTGATAGGAATTGCTGCCCTCGATCCGCACGCCGGTTTCGTCGGATGCCACGACCTTGGCGCGGCGCAGAGCCCCAACAGCAACATCGCGTTCGGGGACAAATGTCCCTTGCGCCCGGCGCAGCATATTCATGAGGCCACCCTGGCTTATGGTCAGCCCGAACAGGTCGGCGAACGCGTTTTGAAGCCGCTCGTAGGACAGAGCCTGAAAGGTCTTGAGATAGGTCGCCACCGCATGCAGGCGCGGACCGAACGGCGTGCCCTTGGCCGCAGTTGGCATAGGGGCCACAACCAACGTGCCGCAGGACGGGCAGGCGACCTTCAAACGCCGATGGCGCTCGACGAAGGGTTTGATATCGGGCAGTTCGATCGCATCGTGTTCGCTGACGATCTCAGCGGCAAGTTCATCCGCCAGTAAAATCCCACAGCATGAACATTGATCGGGACGATGATCGACGACCCTGTCGAAATCGCTGGCCAAGGACCGGCTATGGCCTTCATGCCCCGGTTTGGCGCCGCCGGGCTTCGACTGATCGCGGCGCTCCTTGCGGTCGCTCGATGGCGGCTTCGAGGACGTGCGCGATGTCTTCTCGGGATGCTGCATCCGCAACACCAGCTCGATCAATTCGTCCTTCGTCAGCCGCTGCAAATCACCTCTATCCATCACGCAATGGATTCAGGAATTTCAAGCAATGGCAAGGGGTGGGTAATTACCAGTAATTGCCATGTAGAAAGAAACGTAAGATCGTTCGTATTCATCTCCATAAGGTAATAACATGTAACACCAAGCCGCCAAAGCGATTGCAATGACAATAGCAAGACGATTTGTGCACGTCATTGCGGCATGAGCCATTTCAGTTGTCGGATCAACATTGCGGTTTCGCAACCAAAATGCCATTCGCAAGCCACCTATACATGTAAACAGGAGCGGCAAGCCGACGGTAAGATACAAGGGCGAGGAATGAAAATGCGTGATGGCCAACGCCCAGCTGCTGGATAGCAAGATGAAATACATCATCGGCATTTGGCTGGAGAAAGCGCGATATTGGGCTTTTAGCAAGTCGGGATTATCAGATCGGACAGTCAGCAGTTCACGAACGCGTTTGGAGAATTTAAAAACCGGCATCGTTTAATCCAGGATTAAGGTTCAGCCCGCCATTATAATTATATATTCCTTATATAAACATAATGAAGTTCCATCTCAAAAAAGAATCTTCTGCGGGGCTGATAAATCGGTCAGCCATGAAATCTGTAATCTGTCCATGTGAGATCAACAAGCGCGGAGGCGTCTGTTGTTACAGCGATCAGATTCCAGTCGAGGTAGCCCAACCCTTTGGATTTTCCATGCACTGCAGGTGAATTCTTGATGACCAAGCTCAGTCATCCGATTGAGCGCGCGGACGCCGACATTTGCGTCAGGTCTGAATGTCAAAGTTCCTTGCTTTGAACTGCCGTTTTGGAAGGCGGGATAATGGTTTCGTTATGGATATCCACGACCGCTTTGCGCCATTCATCCCTGCAATTGCTCCAGCCGGTTTCGAAATGACTGAACTCGCACTCTGGGTACTGTTCCTTCAGGTGCAAGCCTTAGGGCGCTGACAGACAAGATTCCGGGCTGAGGAGGAAATATGGTTTCGATGGACGTATGCGGAGGCGAAGGTTCTCGCTGCCAGCGTCCGTCAAAAAATAAACCAAAAGGGGAAGTTCGATGAGTATAGATTTCAACCTGAATGCGGACCAGATTGCCCTTCGCGATGGCGCGCGTGCCTTTGCCAACACAGTCCTGAAGGACGTTCGCAAGACAATCGCCCAATATTCTCGACCGGATGAACGCTTCTATGCAATCAAGCCATTCTTTGAACAGGGCGTTCATGCTGGCTTTGTCAACGCTCTCCTTCCTAAGGAAGCGGGCGGCTCAGAAATTCCCACCCTTGATTTTGCACTTGCGGCGGAAGAGCTAACATCGGTCGATGTCAACATTCCATCTGCGCTTTTGGGCAGCGGCCTTTGCATCAAGCCGGTTGCGATGTTCGGAACCAAAGAGCAGAAAAAGCGATTGCTGTCGGATTTTGCCGAGGATGGAACGCGCCTGGGAGCGTTGGCGTTCACGGAAGTTACGGGTGGCGCCAATTTCGATTCTCCCGATCCCCGTTTCGGTGTTAAGACGTCCGCTACCCTGGAAGGTGATGAGTGGGTGATCAATGGCGAAAAGCATTACACCACCAATGGTACCGGCTGGGACGGCAATAATTGCCACCTTTATGCGGTCGTTTGCAGAACCGATCTGACACGGAACGCCGAAGAATCACTTGCAGTCATCATGGTTCCTGGCAACACGCCCGGCGTTCGGGTGACGGGGCTCCTCGATACGGTCGGCCACCGGGCAACGATTTCCCCGCGGATGGCCTTTGAGAATGTACGTGTGCCGGCAAACAACATCCTGGGTGAGCCGGGTGACGGAATCAAAATCGTTTCCACGAATTTCGCCTGGACCGCCGCGCTGATCGGTGCGGCCTGCGTCGGTGTCATGCGTGCCGCCTACGACTATGCCCTGCAATATGCGCGTGCCGACTCCCGCTCCGGGCCACATCCAATCATCGAATATCCGACGGTCGGCTATATGCTTGCTGACATGAAGATGAAGATCGAGGCCTGCCGTTACATGACGTGGAAGGCGTGCCATCAATACGACCAGTCCAAAGGGGTGGAGCATGAACTGGCAGTGATGACAAAGGTCTTCTGCTCGGAAACATGCGTAGACGTCGTCTACGATGCCATGCGGGTTGTTGGCGTAGACAGTTATACTGATATGCATCCGCTCGCAGAACTGATGAACGATGCGATGTGCTTCCCGCTTTATGACGGCGGCAACATGGGAGCGCGCCGACGCAATCTGCACAGCATCATCAAGAGTTCTTCCTACAGTTCTCTGACGGCGCCTTACGCGACATTTGCCTGAACGATAATCAGGCCTAGCGCAGCTTTGCCGCACAGCGGCAGAGCTGCGGTTTTGTTGCGGTCATTGCCTGTAATCGCGGGGGGCAACGCCGAAACGTCGCCGGAAGGCTCTGCTGAAATAGGACATGTCGTTGAAACCCCAGCGGAAGGCTGCTTCCGAAATGGTCAGGCATGTCCCTTTACGCAGCTCGGAGGCGCAACGATCGAGGCGCTTTGCCAGGATGATCTGCCCCAAGGTTTCGCCGTGTTCTTCCAGCAGCTTGTGCAGGTAGCGGATCGATATTCCGAAATGAGCCGCGACCTTGGCGGGTGAGATCTCCGGGTCTGCGAAGTTAAGCTCGACATAACGTAGAACAGACTGACGAAGGGGTGACCTGAAGGTCCGGCGGCGATCGTCGTCACGCTCGGGCGTCGAGGCTCGAAGCGACATGGCGACAAGGTCGATGATTGTCTTCGTCATGTTGATCGAGCTGTGGCGCAGATTCTCGGGGTTTCGGGCGATGGATGCCAGAAAATCGACAACGACCTTGCCGATGGGTGTGCGGTCCGTGACTGTGCGCGCCACGAATTCGTGGCCGACATGGGAATCAAACATATGCTTCGGGATCTTGAACGCATATTGTTCCCAAGTGTCGCTCGTATAGTCGAGAAGAAACGGTTCGGACGAATCGACGATGGTGAACTCCCCGGGCATCGTGATGGCATCGCGGTTTCCCTGACGGATGCGGCATGTGCCGGCTACTTGCAGATTGAGGAAACAATAGGCATTCGTGTCGCGGCGTATGCCGCTTGTCGTGCGTGCAATGGTTTGTTTCAGGGACGCGATATTCGAAATGCCGATTTCGTCGAACGGGTGATCGGTTACAGCACCTCGGAAGTCCATTTTGGACGGTGTTTCTGGGTCGAGCGCGACATAGACGTTGCACAGAACGTCCCTCCAGTAGCTAAAGCGCTCTGCCGTCCTGATCTCACCCAGATCGAAACACCTCATATGCATATCGTGCTGCCTTTGTTGGGACGTCACAAACTGACAACAGAAAAGCAAGAAATGCGCCAAATTCGCTTATCTGGAAGCGGATTTTTGGGATAGCAAACATATTTTGTGGCGGCAAAAACAGGTCACGACAACTGAGACGGAAAAGCCATGTGCCGTCAATCGCGAGGGGCGACATTGGCTGCTTGCCGTGCCCTTACGGGTCCTTAACAATAGCGCTGTCGAGACGGGCAGGACCGGCTTTTGTGTGAGGCTGCGGAGAGTGTATTCCCTGACGGTATATTACTCGGGATTTTCAACGATTGGATCGGGTCGCGCATACTGTCCGGGTGAGCGCCGGACTGCCTGACACCATGATTGCAGTTGGTGGTTCCGGTCCAATCAACCCTGACCAACGATACCTCTATTCGTGCGTCTTTTCGGGGCGACGAGAAGAGACGTGCGGGACATCTACCCCACAATCTGAATTGTCGCTCAACGATGAAGTCTGGTTTCGCTGGCGGTGTCAGCAATTCCAAAGCCTGTAAGCGAATCTGTCCCGTTCACGAACGAGCGGCTAATTTTTGTTCCGTTGCGGTGTTCGAAGAGCTGTCATAACGCGGAACTTCGCCGGAGTGAGGCCGGTAGCGCTCCGAAAGGCCTTTGTGAAATTGGCCTGTGACGAGAAGCCCGCAGCAAAAGCGATCTCTGCGATATGGCTGTCATCGCGTGTCAGGCGCTGTTTTGCGAGTTCGAGGCGCAAATCCCTCACATAATTATGGGGAGTCTTGCCGGTTGCAGCCCTAAAACTGCGCGCAAAGTGAGCCACGCTCATGCAGGCAATAGTGGCAAGATCGACAACCGTGAAATCATTTTCCAGATGCGCGTCTATATAGTCCTTGACCCGCGAAAGGCGCTTCTGGTCTAGCGGCCGATCCTGTGCCGAAGGCTGTTTTGGACGAAGGTCGGTTGCGGAATACCGCTTGATGAGATGGGCAGACAGGGAAATGGCCAGGGTTTCCATCAGCAACCGCCCGGCAGGACTCTCCTCCGCCATTTCCTTGAGGATCTCGGTCGCTATGAATTCAATGAACGGGTCGCTGGCGATGCTCTCGTAGCGCAGTTCCACGCGGGCTGGATCAATATCGTGTTCGCGCAGGATTGTCTCGTCGAAAGGCTGCCCGGACAGAAAGATGTGCAGACAGTCATCGATCGATTCGGTGACGTTTATGAACTCTTCCTCGATCCCTGCAGGACAGAGCCAGATCGTGCCGGGTCTCGCCTGGGTGTACTGGCGCATGCCGCCGCCGATACGATCCACCACGGATCGACCGCGTAGCAGGATGGCAATTTCGGTTTCGCGTGGCACGAGCGAAGGCAGTTCACCCGGCGCATGGCTCCAGCGCTCGGCGAGCATATTGGTCCATCCGTGGGCATTGGATGTCTCCAGCATGGATCCGGTCACATATTTATCGACGGAATGTCCGAGCATGGCTTGGCCTCTCCTTCAGATTGGCGCCGCGACATATGGCTCAAAAGACAAGCAAGATTTGCGCCAGCCTCCAAGGAGGGGGTTTTCGCAGGAATGGAACAGTAAAAAGCAGTTTTGGATAACGCCGAGGGCTGAATTTTACAGCAGAATGCCGCCATTCGAAGCGTTGAAGCGAGGTAAAAGCGATGGCCCGTTCTGTTGTTGTAGGTGCATGTCCGCATGACTGTCCTGATACCTGCTCGATCCTGACGACCGTCGAGGACGGCAAGGCGCTTGCTGTGCGGGGCAATCCAGACCATCCCTTCACCCGCGGCCGGCTCTGCGTGAAGGTCAACAATTACCAGGATCGGGTCTATAGCGATAAGCGCCTGCTTTACCCGATGCGGCGCGTCGGCCCTAAAGGCAGCGGCCAGTTCGTTCGAATCTCTTGGGATGACGCGCTCGAAGAGATCGCCACCCGCTGGAAGGATATCATCGCGTCCGATGGCGCTCAGGCGATATTGCCCTACAGCTATCTTGGCACGCAGGGTATTCTCAATGGCCTCAATGTCGGCGATCCTCTGTTCAACAAACTGGGCGCCTCGGTGAGCGAGCGCACCTTCTGTGATTCAGGCTCATGCACGGCCTATATGATGACGATTGGGCATACACCGGGTGTCGATCCCGAGAGTTTCGTTCATTCCAAATATATCATTCTCTGGGCCTGCAACACGCTCAGTACCAATTCGCATCATTGGCCCTTCATCGAGGAAGCCCGAAAGAGTGGTGCTAAACTTGTGGTGATCGATCCGGTGCGTACCCGCACTGCGCGGCTTGCCGACTGGCACATTCCGATCCGGCCCGGCACGGATGGGGCACTGGCCATGGCCATGATGCACGTCATCATCACGGAAAATCTGGTGGATCGGGACTATGTAGACAAGCACACGCTGGGATATGACGAACTGGTTGAGCGGGTGGCGGAATACACACCGGAATTCGCCTCTTTGGAAACCGGCATTCCCGTTGATGACATCCTGAAACTGGCTCGCGAATACGCGACCACGCCTGCGGCGGTCGTGCGGATTGGGGTGGCGGTGGAACGTCATGCTGGTGGTGGCCAGACGGTTCGTGCCATTGCCTGCCTGCCAGCGTTGATCGGTGCATGGAAACATGTCGGCGGGGGGCTACTGCAATTGCCGATCTGGGCCTTTCCGGTAAACTGGGGCGGGCTGATGCGTCCCGATCTCCAGCCTGAGAAGATGCGGGTGATCAATTCCTGGCGCCTTGGCCAGGCGCTGACGGGCGCTCTTGAACTGGACCCTCCGATCCGTGCCTTGTTCGTATACAATGCCAATCCCATGGCCATGGTCACCGAACAGGAAAAGCTGGAACAGGGGCTGGGGCGGGACGATCTATTCACCGTCGTCAGCGAGCATTTCATCACCGACACCGCCAGATATGCTGATATCCTTTTGCCAGCGACCACGCAACTGGAACAGAAGGACATCATGTTCTCCTGGGGCCATCTCTATCTGTCCTACAACAATCCAGCGATCGAACCGCTCGGCGAGGCGGTTTCAAACACGGAATTGTTCCGGCGCCTTGCCGGCGCACTGGACATCGACGATCCCTTCTTCTTCCGCTCGGACGACGAGATGATCGAAGCATCGATGGATTGGGCAAGCCCGGTTCTTGAAGGGATCACGCTCGATCAATTGAAACAGTCGGGATATATGCGATTGAACATGCCCGCTGCCAACCGATGGGCGCCGCATCGTGACGGAAATTTTCCGACACCTACGGGCAAATGCGAATTCAAATCAACCCTCGCCGAAGGCGGCAATTTCGTCGCGCCGCTGTTCAGGCAGGGTTACGGTGGCGACCAATCGGGCGAAGCGGTCGATCCGCTCCCGCATTACATCCGTCCCAACGAGAGCCCCGCAACCCATCCGGTTCTGGCGCAGCAGTATCCGCTCAGCCTGATTTCTCCGAAAAGCCACGCCTTTCTCAACTCGAATTACGGGAATCTGCCGGCGCAGATTGCGCAGGCCGGCGAGGAGCAGGCGGTGCTGCTGCACCCTGACGACGCCAGCGAACGCGGTATCATCGCCGGAGCGCCGATCCGCGTGTTCAATGATCGCGGAATGTTCGAGGCATTTGCGACATTATCGCCCGATGTCATGCGTGGCGTTGTGGTTGCTCCGTCCGGCTACTGGCAGCGCTCCAACCGAAAGGGCGCGACCGTGCATGCCGTGACGCCGCCCGCCTATGCCGATCTCGGCCGGGCGCCGACATTTTCCGATGCGCTGGTCCAGGTTGCAATGGCCTGACTCCTTCAAGATTTTCCGGGCGGATGATGGCGTGTTCACCAAATCGTCTGCCACATATGATGAAAGCTGACCATGACCTATGTTGTAACCGACCAATGCTCCGGATGCCGCTATACGGAATGCGTGACTGTATGTCCCGTCGAGTGTTTTCATATCGATGAGGAAATGACCTATATCGATCCCGATAACTGCATCGATTGCGGTGGTTGTGCGCCTGTTTGCCCCGTCGGCGCCATTCATGCGTCCTATCTCCTGCCAGCCGACAAGCAAGAGTGGATTGAAATCAATCGTCGCCGCGCTGCAGAAACGCCGGTGGTCGCCAGTCGGCTGCCGCCCTTGCCAGGGGCTGAGGAGCGACGGCAGGCTCTGACATCATGACCATCACAATTGCCGCCGCAGCGAAGGCTGCTTCGCCTTTCCGCATCGCCATTGTCGGTGCAGGCCCAAGCGGCTTCTACGCCGCCGAAGCTCTGTTGAGAGCGCCGATCAACATTCAAGTCGACATGTTCGAGCGGCTGCCGGTGCCCTATGGCCTGGTGCGGTTCGGCGTGGCGCCGGATCATCCGAAATTGAAACAGGTGACCGCCGTATTCGATCGTATTGCCAGCATGCCCGGCTTCCGCTTTGTCGGCGGGATCGACGTGGGGATCGACGTGACGATAGACACGCTGTTTGACTGCTATCATGCCGTCATTCTTGCGACGGGTGCTGCGTTAGGTCGAAAGATGGGTATTCCTGGCGAGAGCCTGCCGGGAAGCCACCAGGCTAGCGATTTCGTCGGCTGGTATAACGGTCACCCTGACTATCGCGATTGCTGCTTCGACCTCTCCGGTGAGCGTGCGGTGATTGTCGGACATGGAAATGTCGCTCTCGATATTGCCCGCATCCTGCTGAAGACGACCGACGAGTTGCGTCATAGCGACATCGCGGCCCATGCGCTGGAGGCCTTAGCCGAAAGCAAGATCCGCGAGGTGCAGGTCGTCGGGCGTCGTGGCCTGCTCGAAACGCGCTTTTCGGCCAAGGAATTGCAGGAGTTCAGCATGCTCTCGGACTGCGACCCCGTCCTTGATCCGGACGATCCGGTGCCGGATGTCGCCGCTTTGCCTGATGGCATTGACGCTGAGAAAAGGGCAGCTGTCAGCATGCTGGCATCGTTCTCGACGCAGATCTCGGATCGGAAGCGGTGTTGCGTGTTCCGGTTCCATCTGCAGCCGCACGCTATCGAGGGAAGAGAGCGGGTTGAGCGGATGGTATTCAGCCGAGGCTCCAGCCTATCCGGCGATAGGTCTATGCCGGTTTCCATCGACTGCGGTCTCGTATTTTCCAGCATCGGCAGACGGTCTGCGCCCGTTCCGGGCGTTGCCTATGACGAGGCGAGGGGCGTTCATGCCAATGTAGCAGGACGAGGCCCTCATCAAGCGACCTATGTTTGTGGGTGGAGCAAGCGCGGCCCACAAGGCACGATTGGTACCAACAGGGCATGCGCAGTCGAAACAGTGCAGCATGTTCTTGCCGATATTTCCAGCAATGATCATCGCGTGCTCGCGGATGCCGATGCCTTGATCGCAAGGCTGGCCGGTAAGCATGGTGTCCACATCGATTTCGCGTCGTGGCAGGCTATCGATGCTGCGGAATTGGAGCAAGGCCGTCTTGCTGGAAAGCCCCGAGAAAAATTTTTGTCTGTCGACCAGATGATTTCTGTCGTCACAAAGAGGCGCACAGCATGCTGACCCGCGGGACTGCCTTGCCTTCGTGTGGTCTGATCGACCGGTTCGGTCGCCGCGTAACTTATCTACGTCTTTCAGTGACCGATCGTTGCGATCTACGCTGCATGTATTGCATGCCGGAAAACATGACATTCATGCCGAAGCGTGATGTGCTGTCGATTGATGAGCTGGAACGTCTTGCGGTTGCCTTCATCCGATCCGGCGTCACGCGGATCCGTCTCACGGGTGGTGAACCTCTCGTTCGTAAGGGTATCATCGACTTAATCCGCTCGTTGGGACGCAATTTGCAAGGCGGTCCGCTACAAGAACTGACATTGACGACGAACGGCACTCAGCTTGCTCTGATGATGTAACCGCCCTCCGACGACCTCAATGTGCGAAGGTGGGTCTCCATGGGTCCACACAGGAGAGCGGTTACATCATCAGAGCCAGATAGATCGCCTTGTCAATCAAAGCTTGATATTTACGCCGAAGCAACGATCGCATGCTGTGCTCGGTTAAGGCGACGCCACCTTTCTCAGATTGTAAATTAAGGCGACGCGACCCCGGATTTTACCGCCATAAAAGGGTGTTCATTGAAACGATAGAGAGAATTTTTCGCTTACATTTTATGCGACATTCGCCGCCGACTAAAAAATAGTCTTATGGTTGCTTGACAAAAAGTGCAGGGTTATGTGAACTTTGTAAAGCGTTTTACTAAACCGCTTTACAGGGTGGATATGGTCAAGGAACGGGTCACTGGGCTAAAGGATGTTGCCGCCGCCGCTGGCGTGTCGGTGACCACCGTGTCGCGCATGCTGAATGGCTCGCTTGATCTCCCCGGCGAGACGCGCAAGCGGATTGAAGACGCCATTGTCGCGCTCAAATATCAGCCAAATCCGCATGCAAGACGTCTCAGCCGTGGCCGCTCGGACACCATCGGTCTTGTGGTGCCGGATATTGCCAATCCGTTCTTTGCAACTCTGGTGGCCGCCGTTGAAGAGGAAGCGGATCTGCGCGGTTTGGCGCTGTCGCTCTATGCCACGCTAAATCGCCCGGGCCGCGAAATGGCATATCTCAGTCTGCTGGAGCGCAACCATGTGGATGGCCTGATCTTTATCACCAATCACCCTGACCAGGGTGAGCTGGCGGCGATCATCAATCGCACCGGAAAAGTGGTTGTGGTCGATGAAGACGTGCCGGATGCGACGGTGCCAAAGCTGTTTTGTGACAACCGGCAAGGCGGAGAACTGGCCGGGCAGCATCTGGCCGGTTTTGGCCATCGGCATGTTCTCTATATTGGCGGGCCGGATGTGATGATCAGCACCGAGCGCCGCTTTACCGGCTTTGAAGCCGCCATGCGCGCCAAGCACGGTGAGAATGCGGTGATTGAGCGCTATTGCGGCGATTATACCGCAGAGTTTGGCAGGCAGGCGGCGCGGCGTTTTCTGGCGGGAAGCCGCGAGGCGACCGCAATTTTCGCCAGCTCTGACGAAATCGCCATCGGTGTCATTGAAGTGCTGCGAGCGGAAGGGATCTCCATTCCTGAGCAGATTTCCGTCATCGGCTTCGATGATGTTGGACCTTTGCATCTTTTTGCCCCGCCGTTGACGGCCATCCGTCAGCCGGTGCGGGGAATGGGAAGCCGCGCTCTTTCGCTGCTTCTCGATACGGATTGGCAACAGCCTGCGAAAGCATCGGAGGAATTGCTGCCAGTGGAAATCGTCGTGCGGAACTCCGTTGCACCGCCTGCGAAATAACAAAAGCAATGGGCAAATCTAACCAGAGGATGGAATGATGACCCGGACTTTCACACGTAGAACCATCAATGCAGCCTTGGCTGTCACGGCCCTCACCGGCCTTTGCCTGACGGCAGGAATTGCCAATGCCGCGCAAAAAACCTTTGCGCTGGTGCAGATCAATCAACAGGCACTGTTTTTCAACCAGATCAATCAGGGTGCACAGAAGGCCGCTGATGCGGCTGGCGCAAAACTGGTAATCTTCAATGCCAACAATGACCCTGCGGCCCAAAACAGCGCCATCGAGACCTATATTCAGCAGAAGGTGGACGGCATTGCCGTTGTGGCCATCGACGTCAACGGCATTATGCCAGCGGTCAAACAGGCAGCGGATGCAGGCATTCCGGTGGTCGCCATCGACAGCATTCTGCCTGCTGGCCCCCAGAAGGCACAGATCGGCGTCGATAACGCCAAGGCGGGTGCCGATATTGGCAAATTCTTCGTCGATTACGTCAATAAGGACATGGGTGGCAAAGCCAAGCTGGGAGTTGTCGGCGCGTTGAACTCCTTCATCCAGAATATCCGCCAGAAGGGCTTCGAAGACACCATCAAGGGCGTCTCCGGCATCACGTCAGCAGGTGTGGTTGATGGCCAGAACGTCCAGGACAATGCGCTGGCAGCGGCTGAAAACCTGATCACCGGCAACCCGGACATGACGGCGATCTATGCCACCGGCGAGCCCGCGCTGCTGGGTGCCGTTGCTGCCGTGCAAAGCCAGAGCAAGCAGGACAGCATCAAAGTGTTTGGCTGGGATCTGACCGCTCAGGCCATTGCCGGTATTGACGCCGGTTATGTTGCAGCCGTGATCCAGCAGGACCCGGCAGCCATGGGTGAAGCGGCTGTGAAAGCGCTGAAGACCATTGCTGACGGTGGCGCGGTTGAAAAGACCATTGCCGTGCCTGTCACCATCGTCACCAAGGCCAATGTTGAGCCTTACCGGGCCGTGTTCAAATGATTTCCGGTGGACAGCTCCCAACCGCTGTCCCTGGAGCCGGGGGAGTTGATCTCCCCCGGCAACCCGGAGAAGGCGGTGCGCGTGAACCCCGGATTTCGCTTCGTGGTATCCGCAAAACCTTTGGCTCGCATCAGGCGCTGCGTGGTGTTGATCTCGATCTGTTTCCCGGCGAATGCTTGGGTCTGGTCGGCGACAATGCGGCAGGGAAATCAACGCTCACCAAAGTGATCTCCGGCACCTACATCCCCGATAATGGCACCATAACGCTGGATGGCGAGGCGGTGCGGTTTTCCGGTCCCGCTGAGGCGCGTTCGCGCAATATCGAGATGGTATTTCAGGACTTGAGCCTGTGTGACCATATTGATGTGGTTGGCAACCTGTTTCTGGGCCGGGAATTGACCAAAGGCCCGTTTCTGGATCGCGCCCGGATGCTGGTGGAAGCCCGCAAGATGCTGGATGCGCTGGAAATCCGCATTCCGCGCCTCACTGCCAAGGTTGAGAAATTGTCGGGCGGCCAGCGGCAGGCAATTGCCATTGCCCGTGCGGCGTCGTTCAACCCCAAAGTGCTGATCATGGATGAGCCGACCTCGGCGCTGGCCGTGGCGGAAGTGGAAGCGGTGCTGGCACTGATCAACCGCGTCAAGGCTCGAGGCGTATCCGTGGTGTTGATCACCCATCGCCTGCAGGACCTGTTTCGCGTCTGCGACCGCATTGCTGTAATGTATGAGGGTACGAAAGTGGCCGAACGGCAGATTGGCAGCACCAACCTTGAAGATCTGGTGAAATTGATCGTCGGGGGGGAAAGACATTGACCGCCTATACTGAACGCGCCAAAGGCTCGCCCTTCGCAGACTTTATCACCGAGAATGCCCAGGTTCTGTCGATTGCGATCTTCTTCTTCGCCTGCATGGTGTTTTTCTCGATCACGACCGATACGTTTCTCACACTGGGCAATATTCTCAACGTGGTGCGACAAGCTGCTCCCATTCTGATTGTTGCGGTTGCCATGACACTGGTGATTGTTACCGGCGGCATCGATCTTTCCGTTGGCTCGCTGGTGGCGCTGATCAATGCAACGGTGGCGATTGTGCTGGCAACCGGCCTGTCATGGCCCTTGGCCGTGCTGCTGATGCTGGTGCTTGGTGGCGTGATCGGCCTGATCCAGGGGTGGTTCATTGCCTATCAGGGCATTCCGGCTTTTATTGTCACACTGGCGGGCCTGTCGATCTTGCGCGGTGTGGCGCTCTACATCACGCAAGGCTATTCCATTCCGATCAATGAGGTGCCGGGCTTCTTCACGCTGGGTCGTGGCGAGTTCTTGAGCCTTCCGGTTCCGGCCCTGATAGCCATTGCCGTGACTGTGTTTGGGTTTGTGCTGGTCACTTCGACCAAATACGGACGTCAGGTGGTGGCCGTCGGCTCCAATCTGGAAGCCGCGCGCCGGGTGGGCATGCCCGCCAAGTGGATTGTCGCTTCCGTCTATCTGGTGTCGGGCGTGGCTTGCGCCCTTGCCGGATTGTTGATTGCCGCGCGTCTTGGCTCCGGCTCTTCCAACGCCGCCGTCGGCTTTGAATTGCAGGTGATTGCTGCCGTGGTTCTGGGTGGCACGTCGCTGACGGGCGGGCGCGGCACGATGCTGGGAACGCTGCTGGGCACCATGACCATTGCGGTGATCGGCAACGGCCTGATCCTCATGCATATCTCGCCGTTTTTCACGCAGATTGTCACGGGTGCGATCATTCTGGTGGCGATCTGGCTGAACACCCGGATCTTTTCCGCAAACTTCCGCTTTGGCGCGGCGAAGAAGGGGTGAGATATGACCCGTGAACTCTCTGAGGCTCATATCCGCTCCGGCAAAGTGATGACGGTGGCCGGCCCCATCGGCGTGGACGAGATGGGCGTAACCTTGATGCACGAGCATATCCTCAATGATTGCCGTTGCTGGTGGCATCAGCCCAAAACGCCTGATAGGCAATATCTGGCGGAAGGCTTTGTCTGTATGGAAATTCTGGGCGAATTGCGCCAGGACCCCTTCGTCAACAAGCACAATATCACGCTGGATGATGAGCCTTTGGCGATCACCGAGCTGATGGATTTTGCCAAAGCGGGTGGCAAGACTGTGGTGGAGCCAACCTGTCAGGGCATTGGCCGAAATCCTCTGGCGCTGCGCCGTATTGCCAAGGCCTCCGGGCTGAATATTGTGATGGGCGCAGGCTATTATCTGGCCTCATCCCACCCCGCCAAGGTGGCGGAGATGACGGTGGAGGCCATAGCCAATGAAATCGTGCAGGAAGCGCTGGTTGGCGTCGATGGCACCGATGTCAAAATCGGCCTGATTGGGGAAATTGGCGTCTCCTCTGATTTCACCGCTGAGGAAGAAAAGTCACTGCGGGCCGCAGCCCAGGCGCAGCTACGCACCGGCCTGCCGCTGATGGTGCATCTGCCGGGCTGGTATCGGCTGGGTCACAAAGTGCTGGATATAGCTGCCGAAGAAGGGGCAGACCTGCGCCACACGGTGCTGTGCCACATGAACCCATCCCATGATGATCTGACCTATCAAGACGAACTGGCCAGCCGGGGTGCCTTCATTGAATATGACATGATCGGCATGGATTTTTTCTACGCCGATCAGCAGGTGCAATGCCCCAGCGATGAGGATGCCGCCCGCGCCATCGTCAAGCTGGTGGAGATGGGCCATCTCGACCGCATCCTGCTCTCCCATGATGTGTTTTTGAAGATGATGCTCAGCCGCTATGGCGGCAATGGCTATGCCTATATTTTGCAGCATTTCTTGCCGCGCCTCCAGCGTCATGGCCTCGGTGCTGACGCTCTCACCACCCTCATGCGGGGCAATCCCCGTTCGGTCTTTCAGGCTGCCGCCTGAGACCTGTTGCACAGATAAGGAACACAATCATGACAAAGAAAATTCTCCTCGTGGGTGAAAGCTGGGTCAGCTCCGCCACCCATTACAAAGGTTTTGACCAATTCGGCAGCGTCACCTTTCATCTGGGCGCGGAGCCGCTGGTGAAAGCGCTGGAGGGCAGCGAATTTGAGCTGACCTATATGCCTGCCCATGAAGCCGTGGAAAAATTCCCCTTCGAGATGGCCGGTCTCGATGCCTATGATGTCATTATTCTCTCGGACATCGGGGCCAATTCCCTGCTGCTGCCGCCTGCTGTGTGGCTGCATTCCAAGACCGTTCCCAACCGCCTGAAGCTGATCAAGGCCTGGGTGGAAAAGGGCGGCAACCTGCTGATGGTTGGCGGCTATTTCTCGTTCCAGGGCATTGACGGCAAGGCCCGCTGGCGTCGCACGCCGGTGGAAGACGTGCTGCCCGTCACCTGCCTGCCCTATGATGACCGGGTGGAAATTCCGGAAGGCTCCAGTGCCGATGTGATCAAGCCCGACCACCCAACAGTTGCCGGCTTGACCGGTGAATGGCCTTTGCTGCTCGGTGTCAACGAGGTTGAGGTGCGCGAGGGTGCGGAGGTCATCGTGCGTCTGCCGAAGGATCAGGGCAGCCATCCGCTACTGGTCACCGGCACGTTTGGCAAGGGTCGCACCGTGGCCTGGACCTCGGATATCGGCCCTCATTGGCTCTCGCCTGCGTTTTGTGAATGGGAAGGCTATGGCAAGCTGTGGAAGAACATTCTCGGCTGGATGACGCAAGCACGGTGATGCTTTCACGTGGCGAGGATAGCTGCCAACTCGGTCTGTGATGGAAACGCAGACCGGGTTCCCCGGCGACTGACGGTGATGCTGGCGGCCTGTGCTGCATGGCGCAGCGCCAAGCAATCGGGCATGACATGGCGCAAACGGCTGGATGCAAGCGCAACCGCCATGAACGTGTCGCCTGCACCTGTGGTGTCAACAGCAACGGATGGAACGGCTGGGATTGTGGTGGTGCCGGTGCGATCCGCCAAGATTGCACCCTTGCCGCCAAGTGTGATGATGACGGTACCAACACCGGCATCACGCAAGCTTTGGGTGGCGGCTTCGCCGCTTTCACCTGTCAGCTTATCGGCTTCGCCCTGGTTCAAAAATGCAATGTCGATCAGCGACCAAAGGGCGGCAAAGCCGGGCCGCAGCGGTGATGGGTTGAAGGCGGTGATCAGGCCGCAGCGTTTGGCCTCGTGTAGGAGGGCAGCCGTGGTGTCATCGGTGAGATTGCCTTGGAGAATGGCCAGATCGCCGGGTTTTGCCGCCTGTAAGGCACTGGTAACATGCTCGGGCCGGAGGCTGGTGGCACAGTCTGTTGTGGTGATGATGGCATTTTCGCCATCCGGCGTGGTGAAGATCATCGAGATATCGCTGGCTTTATCGACAAGCTCGATCAAGCGGGTATCGATCGGCTCCAGCGACAGGCTCTGCCGGATCATCGAGGCGCGAAGGTCGTTGCCGACAGCGGCAATCAGCGTGGTGTCCAAACCGGCGCGGCCCAGAACAATCGCCTGGTTGGCGCCTTTGCCACCCAGATCCGTGCTTTGCTGCTGGCCAAAAATCGACGCCCCGGCCTCTGGCATGGTCGGTACGGACATGATTTCATCGATTGCGACATTACCGACGACCCAGGCACGCATCACAGACTTTCAACACGCATGGCAGGCTTTCAAAAGGAAATGAGAAATGCTGAATATATCCGACAACACATCAAGCACTATGCGAGAAATTTTCGGGCGCGACAAGGCGCTGATCGGCATGATCCATTGCCCGGCCTTTCCCGGTGCGCCGCGTTATCGCGGCGCGAGCATGACTGAGATTTACGATGCCTGTATGCTTGATGCCGAGGCCCTGATCGAGGGCGGAATGCATGGACTGATCATTGAAAACCACGGCGACATTCCCTTTTCCAAGCCGGATGACATTGGGCCGGAAACATCTGCTTTCATGAGCGTTGTTACCGACCGCATTTGCCGCTCAGTTGGAGTTCCGCTTGGCATCAATGTGCTGGCCAATGCACCCATTCCGGCCTTTGCCATTGCCATGGCGGGCGGGGCAAAATTCGTGCGGGTCAACCAATGGGCCAATGCCTATGTCGCCAATGAAGGCTTCATGGAGGGACGAGCGGCGGAGGCCATGCGCTACCGTTCCATGCTGCGGGCAGAGCATATCAAGGTGTTTGCCGATAGCCATGTCAAGCACGGCGCCCACGCCATCACTGCCGACCGCACCATTCAGGAATTGACCCGTGACCTTGCGTTTTTCGATGCCGATGCGGTGATTGCCACCGGCCAGCGCACCGGCAATTCCGCGACCATGGAGGAGATTGAAGAGATCGGAGCGGCGACGCATCTGCCCCTTTTGGTTGGTTCGGGTGTTTCCAAGGACAATATCGTCGAGATCCTGAAACGCACCAACGGGGTTATCGTCGCTTCATCACTCAAACATGGCGATGTCTGGTGGAATCCGGTCGATATCGAACGGGTCAAAGCTTTCGTGGCGGCGGCCCAGCCTGGCTTGAAGGCGTAAATACCATGGCACAGGCGGGTGAAGGACTGTTAGAGGTCAATGGCAAGCGGCTTTTGGCCCGATTGGACCAATTTGCCGCGATTGGCGCAACGCCCAAAGGCGGTGTTAATCGGCAGGCCCTGACGGCGCTTGATCGTCAGGCGCGGCAATTGCTGGCCGATCTCGGCCGGGCGCGTGGATTTTCCGTCTATCAAGATCCGATCGCCAATCTGTTCTTGCGCCGCGAGGGCCAGAACCCGGATTTGCCGCCGCTGCTGATCGGCAGCCATCTCGACAGCCAGCCCTCTGGCGGGCGGTTTGATGGTGCGCTGGGCACACTCTGCGCCTTCGAAGTTTTGGAAACATTGGAAGACAATGGCATAGACACCGTCAGGCCTGTCGAGGTTGTTGCCTTCACCAATGAAGAGGGCTGCCGTTTTTCACCCGGATGCATGGGGTCCATGGCCTTTTCGCAGGGTGCCATTCCCGCCGCATGGTCTATGGCGCGGGCAACGGATGGCGCGCTGTTTTCCGATGACTTGACAGCAACGCTTGATGATTTGCAAGGCGCGGCCATGAGGCCGCTGGGCTTTCCGGTGTTTGCTTATCTTGAAGTGCATATCGAGCAAGGCCCATCCTTGGAAAAAGAGGATCTGCCCATCGGCATCGTCACAGGCATTCAGGGCACCCGCTGGCTTCAGGTGACCATTTCGGGCCAGACTGCCCATGCAGGCACCACAGCATTGTCCTATCGCAAAGACCCCATGCGCGCCGCCGTCTCCGGCTTGAACGTGCTTTATAATGACATCATGCCGGGGGATGCCCAATCACGCCTGACAGTCGGCCGGTTTTCGCTGGAGCCGGGGGCCATCAATGCCATTCCGGCAGCGGTGACGTTTTCGCTGGATATCCGCCACCCCAATGGTGACCAACTGGATCTGATTGAAGCGAAGATACGCAAGGTCCTGCAGGATCATGCCGGGAAGAATGGATGTGATCTCGAAATGGAACTGCTTTTCGACATGGCTCCAGCGCGTTTCCCAGATCATCTGGTTACCATACTGGAGGGTGCGGTTGTTAAGGCTGGTTTTGCCCATAAATCCATGGTGTCCGGCGCTTTTCACGATGCACTCTTCATCAATCATGTCGCACCCTCTGCGATGATTTTCACCCCATGCCGAGACGGATTGAGCCATAACGAAGAAGAGTATGTCAAACCTGCGGATTCTGTCGCAGGAGCGCAAGTGCTGCTGACCGCGAGCGTGCAACTCCTGTCAAACTTGGCGACACAGGCATCTGTCGTTGTCGCTCACCTCCGTTAGAGTGCCAGGACACAGCCAATCAACCGAATCGAAACCATCAGCCGTTCACGGATTCCCCATCTGCAATATCCTTTTGGCTCTTCACGAAGGGCCGTTTGACAAGACCCAGCAGGTCATCAACAAAGGTGAAAATGACGGGGATCACCAATAGGCTCAGAACGGTGGATGTGAGCAAACCGCCAATCACAACGATGGACATGGGTTGGCGAAAACTCGTATCGCCGCCGCTGAGGCTCAGTGCAACGGGGGCCATGCCAGCGCCCATGGCGATGGTTGTCATCACGATGGGTCGGGCGCGCTTGTGGCAGGCATCGATAAGCGCCTCGTAGCGGTCCATGCCATTGCGTCGCGCCATGATGGCATATTCCACCAGCAAAATTGAATTCTTGCTGACAATGCCCATCAGCATCAACAGGCCAATGACGGCGGGCATGGAGAAACTCGTGCCTGTGGCAATCAACGGAAAGAGTGCGCCGCCAAGCGAGAGGGGAAGTGCCATCAGGATTGTCGCTGGCTGCATGAAATCATGGAACAACAACACCAGCACCGCATAAATGCAGAAGATACCGATGCCCATGGCCAAGGCAAAGCTGGTGAACAATTCCGACATCCGCTCAAGCTCGCCCTGCTGCACAACATGCACCCCCGGCGGAAGGTGGCTCAAGCCCGGCAACGCCATCGCCTCTTTGTTGACATCTCCCAAGGCACGGCCATTCAACTGAATGGTGAAGGTAATGTTGCGGGATCTATCGATCCGATCAATCTCCGAGGGGCTGCCCCCGATCCGGATTCCGGCAATCGCGCCGAGTGATACTTTGCCGTTCGTCCCGGAGAGTTGCAGTTGCGAGATAGCATCAAGGTTGCGAATATATTTCGGATCAAGCCGAACACGGATATCGATCTGCCGCTGCGGAAGATTGAACTTGGACCGTGATGTGGAATAGTCGCCATCGGTTGCCACGCGCACAACATCCGCAATTGTATCCGAGGTGATACCCAAAGCCGCCGCACGGGCAAAATTCGGGCTGATCTGAATTTCGGGGGCCTGTCTGGCTGCGCTGGATGTAATGCCGCCAATGCCTTTCAAGCCATGCAATTGTTCTCCCACAACAGCAGCGGTCTGATCGAGAAGGATCGGATCATCGCTTGCCAGCGTCAGCTGCAGCTCGGTGCCATTGCCGCCGTTGCCAACTTCGACACGTACACCAGCAAGCTGCTGCAAGGCATCGCGCATCTGTTGCTCGATTTGCGATTGCTTCAGTTTTCGATCATTGATTGGGGTAAGATCAACCACCAATGTGGCGGTTGTCACGTCACTGGTTGTGCTGCTATCGGCACCGCCGCCACTTGTGGTGGAGCCGACGACAGTGAACACGCGCTTGATGTTTTCAAGGCCTGAAATCAGTTTTACGGCTTTCAGCGACATGGCTTCCGTGTCGGAAAGCTCTGATCCCGGCGGCATTGTCAATGTCACTTGCGTCTGTGCGTTGTCAGAGGCGGGAAAGAAGCCGGTCTTCAGCAGAGACACTGCCGAAAGTGACACGACAAGAAAGACGATAATGCCAAGACTGGTCAGAAAACGGTGGCGCAGGCATGCGCGCACAATGGAGAGATAGGTCTTCATAATGACCCCATCCACTTCCACTTTCGGCGTCGCCTTCATCATGTAAGCAGCCATCATCGGCGTTAGAAAACGCGCAACCATCAGCGATGCCAGCACCGCGACGGCGGCGGTGACGCCGAACTGCTTGAAGATCAACCCGGGAATCCCGGCCATGAACGCGGTTGGCAGAAAAACCGCAACCAGCGTGAATGTGGTTGCAATCACCGCAAGGCCGATTTCGTCGGCGGCCTCCATGGCGGCATCAAAGGGTTTTTTGCCCATGCGCAGATGTCGCTCGATATTTTCAACCTCGACGATTGCGTCGTCAACGAGAATCCCCACCACCAGCGAAATCGAAAGCAGCGAAATCGTATTGAGGCTGAAATTCGCCAGATAGATCACCAGGAATGTCGGAATGATGGAGAGCGGCAAAGCCACAGCAGAAAGAAGGGTTGCCCGAAAATCGCGCAGGAAGAGAAACACCACGACAATCGCCAGCGCCGCTCCCTCGTACAGCATGTGCATCGACGCTTCATAATTGTCGATTGTTGGCTGAACCGTGGTGTAGGCCTGCACAATTTCGACTTCGGGATGCTCGGCTGCAAATGCTGCCATCACCCGCGTCAGGTCGGTGGCGACACCCGTATCGGAATAGCCGTTGCTGCGCTTGACCTCAACGGCAATCACCGGCGTCTGCCCCATATAAGCAAGCGATGAACGTTCGGAAAAGCCATCCGTCACCTTGGCGATCTGGTCGAGACGCACACTCTTGCCATTGGAAAACGGAATTGAAAGTGCTGCAATGTCTTTGACGGAGTTGACGGCCCCCAATGTGCGCACTGTCTGATGCAGCCCGTTCAAATCTCCACGCCCGCCGGAGGCATTTTCCTGCACCAATTTCAGCTGGGATGACACGTCCGCCGCCGTCACACCAAATGAAGTCAGCAAGTCCGGGTTGATATCGACATGAATTTCGCGGTCCACACCGCCAAAACGATCAACCTCTCCGACGCCTTGGGCTTTCAGCAAAGCCTTGGTCATATCATTGTCAACGAACCACGACAGTTCCGTTTCATTCAGCTTGGTTGATCGCACCGCATAGGTTTGTAGCACCGACGATTGCACCGTGACCCGCGAGACGCTGGGTGTTTGCATCGCCGATGGCAGATCGGTGACGCTATCCACCGCGTTGCGAACTTCATTCAGCGCCTGTTCCCCGTCTTTTTCCAGACTGAAGGAGACGCTGATCGAGACGGAGCCGTCGGTGATTGTCGTGGTGATATGGTCCAGCTTGTTGAGGGTTGCCAGCTTGTCTTCGATCTTGCGGGCAACTTCGGTTTCAAGTTGCGATGGCGCGGTGCCATCCAGTGTCGCGCTGATCTTGATTGTCGGCAGGTCCATGTCCGGAAACTGCTGAATCTTGAGTTTCTCGAAGGCAATCAAGCCGCAAACGGTCATGAGTGCAAACAGGAGAATGGCTGGAACCGGATTGCGGATGGAAAAAGCTGAAATATTCATTTGGTGGCGGCCTTCACAAGCACGAGATCATTGTCGGACAGGAAGGCCCCCCCTGCTTCCACAATCTGTGCGTGAGCATCAATCCCTGAAAGGATTTCAACCCGGCCGTTATTGCGTCGGCCAATGTCGACGCGCAAGCGCGTAACCCGGTTATCGGCGTTGACCCTGAAGACGTAATTGATGCCGTCACTGTAAACCAAAGCGGTTTCGGGCAGGGTGAGCGCGGGCGTGACGGCAAGCTCAATGGTGCCGGATTCGTAGAGGCCAACCCGGATATCAGGATCATTTGGAAGGGTCACATAGATCGTGCCGCGTCCCGTGTCATTGCTGACAATCGGGCTGACAAGGCGGACAGTTCCTTCAAAGCTCTTGCCTGATTGATCATGGCCCGATGGATCATGAATGATGGCCTTGGCACCGGGATGGATGCGCGGCAGTTGATAGGACGGAACTTCTGCCTGCCACTCAATGCGTCCTTGACGCACGAGGCGAAACAGCTCGGTTCCGGCTGAAACCACATTGCCAAGATCGGCGGAACGCGATGAAACAATGCCGCTGTCGGGTGCTGTTATCGTTGTCTGCGCAAGCGTGATCTTGCTTGATTCAAGCGAGGCTTCATCAGACGCGAGATCGGCTGCATCTGTCTGTTCGGTGATGTAATAGCCAAGGGTGTCCTGATCGGACAACGCGCCAGAACCCGTGACCTTTTTTGCCCGCAGGCTATCGGCTTTCGCTTTGGCGAGCGTGGCCTTGGCAGAGGCGACAGCCGCTTCCTGCTTGTGAACATCGGCGATGGCGCTTGCATCTGACAATCTCGCCAGCACATCGCCTTTCTGCACCACAGAGCCGATATCAACCAGAATATCCGTGATTTTTAAAGAGCCGGTTTCGGCTGCAACAATTGCTTCCTGCCACGCCGCCAACCAGCCGCTGACCGCAATCGTGTCTGCCCATTGCAATGTTTGCGGTGTGGTAACGGACACTGTCAGCGCCGCAGACTGCGTGGTTTGCGCTTGCTCGGTCTTGGAAAAGCCCATAGATGGCACGCCAAGACACGCCACCGACACAACAACCAACCCCGCACTGCGGAAAACTGAACTCACTGTTTTACTCCTTTGGCATCTACGTCACTTGCCATCACGCCGCCCGTTGCATTCGGGGTCCAGCCGCCGCCCATCGCCTTGTAAAGAGCGATCCAATCACGCACGGCATCGCGTTGATTTTCCACAAGCGTTAACTCGGCGGCCTGCAATTCGCGGCGCGCATCTTCGCGGTCGAGAACACTTGCCCCGCCCGCCTTCCAATTGGTGTCTATGGCTTTGAAATACGCCCGGTAGTTCTTTGCCGCGACCACAGCATCACCAATCTGACGCTCTGTGCTATCGACATTCACCATCGCCGTTTCCACGGCGTTGATGGCCGTCAGAACACCGGACTTATAACTCGCAATGGCAGCCTTATAGGCCGCTTCCTTGTATTTGACGGTGGCGCGAAGCGATCCGCCGTCAAAAATCGGGATTGAAACGGCTGGCCCAAAGGACCACGGCAGGCTTGTTCCGCTGGATGTCGAATGGCTCGCCGTCAGCGTGCCGCTCAGAGAAAAGCTTGGGTAAAGATCGGCTTTGGCCGTTGCGACATCGGCAAGCGAGGCGGCGGCTTCTTTTTCCAGCGCGTTCACATCCGGTCTTTGCCGGATAACATTGACTGGTATTGCATCAACGGACAGTTTTGCAGGGCGGGGTATTTTCGACGAGCTTTTATTGAGAATATCGCGCACTTTGCCTTCATCAACGGCAACGAGTTCGGTAATCGATTTGATCAGAACCTCGCAATCCGCCACCTGTGACTTCAGGGACGAAGACGTGCTCGCCGCACTTGCTTTGATCAGGGCGAGATCGGAGGTCGATTTCAATCCGGATGCGGTGGAAACCTCCGTTGCCTTGACAGTATCGCGTTGAGAAACCAGCTCGGCTGCATAAATGCCCTGCAACTGCCGACATCCCCTGTATTGCACGTAGTCATCGGCAACTTCAGCGGCAAGTGTGACGCGCGCATCATACCAGTCTGCCGTTTCTTCGGCCACGCGCTGGCGGGCGGCCTCGACGGTGTTGCGCGTCTTGCCGAAAAAATCCAGCTCCCACGAGGCATCCAGCTCTCCGGTACCCGTGGTGGAGGGGGAAACGCGGCTGGCTCTTGATCCCCTCGTTCCAGAACGGTCATAGGAACCGGAACCGGTCAGGGATGGGAAATAGTCTGCCTTTGATGAGGCCAAGGTGGCGCGGGCTTCTTCAATCTCGGCAACTGCGGATTCAAGGGTGGGGCTGTTGGCTTCGGCGGTGCGCAAAAGCTCTGAGAGGGCAGGATCATTAAAGGTGTTCCACCAATCAACCAGCTGTGCGGTGCTGCCCGAATGCGGCAACGTCGCATGCCAGCGGTCTGCCAATTTGGAAATATCCACATTTGACTGGGTCACCGCCACGCAGGCCGACAAGGGTACGACAATCAGACTGAGCCACCATTTGCCATGCCGCATACTGTTCGGTTGAAGTGCATTGTCATGTGCTGGCGTCATCAGATCCGGCCCTGGTTTCGCAATCGTGCGGACCGATCTTTAAAGATGTGAATGTTAAGTGCCGTCAGGGATGTGTAAAATTGGGTAAAATAACACTTGCTAGCCGTGCGGCCGGTTTATCCTGTCCTTTATAATTTCAATGGCAGACCAGATCGATGACCAATGTACTCTTGATTGACGACGATAAGGAGCTGACCACGATTCTGAGTGAGTACCTGACGGAAGAAGGCTTCACGGTATTTGCAGCGGTCAATGGCAAGCAGGGACTGGCTGAGATCGCTGCCCGCAGGATCGATATGATCGTCCTTGATATCATGATGCCGCAAATGAACGGAATTGATGTTTTGCAACGAATACGCCGCGTCAGCGAGGTTCCCGTTCTCATGCTCACCGCCCGTGGCGATGACGTAGACCGCATTTCCGGCCTCAATCTGGGTGCTGATGATTATGTGGCAAAACCCTGCTCATCCGGTGAGCTTGTTGCCCGGCTCCGCGCGATCCTCAGACGCATTGGCCCGGAAAAGGATGTCGAGACCAACCAATTGCGATCGGGTGATCTGGTTTTAAACCCGGCCAACAGAACTGCGGAATGGCGCGGCCTGCCGTTTGAGCTCACCGGCACAGAATTTATCCTGCTTGAAGTGTTGGTGCGCAATGCGGGACAGCTGCTTTCAAGGCAGTTTATCTCAAAGCAGGCATTCGGCCGTCCGCTGGTGGCCTTTGATCGACGCATCGATGTTCACATCAGCAGCGTGCGACAGAAACTGGGCCGACGGGAGGACGGGCAGTCCTGGATTCAGTCCGTGCGCGGACAGGGCTACCAACTCATCCGGGATGTTTGATGACAAGGCTTTTCCGAAAATTCTTCATTTTCGTCTGGCTGGCGATGACCGTGTCTATCGTCGGCATCATTTCACTGGATAGGGTCTTCCATCTGTTTCCGCTGAAAAGCGAGAGGCAGCAAGAACGCATATCGTTTGTCTTGCAGACCATAGGGGACGTCCTTGAGCAAAAAGGCTTGGTCGAGGCCGGTAAGTTTGCACAGGCTTGGGTCACTTTCGCAAATCCGGTGAGTGTTAGTATTTCGCCCGTGCCGAATCTTCAATGCGCAACGGGTAACGACGAGACCCTGGCCATTTATCGCCATCACGACGGCGCTTGTTTCCGTCTTTCCAGTCAACTCAGACATTATAATTTCATTGAGGACGCGCTTCCAGATGCTTTGCCATGGATCGCCACAGTTATTGCCAGTACGTTATCGGCCCTTTGGATCACACGCTATCTGGTCGGTCCTGTGGCCAAGCTCAGAAATGGGCTCAGTGCCTTGGCGAAAGGCGATTTTCACACCAGAATCGGTGGCAATTTCGGCAAAGGCCAGGATGAAATCACGGCGCTGGCAATGGATTTCGATGTGACAGCCGCACGCTTGCAGGAATTGCAGGAAGCGCAACAACGGCTCTTTCATGATGTCTCCCATGAACTCCGCTCGCCACTCTCGAGATTACAGGCCGTTTTGGGCGTGCTGGACAAGAATCCGGGCCGCATCGATATGATCGCCTCGCGTATGGGGCGGGAAGTCATGCGGCTCGACGCCCTTGTCGATGAAATCCTGACGCTGGCACGCATAAGCTCGCCCGAACATGCACCGCCAGAACGCCAGACCATTGATCTCATTGATCTGATAACCCGGATTGTCGATGACGCCTGCTTTGAAGGGCAGGATCGGGGGGTCGATGTGACCTATAGCGGCTGCGACAGTTTTATCGCAACATTGAACGGAGAACTCATCTACCGGGCCATAGAGAATGTTGTTCGAAACGCAGTCAAATTTACAACGGACGATTCGACCGTTGCCGTGACGGCGCAGGCGTTTCGGGATGTCCTGTCGATCAGCGTCACAGACAATGGCCCCGGCGTTCCCGCTTGCGATCTGGAGAGGATCTTTCTGCCGTTTTCCCGATCCGAAATAGGTGAAACCGCGAAGGGTCACGGGCTGGGCCTTGCCATTACGCGCAAAGCCCTGGAACTACATCATGGCAGCGCAGTTGCCAGCCTTACACAAGAAGGTCATCTTTTGATGACGCTGAAAGTGCCAGCTTCTCCTGGCTTATGAAGTAGCATCGAAAACTGGGGCTGACTCATATGTGGAACGGCCGGCTCTGATGATGTAACCGCTCTCCGACGACCTCAATGTGCGAAGGTGGGTCTCCATGGGTCCACACAGGAGAGCGGTTACATCATCAGAGCCCATACGAGTTGTCCGGTCGCGCAAAAGACATGATCTCGCTCGCGATGGAGGTTGATTTCGAACGTCAAACTTATATTGCCTATCCGAGCGACCTTCACGTCCGCTTGCACGAGGTCATCGACGTCGAGAGGGCTGTGAAACGTGATTTCCGCTTTTTTCACATGATACGCAACGCCAGATGTTCTATGCCTGAACTGCGAAAGAATTCCGATCTCGCGGAGAAATTCGACAACTGGATCCTCGCAGTAGTCCAGGTAAACGGAATTGTGGACATGGCCATATATATCGATATCCCGCATTGAGACCCTGAACTGTGCAGGCTGTATTGGCTTTTCTGTCACGGACGGGCATCTTCCCCTTTAAGTTGTTAGTTTCAACCTTACGCAACAGAAAAGCAATGTTCCAAAGAGCGATAATTCGAGAATTTGGCGAAGCGAGCGAAGTGGTTGAACTCGAAGCATATAGGCCTGCGCAGCTTGCTGAGGGCTGTGTGCGGGTCAGAATGATCGCTCGTTCGATCAACCCGTCAGACCTCATTACCATTTCCGGCGCTTACCGATCGCGGATAGCCTTGCCGTTCCTTCCTGGTTTCGAGGGCGTTGGTATTGTCGAAGAAATCGGATCTGGCGTTTCCACCTTGCAAAAGGGAGATCGCGTCATGCCAATCGGCAGCGCTGGCGCCTGGCAGGATCTCAAAGATGCCGATGCGGCCTGGTGCTTGGCGGTTTGCGACGATATTTCTGATGAACAGGCGGCAGTGAGCTATGTAAATCCGATGACAGCATGGGTCATGCTCAACGAGATAGGACGGGTCAGGCCTGGAATGCGGATTGCAATCACGGCAGCGGGTTCAGCAATCGGGCAAATGATGATCCGCATTGCAAATATCGCGGGATTGGCGCCGATCGCTTTCGTCCGGAGCGAGGAATCCGCTTCGCTTTTAGCAGGGGCTTCCACCACCACGGTAATCTATAAAACAGCTGACGAATATCTGGCATCCATCAAATGCCTGGCAAACGATGGTTTGGTAGACATTGTCTTCGATAACGTTGGAGGCCATGAGGCCGTCGCACTTGCTAAAATTCTGCGGCCAAACGGCCAATTCGTGCATTACGGCTTGTTGTCGGGACATTCGATCCCGCCATCATTCTGGTCCGATAGGCCTGATATCCGGTTTTCTATGTTTCATTTGCGCAGTTGGATTAGAGAGGTGCCACTCCCTCACGTACATCACGCCTACGCAAGCGTGTCTGCTCTCATTAAAAAAGGCGAAATATCCTCTAAAATCCGTAGCAGATATTGCCTGGATAATTTGCGCGAAGCGCTGATTGATGCCAGTAATCTGTCTTCCGCCGGGAAGGTGATTATTGCATGATGATTTCAATTGAACCGGTCGTGAGTTTTTAGAAGCCAGGTCAAGCGCCTACATCGCCGGTTGAAAATGCTCTCACTCCCTGTCCGGCGACATCGAGCAACAAGAAACCTCTATCATCCACCCCCACGCAATGGCCCTTAACAACGATGGTCCGATCTGGGGCTTGTCGCAATTTTTTTCGTTTAACGGTATGTTGCCTATCGGAAGAGAAATTCCGCTCCAATTGTTGCGGAGCGTACCGATGGTTCTGAATGCCATTACCGAGAAGCTGAAACGCCAATCGAAAGACGATTTCAAGGGACGGCATTTTGAGGCGTGGCTGATCATGCAGGCGGTTGCCTGGTACTTGCGTTACCCGCTTAGCTACCGCGACCTGGAGGAAATGTTCGCAGAGCGCGGCTTCGAGGTCGATCATAGCACGATCAACCGCTGGGTTCTGGCCTACGCACCGATGATCGAGAAGCGGTTACGTCAGTTTCGTCGGCCACATTGCGGCTCGGTTCGTGTCGATGAGACCTACGTCAAGATTCGCGGCAAGTGGCGATACGTGTATCGCGCAATCGACAAGCACGGCAATCCTGTCGGCTTCCTGCTGAGGGCAAAGCCCGGTCTTGATGCCGCCAAGCGGTTCTTCCGCAAGATGCTCAAAGACGAACCCTTGTTGTCGCCGAATAAGATCGGCACGGATGGCGCCAATACGTTTCCGTCGGCGATCAAAACATCGGTCGATAGCGGGCTGTTGCATCCGGATCCTGTGCACTATGCCACCAAGCATCTCCAACAAGGCATCGAAAGCGACCACTTCCGGCTGAAGAAGAACATGCCCAAGATCGGCGGGTTCCAGTCATTCAACACTGCGCGGCGAACCATCGCGGGTTTCGAGGCGATGCTGTGGTTGAGGAAAGGCTTCGGCTTTTTTGGCGGCTGGACCGTCAACGACCAGAACGATCTGCTTTGCGCGCCTCTTCGGACTGCAAAAGGTTAACAAAGTATAAATGCACACCGTTTAGGGGATAATCGCGGCCCACGAAAATCTTTGCGACAAGCCCCTCAGTTGCCTGTGCCACTGAAGCGTCATCGCGGCATACGGGCAAATCCCTTGGCAAGTATCGGTCCTGTGGGACGACCGGTCGGCGAACCGCCTGCCTGCTCAAGCGTCAACTCATAAAGCTGATCGTTGCGCGGCTTCGGCAGCGTCGGCCCATGGAGGCGGGCGGAACGCACGCCTTCCAGCAGGCCGAGAGGGACCGGCCCGACATCGCGAGAGGGCAGGGTCCAGACCTGGATCGTCTTGTCACGCGGAACGACGAAATCCGCCAGAAGCCGCACGGAGGCCTGGTCATTGCCGAAATCCTCGACAACCGCCTGAACCTCTCCCGCCTCGTTGACGAGGACGGCGACGACGAGTGGCTCCACCGTTCTGGTCAGGCTGTAGACGAGGCCGACGACGAGCAGTAGCGAGGCGGCAAGCGACGTGAGTGCAGCCAACTTCCAGCGGCGAGAGCCATTATCGTTTGCGATATGTGTGTTTGGTTTGGCGAGACGGTTGTCCTGAACTGGCAGGGAAGCCTCGATACGCTTCCAGAGATCCTCGCTGACGGGTCGAGGAGCCATACTCGTATCGAGCGGCAGGAAACGATCTCGACTGGCAGCAACGGCAGCCCTGAGTTCAGGGTCACGTTCCATGGCGTTCTCGATTTCTTCCGCCTGCGTTGGCTCGAGCAATCCCAGCACATATTCGTCGGCGAGATGCGCTATGTCTTTGCGGTCGTAGCTCATGCCATGCACTCCCGCAACGCCAGAAGCCCGCGCCTGATCCACGACTTGGTGGTGCCGAGCGGAATGCGCAGCCTGCCTGCAATTTCGCCATGGGAATAACCGCCAACATAGGCCATGAGAATTCCCTGGCGCTTGGTATCTTCCAGCGTACCGAGACAGTCATAGAGACGTGAATTGCGATCCAGGCGATGCCATGCTGCCATGATTTCATCCGTCTGCTGATCGTCCTGAAGCGTTTCAACCTCCTCGACGGAGTGTTCCCGCTTGCCATCACGCAACAGGTTGAGCGCCCGGTTTCGAACGATGGCATAGATCCAGCCGCGCGCCGAACCGCTATCAGAACGGTACTGGTAGGCATGCGTCCATATACGGATGAAAGAGTCCTGCACGACCTCTTCAGCAAGCTCGCGACGTCTGACGATGCGCTGGGCAACCGCGATGAGCTTACCCGCCTCCTGATCAAAGATGTGTCGCAATGCCAGGCGGTCGCCCTTTGCGCAGCCATCAAGCGCCTCATCGAGATTAACCGGCCTGGAGCCCATCACTGTCAAAACCATCTCCTTAGATTAGTGCGCAAACCGCCTGCCTTTTGCAAACTATACCCGCCGCGAGAGCGGAATAGATGCAGTCATCAAAAATATTTTCGAGCGCTGCATCCAAACGCATCGTCTGTTGTGTCTTCAAGATGGAAGGTCGTGAGCCAGACGGCGGAACCTTCTTCGATTTTGAACGCACGGGAGAAAAACATGCAGACCATTCGCTTTGCTTTAGCAGCCTCCATATCTGTCATTGCCACGGCAACATCGACCTTTGCGGCACCCGTTCTGGCATTGAGCGGCGACAAGACACTCGTGATTTTCGATACGGAAAAACCTTCCGTGACAAAGACGATGGATGTTACGGGCGTCGATAAGCTCGTCGGCATCGATTATCGCTCTGGCAACAAGACGGTCATTGGCGTAACGCCGGACCACCGTATTGTCAGAATCAACCTGGAGACGGGCGCTGCAAGCGAAGTGGCGAAGATGGACAAGATGCTGACCATGACTGACGCGCCCGTCGTGGTCGATTTCAACCCGATGGCAGACCGCCTGCGCTTCATGACCGGCACCACCAACCACCGCGTTCACCCCGATACGGGTGCCGTGACGGTTGACGGCGTGCTCGCTTTCGAAGAGGGCGATATGCATAAGGGCGAGACTCCGAACATCGTCGCAGCCGCCTATACCAATTCCATCGGCAAGCCGGAAAAGACTGCGATGTACAATATCGACGCCACTATCGGAGCGTTGATCCAGCAGACAAAGCCGAATGACGGCACACTGAAAGCCATCGGCAAGCTTGGCCTGAAAGACAAGCCCGCGACCTATGCCTTCGACATTCAAGGAATGGAGGGCGGCAAGAACACGGCCTATCTGGTGGCAAGCAAGATGCTTTACACCGTCAATCTCGAAACGGGCGCAGCGACCGAAGTCGGCGCGATCTCTGGTCTGGAAAATGAGGTGCGGGACATCGCAGTCCTGCCAGCGACCTGATACTGACGAGGAAGGCAGGCGATGAGCCTGCCTTCCTCTTCTTGACGCGTCGTCGGAGGGTGACCCCTGCGATCGGTTCCGTAAGGCTCTGATTAATTGAGATGAAATGGAGAGGTGCGGTGCAGACTTTAACAGAGAACAGTTCACATCACATTACATCGGGATTATTTGAAATTGGATCAAAATTCCCTTTTGAATTATGTTCCATAAGATAGATTATCAATTTTAATGATGTGCGGCGGGTGGGTTCAAGGATGAAGTGCGACTTGCAATAGATAACAAAGGTTTATCGTTTGCAAGGAAAGCGCAATGAAACGCACCTACTCCCATATCGACTTGGACGAACGTCGCAAGATCGCTCGCTGGCGTATGGCGGGCCAGAGTATTGAGATGATCGCCGAGACACTCGGTCGTCATCGCTCGACGATCTTTCGTGAAATCAAGCGGAATACGTTCATCGATGAGGTGGTCCCGGACCTGAATGGCTATTATTGCGTCACGGCGCATGACATGGCTTGCGAACGGCGCGCCAAGCTGCGGAAGCTGGCGCGCTTTGCGAATGTGAGGCAGTCCGTGATCGACCGGATCATGCATGGTTGGTCGCCCCAGCAGATCGCCGGTCGCATGCGGCTGGAACAGCATCCGATCTTTGTCAGCCACGAGACAATTTACAAGTTCGCATACTCGGCCGACGATCATGCCATCAAGCTGTGGCGTCACCTGCCGGAGCATCGAGCTAAGCGACGACCACGACATGCAAGACGCAAGCATGGTCAACGCTTTAGTCCGGAACTCAACATTCTGCATCGTCCAGATGTCGTTGCTGAACGCAAGCAGTTCGGGCATTGGGAATGCGATCTGATTCAGTTCCGGAAGAAGTTCGGCAAGGCCAACGTAACATCGCTCGTTGAGCGGGTGAGCCGCTTTACGATCTTGTTGCGCAACAATGATCGCCAGTCCCGCCCGGTCATGGATGGCATCATCCAGGCGCTGAGGAGCCTCCCTCACCTCGCCCGCCGATCAATGACATTCGACCGAGGCACAGAATTCACTGATTGGCCGTACCTTCAGGCTGGTATAGGCACGCAAACATGGTTTTGTGACCCTCAGTCGCCCTGGCAGAAAGGAACGGTCGAAAATACAAACAGGCGAGCGCGAAAATGGCTTTCCAGGGACGTCGATCCCTTGTCCGTAGCCGACACCGATCTGATTGAGATCTGCAATCGACTCAATCAGACACCGCGTAAATGCCTCGGCTACCGAACGCCGGCTGAGGTCTTCCGCAAGAAACTGCTCGCGCAGATGCGACATGCCAGCTAGCTTGAAAGCCACGCAGGTCGCGCTTCAGCGTGAACTCACAGGGGGGTGGGTTCAAAAATTGCATAAACCGAATCGGAGGCTCCATTGGATACTGTTACCATCGAAACACGTGCAGACTTTGCAAATTGGGCGATAGAACGGGCGCGTGCCATTGTCGCTGAACAAGGGGGACATCTCGCACTCGCTGCTCGTGATATGGACGAGGCACAGATCGGCGTTGCGGGGAATGCAATGGGTCAAGCGATTGTTGATGCACTCCTCGAAGTGTTCGATGGCTTAAGTACATAATAAGACCAGCAATGATAGCAGAACTTAGACGCGCCGAAGTGGTTGTCATGTCTATCTGAGTGTCCGCTGTGGAGTTTAACACCGCCATAGGCACCGAGCGTTGACCGCGATTATAAAAAAAGCAAATTGAACATGCAAAATGGCCCAAGCCGACGATTTATCCGCTTCTTGAGACCGATAATCATCATTCAATAGATCGCCAAGGCAGCAGCAGTTCCTAAAGTGAACGCCACGCTGTCTTCAGAAGTCGAAGGCCAGTCAAGTCTGGAACCGGGAATCCAGCCACAGAGCAAATCCGCCTTTGAATGCATTGGCGTTATCGCCGTGACGGGCATTGGTCGGAAGCGTTTTTAACTTAGTGACATTGCCGCCGCCTATTACAACATGTCCGCCATCAGCGCCTTTGAGACAAATGACTGGTAATTGAGAAGGGAGGATTTCTGGTTCATCGTAGCCCTATCAAAGGAAGCGAAGATGAGACAGAAATCCGGGCCGCAGAAAGCAGCGGCCGAACAGGTCATCAAGGATATCCGGCGTGCGACGCGCAAGCACCACTCGGCGGAGGACAAAATCCGCATCGTGCTGGAAGGCCTGCGTGGCGAGGACAGCATTGCCGCGCTGTGCCGCCGCGAAGGCATTGCCGAGAGCCTTTATTATAGCTGGTCGAAGGAATTTCTCGAAGCTGGCAAGAAGCGCCTGGCTGGCGATACGGCGCGTGCTGCCACCTCTGATGAGGTCAAGGTTCTTCGCCGTGAGACCCGCGATCTGAAGGAGGTCGTGGCTGAGCAAGCGCTGGAACTGCGGCTTCTCAAAAAAAGCATGATAGCGGATGGGGGCGACGAGGAATGAGATATCCCGCCTCCGAGAAGCTTGAGATCATCTGGATCGTCGAGCAGTCACACCTGCCGATCAAGGCCACACTCGACAAGCTCGGTATTCCAAGACCCACGTTCTACCGCTGATATGATCGGTTCCTGACCCATGGTGTCGATGGACTTGAGGATCGGCATTCAGCGCCGTCTCGGCTGTGGAACCGCATTCCCGACGATGTTCGCAGCCGGATCATCGACATGGCGCTGGAGCAGGCCGAACTGTCGCCGCGCGAGCTTGCCGTTCGCTTCACTGATACGGAAAAGTATTTTGTATCAGAGGCTTCGGTCTATCGTCTGCTCAAAGCCCATGATCTCATCACCTCGCCGGCCTTCATCGTCATCAAGGCCGGCGACGAGTTCAAGGACAAGACGACCCGGCCCAACCAGCTCTGGCAAACTGACTTCACCTATCTCAAGGTCATTGGCTGGGGCTGGTTCTATCTGTCGACCATCCTGGATGACTTCTCGCGATACATCGTCGCCTGGAAGCTGTGCACCACAATGAAGGTCGAAGACGTCACCGATACGCTCACGCTGGCGTTGACGGCCTCAGGATGCGACACGGCGAGAGTCGAGCACAAACCACGCCTGCTATCTGACAATGGCCCATGCTACATCGCTGCCGATCTTGGCGATTGGCTCGAACAGCGATCCATCGAACAGGTGCATGGTGCGCCGGGCCATCCCCAGACCCAGGGCAAGATCGAGCGCTGGCACCAGACGCTCAAGAACCGCATTCTGCTGGAAAACCATTACTTCTCGCAGGACCTTGAGGCCCAGATCGCAGCCTTCGTCGATCATTACAATCATCGCCGATATCACGAGAGTCTCAGCAATCTGACCCCGGCCGACGTCTACTTCGGACGCGGCAATACCATCCTACTCGAACGCGAAAGGATCAAACGCGACACCATCAAACAGCGCCGCTTGCAACATCGTCAGCGAGCGGCTTAAAACAAACATAACGACGGACCAGAAACTCCGATCTTCGCAACGCCAATCTGTCTCAAATCTTTCGCAGACGGACAGTGAACTGAGCCCGGATATGAGCCAAAAGAACCATGTCCGTCCTTTGTCGCAGGCTTGGTTTGCGTATGTCCCAAGCGTAATATCCGCTTTCACTGACACCCAGAAGCGTGCAGGCACGCTGAACAGGAACATTGGCCTTCTCTGCCGCAATGACCTTGAATTTCATTTCATGGTTTCCTTTGCAAAGAAGGCGGCTGCTTTTTTTAATAAATCGCGCTCCTGACGCAGAATTTCATTTTCCTTGCGAAGACGCGCCAGTTCCTTGGCAGTATCTTCGTGTGGTCCAGAAAGCAGGTCGGCTTCCTTGTGGGCGCTCACCCATTTCCCAAGCGTCGAGAGCCCAACGCCAAGATCATCGGATATTGCACGCAACGGCCTGCCGCTGGTGCGCGCAAGTCGGACAGCCTCAGCTTTGAAAGCATCTGTGAACTTGGCGTGGCGGCCGGGTGAATTCTTCTTCGTGTTCGTCATAGGGCGAAATCCTATCAAAGGTTAGGGATTCGCTCTCCACTTCTTCCGGGCAAGTCCAGTGTTGACAGGCTGAAGAAGAAGTACACTGATTATGAAGGCATCGACCACATCCAGATCTGCTACGATGCCGAGATCGATGCTGGCGACCTCGGCATTGGTGACAAGGCCTTCAACTACAATACGCTCGAGCCCAAGCTGCTGAAGGCGAACAGCCTTAAGCTGTTCAACACGCTGTTCGGCACGGATCACACGCTCGACAACCTCCATAAATACATGCTGGGCAGAAAGACCGAGTGCGCGCTGACGATCTTTTCGTCGGATACCAAGATCACCTACCCGCAATATATTCTGGATGCGATCGCCAAATGACGGGGCCTAACAAGCTGGTGATTGCAGGCGCCGGATCGGGGAAAACCACCTATCTCGTGAAACAGGCGCTCGCTGTTGCATCGCAACGCGTCCTCATCACCACCTACACGGAATCGAACGAAGAAGAGATCCGCCGGAAATTCTTCGAACTCCATGGTTCGGTCCCCCGGCAATGTGCACATTCAGACATGGTTCAGCCTGCTGATCGAGCACGGCATCAAACCATTTCAGGGCAGGCTTTTCGAGTGGGATGTCGCCGGCATGCTGCTCGATTCCAAACGGTCGGGATTACGCTACAAGAACGCAAAAGGTTTCCCCGTCTATTGGGGAGAGGATAAGTTCCAACGCTACTATTTCGATCGCCGCAATCGCGTCTATTCCGACAAACTTGCGAAGCTGGTCATCCGGTGCAACAAGGAGGCCGCCGGCGCAGTGTTCGAGCGGTTCTCACGCATCTACCCGTTCATTTTCGTTGACGAAGTGCAGGATCTTGCTGGCTACGATCTCGATATCCTTGTGGCCTTGTTCAAAACACCTTCCCATGTCGTGCTCGTAGGGAACCCGAGGCAGGTCACCTATCTCACCCATCTAGAAGCCCGTCACGAGAAATATAGGAACGGCGGTATCGAAAACTTCATTCGCGAAAGACTGCCTAAAAAGGTGACCTGCGAGATTGATACGGCGAGCCTTGCCACATCGCACCGCAATAGCGCTGCTATTTGTGCGCTGTCCTCGAAACTCTATCCTGCCATGGCAGCGACCGCTGCATGCGACTGCGACCATTGCCGCCAGCCGGTCCCTGATGATGCAGGACTTCATATCGTCAGGCGCAAGGACCTGCCTAGCTATCTCAAAACGGGTAAGCCGGTGCAGCTTCGATGGAGTTCCAGCATCAAGGTCGCGGCGGCCGATCTACCGACGCTTACGTTCGGACGATCTAAAGGCCTCGGTTTTGACCGCGTCGTTATCTATCCCACGGAAAAGATGATGTCGTGGCTGGAAGACCCAAAGGACCAATTGGAAGGAGAAGCGCGTGCCAAGCTGTACGTCGCCTTGACGAGGGCACGCTATGTCGTTGCTATCGTCCATGACCTTCCGGAGGGCAAGTCATTTCCTGGATTTTCAGTATTCGAGCAGTGAATTTTTCCGGAAATCTCCCTTATATAATTCAATAACTTCAGTAAAATAGATGCTTCGTCGTCGCCAGAATATGCATGAAATTTGGAGAAAATTGCAATCACGACCATATGTCGGTATAGTGAGTGCAGGAGCTAACCCATGACGAAGTTACAGGAATTGAAAAAGCATCTGCGGTCCGGCAAGGTCTACCGTAGGGAGGACCTCGCCCAATGGTCGTCGTCTGTCGATCGGCATCTTCAGCAGCTGCTGGCAGAAGGATACCTGAACAAGTTATCGACCGGCGTCTATCACCGACCGAAGCAGACCGCGTTCGGCAAAGCCCCCGCCGAGGATGACGCGCTCGTCGAGGCTTTCCTGAAGGATGACCGTTACCTCGTCACCTCGCCCAATGCCTATAATAGCCTCGGTGTCGGCGCGACGCAGCTCTATAACAAGACCGTCGTCTATAACCATAAGCGCCACGGCAACTTCATGCTGGGCGGCCGAGAGTTCGAGTTCCGCAGAAAGCCAGCCTTTCCCAAAACCCTGACCAAAGAATTCCTACTGGTCGATCTGGTCAACAATCTCGACCAGCTGGCCGAGGACCGAGATCAGGTGCTGGCTCGCGTGAAGGAACGTGCCCTGCAAGGCAATCGCGCCGCCCTCACCCGTGCCGCTAAGGAATACGGCGTGGTGCGCACGCGGAAATTTTTCAACAACCTCGCCGCAGATACGCATGCCAGCTGATTTCCTCCATAGGCACAAGGATTTTGCTTCCCTGCTGCGCATCGTCGCTGACCAAATGAAAGTGCAGCCGGTGCTGGTCGAAAAAGACTATTGGATCATGCACTGCCTGTACGGACTGCAGCAGTTGGAGATGGCATTCGAGCTGAAGGGCGGCACCTCGCTCTCGAAAGGATACCGCATCATCAACCGCTTCTCGGAGGATATCGATATCCGTATCGAGCCGCCGAAGGCGATGGAGGTAAAAACCGGCCCCAATCACGACAAGGCGGCGCATCGTGAAAGCCGGAAGGCCTTCTATGACTGGCTGGCCGAGAAAATCACGATCGACGGAATCCAAAAGATCGAGCGCGATACCGAATTCGACAACGAGACGTATCGCAGCGGCGGCATCCGCCTCTACTACCCCGAGACGACCGGCGCCAAATCGGATCTCAAGGACGGCGTGTTGCTCGAAGCCGGCTTCGACACGGTGGCTCCCAATATCAACAAGGATATCAGCTCTTGGGCCTATGATTACGCTGCATCGCGTGTCGACCTGATCGATAATCGCGCAATGGCCGTTCCCTGCTACGAGCCCGGCTACACACTGGTCGAGAAGCTCCAGACCATCTCCACCAAATATCGCAAACAGCAGGAAACCGGCCAGTTCCCCGCCAATTTCCTCCGGCATTATTACGACGTCTACTGCCTGCTTAACCAACCGGACGTGCAAGCTTTCCTCGGCTCGGACGCGTATGTTGCCCACAAGCAAACGCGCTTCCCCAAGGCCGACAATCAGGACATCAGCAGCAATCCCGCGTTCAGCCTTTCCGACCCAGAGACGTTCGGACTTTACGAGCGCGCATACGAGCGGACGTCGTCGCTCTATTATCACGGCAGGCCCAGCCTGAAAGAAATCCTCGCCAGCATCACCTTCTACGCCGCGCGCCTCTGACGGATCCTTCGTATTCCGGTCGCATCGTCCTTCGCGCTCCCAAAGCTGACGCATAGGGGGGCCAACATGTTGTTCACTAAAGAGATTGCCACGAAGCTGCTGGCGAATGGTCGCCAGCAGCAACCGGTCCGGCGCAACGACGACGAGATCGACTTCGAGCCGGTGGTCAACGCGATGGAGCAATGCCACCTGGCTGTTGACGGAGATCGATCCGGACAAACCGGACCCGGCCTTCGGCCTGCGCTATCTCGGCATGGGCCTTCCCGAGCTGGGATCGGTCAGCATGATCGAGTTGACCAGCGTGGCAGGTCCGTCCGGGCTGAGGGTCGAACGTGACCTGCATTTCACGCCGAAGAAGACCTTGTCGGCGTATGCGAGCGAAGCAGCGACCCTTTCGCGGATCAATGCCTAGCCTCGATGGCGTCATCTCCGAATGGCGCCCTCTCTTTAGGCTAGGTATCGCTGAGCCAGTAAAAATCGTTCGCATCCTGACCACGCCCCCGCGTGCCCATGTGCTGATAGGCTTCCAGACCGACAAGACGATAGGCGTTCGATACGCCCATGTCGTTCGTGCGGCTGGGAATACGCTCGATATAGGCGAGCGACGACGACGCCAGCAAACTTGTCGCCGCTTTGATCTTCGCGGGATCGACGCCGGTGTATTCATGGATCTTCGGGAAGCTGATGTTCGCCATATTCGTGTCACGGCCACGGCGGGCGACGAACAGGAAATAGAGTTTCAGCGCATTGAGTTCGGTGACGCTGCGCAAGCGGAACTCCGTGAGGCTGGCGACGCGGCCGCCGGCATAAAGCCGTTTGGCCAGCAGCATGGCCCATCCGCCTTCACGATCGTAGTTGCGTAGCTGATACGTGCTCCGGCCATTGGACGCGCGATCAACGATTTCCAGTTCGTCGCCCGCCGTGGCCTTGCACAGCACGTCATAGGTAACGTGAGACTCACCTGTCTCCGCATCCGCATGATGCGCGATCGCCATCAACGCCATAAGGGCCGCGATGTTATCGCCGCCTACCTCTTTCTCCCACACGAAATCACGCAAGCCGCCTCCCTCGATCCAGGCCGATGGCAAACGCACCCACTTCGACAGTGATTTCACTTATGCCTCCCTGCCACCGACAGCACCGCATAGATCGCGAATGCAGCCAGGCCGAATGCGCCAAGGGCAATCAGCCCAAGCAAGGTTTCAATAGGAAGACCCGAGACGGTCTTCGTCACTTCAACAATCGAGTCCTGCATCACCTGCGCTCCGTGAGTCATGGGGCGATTTCCGCGTTTATGCGAAAAATTTAGTCGCTAGACATATCTATCTCTAGAGACAGTTGGAGAGCAGTTGAGGGAATTTGACGTGTTTATGATTTAGAAATCAATGAGATATTTTTCTTTTAAGGTTTATAAAGACCCCTGAAACAGTTCACGAACGGGCGCCCGAGGACTAAACATCCCCTTTCGCGGGATTTCCATGAACTAACTTTACCCGCTATGCTTCGTCGAAAAACACGGTTTTGAACACGAACATTTACTCAGGGGGCATTAATGACTGCAGGAAACATAACGGTCGCGACGGCCGAAATCATCAAGGAAGTTACCAAGGCCGTCACGATTGCGATGTTTCCGCTAGGTGCAACGATTGTGAAGACGATCGAAAACAGCTCCAAGGAAGTCGATGATGCTTCCTCGAAAGGCATCGACGAACTGCGCGACGAAATATCAAAGCAGACATTGCGTCAGGGCTTCGAGTTGCAGCAAGCCAAAATTGCGCAGGAGCTGGCCATCGCACACCGGATCACCAATGCCGAAACCGTCGAGATTGAAGAGTTCTATGACACATCGATGAGTGGCAAGGCGGGGCTGGAGACGAAAGAAACCGGTGTCATGTTCGGTATTGGTGGCGAACGGCAGAGCGTGACGAAGCGCATATACAAATTCTCTGGCCACGCTGTTCCTGCCGTGAACGTCGTACCAAACGAGATCGAAACTGATAGCAAGGCTTAGCGTCGGAGAAGTCAAATCCTATGTGCGGCATACCATATGTTGCCGCCATTGGATGATCGCAGCGTTTGGCCAGACAGGGTGAGCCCTGACGCAGCGCCCGTGCCGAAGGCCACGATACTCTGTAGGATTGCATTCCAAAAGTGGTTGGTTGCTGTCGTTAGCGTTGTCATCTCTGTGGCCAAAGGCGCCGACCACCATGGCAACCGCAATGCAGGCCAAGTGCACATGCCCACGCGCAAAAGCGATACCGCACCTATCGCGAAAATCGGCTATGAGTCCTACTTGAACACTGTAAGTCAAACCGCAAACCTCTGCAGGATGATCGATGCTTCCCTCAACACTCCTTCTTGTGGATAGCAACTGCCTGAGATCATCAGAGTTGCGGAATTTTCTCAAAGCGTCCTTCGAGAATGCGATCGTGATCGATCATCTGGTCCTCTTCGAGATCTTCAAGAAGAATCCTCTCGTTACAAGTCGAGCAAGTCTTGCTATCGCGACTGACTTTATCGACCAAATCTATGTGATTAAGCCAACACATCGCTGGCTGGATGAGGTGATCACGAGTGCTCGCGATTTGGAACGTCTCATTGACTCAGAAGCAACGAAGGATTTGCGAGAGCTTTGCCAAGGCCTGTTTCAAGACCCACCAACGGACGGCATCACGTCACGCGTGGAGGCACGACAGGCGGAAGCGGTTAACTACGTGGACCGGCTAAGCGAAGAAATGGGTGATTGTCCGTCTGCGAAAGATTTGAGACAGATTGGCGTTGCGAAGATCGGAGTTTCTGGTCCGTCGTTATGTTTGTTTTAAGCCGCTCGCTGACGATGTTGCAAGCGGCGCTGTTTGATGGTGTCGCGTTTGATCCTTTCGCGTTCGAGTAGGATGGTATTGCCGCGTCCGAAGTAGACGTCGGCCGGGGTCAGATTGCTGAGACTCTCGTGATATCGGCGATGATTGTAATGATCGACGAAGGCTGCGATCTGGGCCTCAAGGTCCTGCGAGAAGTAATAGTTTTCCAGCAGAATGCGGTTCTTGAGCGTCTGGTGCCAGCGCTCGATCTTGCCCTGGGTCTGGGGATGGCCCGGCGCACCATGCACCTGTTCGATGGATCGCTGTTCGAGCCAATCGCCAAGATCGGCAGCGATGTAGCATGGGCCATTGTCAGATAGCAGGCGTGGTTTGTGCTCGACTCTCGCCGTGTCGCATCCTGAGGCCGTCAACGCCAGCGTGAGCGTATCGGTGACGTCTTCGACCTTCATTGTGGTGCACAGCTTCCAGGCGACGATGTATCGCGAGAAGTCATCCAGGATGGTCGACAGATAGAACCAGCCCCAGCCAATCACCTTGAGGGCATCGTAACGTTAACCGGACATCGATCAAAATATGGGATCTGGCTGCATGACCAGATGTAGCCGTGATCCTCTTTATCGTCGCCACCGATTTCCCGCCGAGGTGATTGCCCATGCAGTTTGGCTGTATTTCCGGTTTCCGCTTAGCCTGCGGATGGTCGAGGATCTGCTGGCAGCGCGTGGCATCATCGTCTCTCATCAAAGCGTGCGGCTCTGGGCGGAGAAATTCGGTAGACATTTTGCCAACGATATCCGCAAGATCCGCCGGCAGGCTCGGGGACAAATGGCATCTCGATGAGGTTGTCATCACCATCGGTGGAAGGAAACACTGGCTTTGGCGCGCCGTTGATCAGGATGGCTTTGTTCTCGACGTGCTGGTGCAAAACCGCCGCAATGCCAAGGCGGCAAAACGTTTGATGCGCAAGCTCCTGAAAGCCCAAGGCCGTGCGCTGCGTGTGATGATTACCGACAAACTACGATCCTATGGTGCAGCAAAGCGGGAGGTCATGCCCGGCGTTGAGCATCGTTCTCACAAGGGATCGAACAATCGGTCGGAAAACTCTCATCAGCCCGTCCGACGACGGGAGAGGATCATGAAGCGCTTCAAGTCAGCACGACATCTTCAGCGTTTCGTTTCCATCCATGACCCCATCGCCAACCTCTTTAAAGTTCCCCGACACGATATCCCATCCGCCCACCATCGCGAACTGCGAACCGAAGCCATGCAAGCATGGCACCAAATCGCGCGCCTTCACGCCGCATGAACTAATTCCTCACGCCCAGATATTGCGTTCAAGGCGGTAAGTTTACAGTGCCGTCATTCGCTCACCCCATCTACAAAAACAAGATTCTGTGCTCGAAGGCCGATGACACGAAAATTACCGACGCATTTTCAATCGGCTGGCATACGCACAAACACCGCGTCATTCGAAACAGAACGTGCGACAAAACTTTACCATCAACAACTATCGGCACGGCAACGTATTTCGGGCGTGATTTTCCTATCCCCCGTTATTCGGTAGCGGTTCCGACAGAGGCAACCAAGGGCGCAATCGAAGAAATGGCCCTCTACGCCGGAGTCGCCTGCGATCACATAACTGAGATTAAAGCGGCGAGGGAAATCATTGCCTCCTTTGAAGAGGTCCTAAGCCGATCAAACATCCAATAGATTTTTTGCAAAAAGAGGTTGAATAAACAAATGTCATTCGCCGGATAGTGGTATAAAATCAAAGTTCTCTTGGAGGCAACACTAGATAAACTGTTCGAGCATAGATGCACGGCTGTCACTGAATATGACAGCCTCCTGACTCGGCAAGAAATCGACCTTTTGGGATACGGGCGAAATTTTCCGCAATTAACCTGCTGTCTTGGTCATATACCCGTGGGACTTCGCAACAAGTTCTCGGCCGGGGAACAGACATTTTCCAGCGGTTTTGAAGCAAGCGGCGCTACCGCTGCCCTGCTACCTGCCGCCTGCTACAAGATCTATCTCGAAAGGCGAAACACAACGCTCGCGTCTCCGATTTTCGTGGGATGTGTCGCCAAGTGCTTCAGAAATGAAGATAAGCCGTTGGACGAATTTCGCGCCCTGAACTTCACGATGAAAGAATTCGTCTATCTCGGATCGTCGGAGGGCGCGATGGAACACCTAGAAGCATCCCAGCAAATCATATCACGCTTGCTCCAAAACTCGGTATCGCGTTCGATATCGAGACGGCGACTGACCCATTTTTCGATACCAGCAGTTCGGTTGCGCGGTTGGCGCAGATCAGCCCGACGAAACGAGAGTTTGTTTATCAAGGGCACGCGGTTAGCTCATTGAACTGGCACAGAAACTACTTTGGTGAAAAGTTCTCAATCTTGTTGGATGGTGCCCCGATCGAAACAAGCTGCGCGGCCTTCGGTGTTGATCGCTGGTTGGCGATGTTCAAGGAGCATTTCATCAGCCCCGAAGAAGCCTTTGAGGCGCTCAAGAAGGTCACGGTCGAACATGAACGATCTGTTGCCTGTTAATCTTGAAGCAAGAAGCACATTGCTGATCGAATTCGTTTTCACGATTCGCAAACGCCATTTGGCAACCACGCTCGGAGGTGATGAGGACGTGATTGCCACCGCCGTTCTCATACATTGGGCGGAGCTGGCTGCAACGCAACTTCTCAAAGAGCGCTATGAGGGCAGCTACCGAACGTCTGTCGGAACTGTCGTGGAGATCAAACACATTGCGAGTGCGCTTCTACATGAAAAGATAACGGTTCGCGTCCAACTCATGCGGCTCGTCTTGGGTATAGCGCGGTTCTCAATCGACATAACGGCGCAAGACTCTGGACGTTTGTTGATGCAAGGAAGCCATGAACGGAAGGTGAACACAGAGTGAATATCCTCTTTTACATCGATGAATCCCCAAACGATTCCGGCGCACCAGAATTATTCCGGCAAATTCTATCATTGCGAAAACAAACCCGACTGGGAAAGCACTACTTACCAGGTGGAAGATCGCTTAGCAGGTCAGATACCCATTCCCACAGCGCTTGCCTCATTGCAGACCGAAAGTACGTCGCGTTAGATATCGAATCCAGCAACCGCCCGGATTTACCAGGGATATCGCAACGTCTTTTGCCTCGCATAGCAACAGATGACAGGGTGAAAATGGACTTCCTCTCCGCTTGGACGATAAAAGAATCAATCCTCAAGGCCATTGGTGTTGGCTTGAGGATGTCAATGTCATGCATAAATATCATCCAGGAAAATGAGATTTATCGGGGTTTCAAAATCGTAAAATCAATTTTTTTGCATGAAAATTTCGCGAGTATTTTGATAAAGAACAATAAATACACCTGTGCTATATCTTTTTTCGAAAAATATCTTCGAAATGAAGCCATCAATATTATGAGGATCGACAACAAAGCCGTGGAGAAGTTGAATGTTCTATGAAGGCACACTAGCCTTGCAGATGACACTGTTTCTCTCTGGCGTCCTAGGCGGTATTGTCAATGCTATTGCCGGCGGTGCGACGCTGTTCACCTTTCCGATCATGTTGGGGCTCGGTCTACCGCCGATCATGGCAAGCGCAACAAACCAGGTGTCGGTTACGCCAAGCCATCTCGCCGCGGCGATTTCTGGAGCCAACTTTCGGCGAAGCATACAGCAAATAGGCGTCAGCTACATGTTTATAGCCCTTATTGGTGGAGGCCTCGGCCTTAAACTTCTGGCGGTCACTCCGCCTACCCTCTTTGTTCTTTTCGT
>NZ_AP023276.1 GCF_013426735.1 Agrobacterium vitis
GTTTGATCGTCAGGGACAGGTCCAAAGCCTACGACTACGCTTGTTTAGCCCGACATCGCTTCCAGCTCTTCAAAACGAACTCGCAACAATAACCACAACGCCGCTGATCGCTGTTTCGGAAACTGATCTTTATGCGGCACAATCGGGCCGAACAGCCAGCCTGATACGGCTGTTCGGCTGGCCTCTTGCAGTCTTGATGGCAATCGGCGCTACAGCAGGTGCGTTGAATACCATGATGAATTCCGTTTCTGATCGTAAGGTGGAAATCGCAACGTTCAGAGCCTTGGGTTTTACCCGTCTCTCGACATTCATCGGAACTTGGATTGAGGCCGTTCTTCTTGCTGCAATCGGTGCGATAAGCGGACTGGCAATTTCATGGCTGGTCTTCAATGGATGGCAAGCCAGCACAATCGGCGCGAATGACGCTGGGATGGCATTTCAGTTAGCGGTTACTAGCGACGTCATGCTCGTCGCGGGAGCACTAGGGCTTACAATCGGCGTCATAGGTGGGGCATTACCAGCGATCACTGCCACAAGGCTTCCTATAGCAACGGCTCTAAGGTCGAACAGATAGTTTTTCAGGGCTTGATGAGGTGGACGGTCCTCCGATTTGCGGCTCCTAACAGCCGCACTATGGCACCTCACGTGCCGCGGTAGGAGGCCGTCCACCTCATCAAGCCCGATTGAAGTCTACGATGAAGGAATGCTTCTCGTCCTACGCGGCAAGACCGGATGGCGCGAGGTCGAAATCGGCCGCGGCAGCTCCGAAGCCACCTGCCCGGTGGTCGCCGTCGAAACCTGGATCACCTTTGCCAGGCTTGCCCATGGCCCTCTCTTCCGCCGCGTCACCGGACAAGGCAAGTCCATTGGCCCAGAGCGCCTGAACGATAAGGAAGTGGCAAGGTTGGTCAAACGGACCGCCATGGCTGCCGGCATCCGTGGCGATCTCAGCGAGATTGAACGTGCCTTCAAATTTTCCGGCCATTCCCTGCGCGCTGGTCTCGCCTCCTCCGCCGAAGTCGATGAACGATGTGCAGAAACACCTCGGTCATGCCTCAGCCGAGATGACACGTCGCTATCAACGCAGAAGGGATCGCTTCAGGGTCAATTTGACAAAAGCCGCCGGGTTATAGCGTCCAAGTCCAAGAAAACCCGTCGCAAAAGTACCCGTTTCGCGACGTTGCAAAAGTCGGACGCAAAACCCAAACTTAAATCGGGATTTTCGCGAGTGCATAGAAGAGCTATCATTGATGGGCTATGATTTGTTTTCTAGGTCAATCTAACCCGAGGAAGCCATGGAATTAACGTCTGTTGCCATCTTTGCCGGGGCCCTGCTTCTGAATACGGGAACTCCAGGCCCGAGCATCGCCGCGCTGGTATCGCGTGTGATTACCAGCGGTTGGCGCGACGTTATTCCTTTCGTCGCTGCCATGTGGATCGGCGAGGTGATCTGGCTCACGATCGCGATGGCTGGGCTCACCGCGCTCGCGCAGACATTTCAATTCGGCTTTCATGTCCTGAAGTGGCTCGGCCTCGCCTATCTCTGCTGGCTGGCGTTCAAGATGTGGCGCAAGCCGGTGGGCGAGGCTGCTGACGATCTTCCTCGACGGGCTTCGCCATTGTCCATGTTCGGTGCGGGCATGGCGCTCACCTTGGGCAATCCGAAGATCATGGTGTTCTACCTTGCCCTTCTGCCATCCCTCATCGACCTTTCGGAGACAGGAGTTCGGGAATGGGCGATTCTCGCCGCCGTCACGCTGATGACGCTGGCCGCGATCGATCTGACCTGGACATTCCTCGCCCATAAGGCGCGGCTTCTGTTGCGAACCCCTCGTGCCACACGGATTGCCAATCGGATTGGAGCCGTCGCTCTGGGCGGGGCCGCCGCCGCTATTGCGATACGAAATTAATGATCGAGATTAGAGAAGCCAATCCTGAGGACTTGCCTGTCGTTCACTCGATCACGCAAAAAGCTTATGCGGTCTGGCTACCCGTTTCAGGCTATCCGCCCCAGCCCATGACAGACGATCACGGCCCCCGCGTCGAACGCGGCGACGTTTTGCTGGCTTGCGAGGGTGAATCGGTGCTTGGGCTTGTCGCTATTGAACGGGGTGATGACCATCATCTGATTTTCAGTGTGGCGGTTCATCCTGACAACGCAGGAAAAGGCATCGGACCCGGTCTAATTGCAGAGGCGGAACATCGCGCTCGCCTTGCTGGTAAAGCCCTCATGACGCTCTACACCAATGCGCTTATGAATAGGAATATCGCCCTGTACCAGAAGCTCGGATACCGTGAAACTGGACGTCGCCCGAATACGGCTAGGCCGGGTTTTACGATCGTAGATATGGAAAAGGCGCTCATAGACTCTTCCAACCGGTAATGGTTTATAGCCAATTGTCGGGAAATTGCTGATTTTGCAGCGTTGCAAAAGTTGGCCTGAGACATCGAGCAAATATTGGGATTTTCCCGATTACTCAGCAGAAACGAATAAAAAGCTATTGCGGAGCGCTTTGAAAGCTTATGTTCCTTACCTGCATGCTCTGCTAGCAGCAATCATAGGAATGTCCGATAGCACTATCGATTTTGTTCGTTTTCCTTCCTCAGCCTGAAGTGGCATTCACTCGTCATCTCAGCGACGCGAATGGAAGACTAGCAGAGATGGAATATACCAGTCAGAAAATACTTATCGTTGGCGGCAGCTCGGGGATGGGTTTCCCCTGGCCAAGTCCTGTATTGAAGGCGGCGCAATCGTAACGATCGTCGGGCGCAGTCTGGAGAAACTCAAATTGGCCGCGAAAAGCCTCGGAAACCCGACGCCCTTTATACAGTTGCCGCCGATATTACACGGGACGGGCAAGTTGCCGAGCTTTTCCATGGGGCGGGGCCCTCGACCACATCGTCAGCACCGCTGCCGACATCAGGGGCGCGTATGAGCTTTTGCCGTCGCTTGATCTCGTGGCTGCAGAGCGGGTAGTGGGCAGCAAGTTTTACGAACCACTTCTTCTTGCAAAATATGGAGGGCCGGTCCTTTCCGTCGCAGGATCGATCACTTATACGAAGATTCATTGAAAATGACTCTTCGTATTCCGTTTGAAAATATCTCAAGCCTCTGACGCATTTGAGATATTTTCAATTCTTCAAGTCGAGGATGCGTCAGCATGTCAGAGACTTGGTATTACACGTCTGGCATCGCAGCCTACCGACCGTCCGCTCGCGGATCGGTGGTTGTCGCCGTAAATGCCGCTCTCGAAGGGTTGGTGCGGGCACTCGCCGCAGCAGACCGGAAGGAAGCAACGCTAAAGGCAATGGCCGAAATCTGCGAATGCTTTGTCGAACATAGCGCGATAGACGCATCCGACCTCCGTTGCCACGAAGGACACCGCGCCAATTTCGGTTAAAGTCGGCATATCCCGCGCATACTGGCCAGTGATCGGGGCGATCAGGATCACTGGTTCTTTGGCAATCAATCTTGTCGCAAGCCGATTATCGAAGCTGCCTCGATCAAAACAAAATGCGACGTCGATCATGCCGGTCTCCACCTGTTGTAAGAGGTCACCACTTGCCGCGACTTTCAGGCTAACGGTGACGTTTGGGTGTTGCTCTCGAAACATGGTCAGACATTCCGGTAATGTTGATCTTGCGATTGTTTCCAACGCTCCGATTGTCAGATTGTTATCTGCCGAACCGGCGATTGAAGCGACAGCTGATCGAGCCTCCTGTGACAAGGAGAGAATTTCCTCGGCATATGCGGTGAATGTCTCCCAGCCCAACAGTTTGGACGGCCCGCTACCCTTGATGTTTACGAAGGCGGGTCGCACGGTTTTTTCTTGAGATCGGGAACAGGGAACGCTTCAGCAGATCAGCAGAGCGCGGCCGTTTTTCTGATGTTGCAGCTATCGCGATAGTTCTGGAAGCTTAGCGTAGGATTTCGCCCCCTCCCGCAAACGTCCCCTAAACAGCCAGCCTATTGATTTGCATGTGAGAGCTGTCCCGAGATCCATGGTCAGCTCTCACTGCAAATCAACACGGAGAGAACAACAACTAAAATATCTGTCAATTTTCAATCATATTTTTCTTTAGTCAGGCTTTGTGCAAATACTAAATAATAAAAATACGTCATATTACAAATGAAATCCATCTTTTATGGCAAATCTGACGCAGAAATTGTTCAATGTATTTGCGAGCCGTGTTAACCGGACGCGATAGAGATGGTGGATGCATCGGTTTTTCCGGTTTCACGATGCGGCTCAACGAAATGGCACTCGAGCACCCAACCTATCCGGCTTGTACCAATATCAAATGCAGTTCCTCCGAATCCTGCGGAATAACCCCACCATTCTAATGGACAGAATGGTGGCTGCGTTTCCTCATTGCGCATGGAGGAGGCTTTTGGCGGCGCTTGCGATCCGTTGGATTGATTTGAGGATCCTTATACGATGAGTCGTCTTCAAGGCGAGGATGCGTGAGCATGTCAGAGACTTGGTATTAAAGGACTTGAACCGGCGACACATGGATTCACGCTGTCGTCATCGAGCTCCGGGATTAATCACCTTCACCCCAGCGGCCTCGAACGGGCTTGTGTCGCGGGTTGCGACCACGAGGTCGTTCGCCGCCGCTATCGCTGCAATATAGCCATCAGCCATGCCGATCGCTCTCCCAGAGATCCGAGCGCGCACCATCAGTTGCGCGTAGACCTGCGAACTCGCCAGATCGAAGGACAGGATGCGATCGGAAAAATGCGGCAACACCTCACCCTCGAGGCGGTCACGAAGGATGGTTTGTCGCTTTCCCAGCGGCATAGCAGCAATTCCAAAGCGAAGTTCAGCAATCGTTATTGCCGAAAGGAACAGCGTCTCGATGGCCTGGGCATCCAGCCAGGCGACCACGTGTTCATTGGGGGCCGGTTTCCATGGTTCAGATATGACGTTGGTATCCAGCAAGATCATTCGAAGGTCATCGGTTGCGCAGGGGCTTCATCACGATTTTTCTGCAGAGCCTCGACATCGAGCTTGGAAAGCTCCGCTTCACGACCAATCGTCACCAGTAAAGAGCCTAGTTTCACGCGTGCAGCTGGACGAACCGCAGCCTCGATAATGTCTCGGATCTCGGCCTCGGTGCTACGCCCATGATGGGCCGCTCGTACCCGCAGAGCACGATGTGTTTCGTCAGAAAGATTTCGAATGGTGACGGCCGGCATTGATATCACCTATGTAACAACGATAGCGTTGATATCAATTTATCACAAAGACATGCAGAACTTCAAGGTTTAGCATTGAAATTTCCAGCTGGTTTGCTGCCTCAATGATCGCTTGATGTTCAGCGTGCGAACGGGGCTCACATATCGCAGTAGGATCATGACAGCGCTGTGCGTCCTATATGGCGCACAAAGCACGCTGCAACACTTTAAATCTGCGGCATCATTTTCTCCTTAAATCGAGTCCGATTTAAGAAATTATGACAACAGCGGTCAGCAGGAAATCCACCGGATTGCCACGCTTGTCGATACATCACGCAGATGTCCTGCACTCTCCGACATGGCCGCGCAACAGCGCCATCAACACCGGCCCCAGCGAAAACTCCCCTGCCTGCGCTTTGGTAACCAGGCTGCGCAGATATCCGCCAGCGGAATTGATATGGCCGGCGCGTTCCAGAATTGCCGCCATGGTGGTCGCCGCCGTCTCCGCGCCCATGATCTCGCAGGCTTGCTGATAGGCTGACGGGCTGACGCCCAACATTGACCGGACCACAATTGCTGCCGCCATCAGGTCGCGCCAACTGCCAATCGCGCCGCCTGGGCCGTAATCGGCAATTTGTGGGCAGGCCCGCAACACCATGCTCAAGGGATAGGTTTCCGGCTTGCGCTGTTTGGCCGGTTCTTGCCGCACCGGCTCGACTTTTGACTCTTCCCAGCCGTTTAATTCAAGTTCATTGATGAATTCGGTATTTGAATTCTGTATGTGGCCGTCATCCTGGTTAGCATTGCCGTGCATTTTTTCTGATTTTAATTGGATTTCCAGCCGGTTGACGACCTCTTCGCGCAAAAGCTCCATCTCATCGCCAATCTCGGCAAGCTCGGCCATGGTGGGGCGGCGAGGCAGGCGGGCGAGGATGGTGATATAATGGTCCTCCATTGCGGACCAATCGCCCTCGGCGCCCTCCTCAATGGCGGCGGAGATCAGCTTGCGCACGTCGCGCCGGCAGATCGTCAGCGCCTCTTTGGCGCGCCTATAGGTGCGGGCTTCCTCGGCCACCGCCTGGGCAAGGTGGGCCAGCTCGTTGGCGCGGGCCAGCAGTGGCGCCAGGCTAAAGCCAAAAGCAGCCTCAACCTCCCCTGCCCTGTCGCGGTGCGCATAGCGTTTGCCGTTCGGGCTGTCGCGGCGCTCGATTAGTCCAGCCTCAACGAGTGCGGCCAGCGCCCGGCGCAACGTGCTGCCGGATATGCCATGGGCGCGGATGGAGAGTTGGGCGTTGGACGGGAAAACCACCAGGCTCATGTCCTCGGCAAGTTCGCCTTCCGGATAGAAGCTCAAAAGTGCATTGAGGACAGCAAGTGCTCGATCCTGTAGTCCCAGCTTTTCGCGGGCCTCACAGGCGTCACGGAACACGCGCCATTTATCAACCGCCCTGCCTGGGCTGGATTCGGTCCGCTCCATCTGGCTTTTCACCAGGGCAAGCTTCGCCGGTCGCCGCCCAAAAGGCGTCGTGATTTGCATATGCGTCATCGTTTCCTTGCCTTTCTAAAGGCAAAAGAAGTCCGCTCGCCAAAACGGCGTCAAAGTCTCTTGACTATGATATGTGGATTTGCGATTCTCTAAGTGCTTAGTTCAGAGGAAGGCTTCCACGGTTTACCGCTTGGGGGCCTTTTTCTTTTGCGCCTCAGTTTTCCTTCTGTTTGAGGTAGTCATCATAGAGATCGTCCAGCTTGTCAGACAGATACTGTCCGAAAGGTCCGGCCTCCTTGGTTGATAGTGTGAGAGAGAAGCTCTTGCTTGAAGCCTTGATTGTCCCGTTTAACGGGCCACCTGCGCGGGGCTTCCATTCTCGTCCTTTTTCCTGATCGCGGGAAGTCTCGCTTAAGAGTGCAAGGACAGCCTCAAATCGTTCATCTGAGTTTTTGGCCTTAAGTCTCTGTGACTGCAAAAGACGCCCAATATCATCCTGCCGGTCATCGGAATAAGCGCTGGCCAAGGCCTGCCATTTCCGCCGGCCAATGCCTTTGGCACTGCCAATTGCAGAAACAATCGATGCGGGAACCGTCAAAGCGACCGATATCAGCTTTGACAGTTCGGTCTTGTCCGTTGATAGGGCTTGCATGATATCACTGCGTTTGAAGCCCCGTTGCTCCAATGCAAGAGCGAACACCGCGCGCTCGATATAGGACAGGTTCTCTCTGCCGCTGTTTTCGATACCTTGCGCGACAACAAGCGCCGTATCGTCAAACTCACGAACAACAGCCCGCACTTTAATGCCAAGCTGCGTGACAGCTTTCAGGCGGCGGTGTCCATAGGCAACCTGATAGCGGCCTTCTTTCTGCGGATGGGGCCTTACAAGGATCGGCACCTCCTGCCCATTATCGGCTATCGAGCGTAGAAATGGATCATCGTCTGCAAAAGCAATTTCGTCCATGCGATCACGAACGAAAGACGGCTCTATCAATTCCGGGTCCAGCTCTTGCACATACTGGCCTGAGATCATCGCCTCTTGCAGCGCCTTGGCCTCATTCTCCATCTTATCCAAGGTCAGTGCCATGGACTTGATCGGGCCAGCCGGCACTCTCGATTCCTTAGCTTCGTCTTCAAAGTTGGCCGTGGCCAACTTTTCAGAAGCCTGCTGAAAAATTCCATCCATGCGGCTGCGCCTGGTCATTTCCGCCCCCACACTTTCCAAATGTCCGCGAGAATTTCAGAGTTCGCCGCGTTAACGGACTCTATGGCGCGGTCATAGGTTGACTTGCGCACTTGCCCGCGTTCGATTTCATAGAGTGTCTGTTTCGACAATCCAGCATCCGAAATCGCGGTCGATTTCAAAATGGTGGCGGTCAACACATCGTCGGCAAATAGGCTGCGCAGCAAAGCGACGATCTGGCTCTGTGGGCCATCAAATGGTTCATGTCGTGTCACCACGTATTTGATGAAATCGTGTGAAAGGTCGCCCCCCGCCTTTCGCACCACGGACAGCAGATCGGATGTCATGAGTAGAAACTGGCTCATGGATGCAACGTCCACCATTTGCGGATGGATGGTGATGAGCATGGACGTCGAAGCGCAAACAGCGCCAAGTGTGAGATAGCCAAGCTGGGGCGGGCAATCGATAACGACGATGTCGTATAGATCTTCAACCTCGGCAATGGCCGTGCCAACCCGGCGGTAAAATGGCTCGCTGGATGTTGCACGACGGTCGGCGAGGGCGCGGGGCGTATCATGCTCGAATTCCATCAATTCGAGATTGCCCGGCACGAGATCCAGGCCGGTGAAATAGGTCTTTCGAATGATGTCTCTCAGTGGCTTGCGCTGATCGTCATAACGTATCGCACCGTAAAGAGTTTGCCCCTCACCCACATCCAGCTCGGGCTGCATGCCAAGCATGGCAGAAAGCGAGGCCTGCGGGTCAAGATCGATTGCCAGAACACGATGGCCCTGCAACGCCAGATATTGAGCGAGGTAAAGCGTAGTCGTCGTCTTGGCCGAACCACCCTTAAAATTCGTCACGGCAATCGTTTGAAGCTTCTCACCTGGTTGTCGACGCGGCAAATAGGTAAGCGCGTCTTTCGGCTTGCTTTTGGCAACAAGTTCGCGCAACTCGTTAATCTGTGCCAAGGTGTACGAACGCCGACCGGTTTCAGAGATTTCTGGGGCAGGGCCTCGACCGTCAATCGAGAGCTGACGTAGATAGCCATCTGACACACCTATCAGCTGCGCGACCTCGCCAGAGCTAAAAGTACGCAACGTCTTTTGAGAGTTTGGCGGAAACAAATGTTCAGCCAAAACCTTCAACTGACGGGACAGTTGCCGCGCATGGCGCTCGATGCGAACATCCGTAGATGATACGTTGGATTTCAGCACGTTGAAAAATCCTCACAATACGATTTGGTCTCTGATACGAAAACTAATCGTATTTGCTTAATAAACCGTATTGGTTATGACACGATTCGTTTACCTTGCCGAGTCTTGTTTTCGGCAGTTGGCCGCGGCCAACTTTTCGCACTCCGACATGGAAAAAGCCGCCTCGCTGGGCGGCATTTAACTGTTTGGCCGCAGTCATTGTTTTGCAGTGTCGCGAACCAGACAGACTCTCGCTTCTTTTGTTTTCGTTTGTCTTTTCAGGAAACCCGGTTTCCAATTTTCCCTGACAAACTCTAAGCAACGCGACGAGACCGCCGAAACTGCCGCAACCGTTTCTCAGTCATCGGCGCATAAGCCAATACCCAGCGGTTGACCGTGCTATGACCGACCTCGAACCCCCGCTCGCGAAACATCTCTTCCAAGTCTCGATAGCTGATCAGGTAGCGCATGCATCAGGCAACCGCCTGAACACTCGGCCATGCCTCGAAATTCCTGCCTTTGAAATCATCCTTCAACTGGCGTTTCAGCTTTTCGGCAATGGTATTCAGAATCATGGCTCGCTCCGCAACTTTCGGAAGGGCGAATTTCATGCCTATGGGCAACATGCGGTTAGCCACGGAAATTTGCGCCAAGCCCCCATCCGTTCTTTTCGATAGGTTGCAACGTCACTCCAAGCCGTTCCCATCCCCGTGACCTCAATCCGCTCAGCCAGACGCCGAAACAGCGATGCCCGCATTGACGCGCAACAGCGCCATCAGCATCGGCCCTAGCGTAAATTCGCCGCGCTTCGCCCTCACTGTCAGGTCGCGCAAATACCCACCAGCCGAGTTGATATGCCCGGCGCGTTCGAGGATGCAGGCAATGGTGGCCGCAGCATTTTCCGGACCCAGGACCTCGCAGGCCTCCTGATAGGCCGACGGACTGACTCCAAGGGTCGAGCGGACGATAACGGCGGCCCTCATCAAGTCGCACCAGCTGGATATTGTCCCGGCTGGACCATAATCGCCGATCTGCGGGCAGGCCCTGACCACCATCCCGAGTGGGAAGGGCTTTTGCGTCGCTCTTGCGGACATCGGTGTTGATGCGGTTTCCGATCCCTGACCCCGCTCTTTTCGAGAGCCTGGTTCAATTTCATAGATGGAGTCTGGTTTTGAATTCTGTATGTGGCAACCGTCTTGGCTATCATTGCTATCCAAATTTTCTGTTTCCAGCTGAAATTCCAAAAGATTGACCACCTCATCCCGCAGCAGGCTCATGTCCTCGAGCGCTGCGGTAACCTCTGCCCTGCTTGGCGCGCGCGAAAGGCGGCCGACCTGGGCAATATACAGACTTTCGATCCGCGCCCAGTCGCCTTCGGCGCCCTCCTCGATCGCGGCTGTGATCAGCTTTCGAACGTCCCGACGGCACAGCGTCAGGGCCTCCCGGGCGCGCCTGAACAGCCGGGCCTCCTCGGCGACCTTCTGCGCCATGCCAGCCAGTTCAGCGGCCCTGACCAGTAAAGGCTTGAGGTCGAAGCCAAAGGCCTCCTCAATCTCTCCTGTCCGATCGCGATGGGCGTAACGCTTGCCGTTCGGGCTGTCGCGCCGATGGATCAGACCGGCATCGACCAACGCGGCCAAGTGTCGGCGCAGTGTTGTCCCGGCAATGCCATGCGCCCGAAGCGAAAGCTGGGCATTCGACGGAAAGACGATGAGGCTGCCATCTGCAACAAGCTCGTTGCCCGGGTAGAAGGTCAAAAGCGCATTAAGAACGGCCAAAGCGCGGTCCTGAAGACCGAGCAGTTGCCGCGCCTCGGCAATGTCGCGAAAGACTTTCCATTTTTCAATTGTCCGCATCGGTTGGTCGGTTGCCGACTGCAACTGCCCTTTTACCAGGGCAAGCGTCATCGGCCGCCGCCCGAAAGGCGTCGTTATTTTTACCGTCTGCATTTTTTTCACCTTCTAGGCAAAAGAAATACGCCCACCAAAACGGTGCCAAACACGCTTGACTGAAATTCGTGAAAATGCGATTCTGCTGGTGCTGAAATCAGAGAGAGGCTTTCACGACGGAAACGTTTTGGGGGCCTTTTCTTTTGGGTTTGATCCTATCCTTTGTTCTGTTGTTGACGATAATCCGCATAGAGTTCGTCCAGGCTCGCAGCGATAAATTCACCGAATCCGACTGCGTCCCTGGCCTTCAGAGACAGTGTATAATTCTTTCCGTCATTGTGGATTTTGATCGCGACCTCTTTGCCGCACGGTGCCCATGTCAACAGCTTCGGCGTACGCGCCAAGCGGACCGGTTTTCTGCGGGTCAAGGCATCAACGACGAAGGCGAAACGAGCGTCGCCGGTCAGGCCGGTCAGATCGGTCTTGGTCAGAATGGCGCGCAGAAATTCAAGATTGGCTGGCTTTTCCAGCAACAGCTTTAACGCATACCACCGGTCACGGCCAGGCGACCGAGCGCCACCGATTGCCGCCAGCACGTCATCCGGCATATTGGCAACCGACAACATTTTCGACAGTGTCGCCCGATCGATTGACAAGGCCGCCATGACAGTGGCGCTGTCGCTGTCATAGTTCAGCGCACTCAACTGCCTGGCAAACACCGCCTTTTCAATGAAGGACAGATCAGCGCGGGCCGAATTCTCCAGGCCCTGGGCGATCACATGGTCACGGTCGGCCATCGGCTTAACCACAGCCCGGACAGGGCGACCGAGCGCCCGCGCCGCCTTCAGCCGCCGGTGACCGAACACCACCATGTAGCGGCGGCTGTCCTTGGGATGCGGGCGCAGCAGGATCGGGCTGTTCTGGCCATGGTCGCGGATTGCCGCGACCAATTCACTGAGCGCCTGCGGGTCCTCCTCGAGACGGTCGCGCACGAAAGAGCCGTCGATCACCGCCGGGTCGAGTTCGACCACGGTTTGGCCTTCGAGCATCTTGTCGGCCCGTTCGGCCAGCTCGTCGATTGTCGAGATGATCGATCGTGAGGCTCCCTTGACCGTATAATCAAGCGCCATGCCATTGTCCGGGTGGTTGTCGGCCATCAGATTGGCAAAGGGGTTTTTACGCGCCACCAGGTTTCTCCTGATTTTTCTCTATCCCTTTGATAGATTTCATAAAAATAGATGTTTTTACGGCAGTCAACACGATCACATCCGCCCCCATGCGCGGTGGATAAGACCCTGGATCTCGAAATTGACGCCGTCCATGCATTCGATTGCCCGGTCATAGGTGCCGCGGGAGAAATTGGCGCGCTCGACTTCGTACAGCGTCTGTTTGGTGAGGCCGGCATCGGAGATCGCCGTGGACTTCACCATCGGATGCTGGAGGATGTCCTCGGCCAGCATTGATTGCATGAAGCCCAGCATCTGCGCCTGCGGCACGTCGGTCGGCTCATAGCGGGTGATCAGATAGCGTAGCCAGTCCATCTCGACATTCGCACCAGCGCACTTGATGGTCTTGACGATATTGCCGAGCATCAGCAAAAACTGGCTCATCGACATCAGGTCGAGCATCTGCGGATGCACGGTGATCAGCACCGACGTCGCCGCTGTCAGGGCCGTCAGCGTCAGGTAACCAAGCTGCGGCGGGCAATCGACCACGACAACATCGTAGTGATCATCGACATCGGCCAGCGCTTTGCCAAAACGGGTAAAGAACCGCTTGCCCTCGACCGAGGTCTGCATCGCCAGTGTCGTGTCGTATTCATATTCCTGCAATTCAAGATTGGCAGGCAAGATGTCGAGATCGGGAAAATTCGTCGGTAGAATGATGTCGGCGATCGGCTTGCGATCCTGATCGTAGCGAATGGCATCATAGAGCGAAGGGTTCTTGTCGAGTTCCGGTTGAAAGCCGTGCAGCGCCGACAGCGATGCCTGCGGATCGAGATCGACGGCAAGCACACGGTGGCCGGTCAGCGCCAGGTGCTGGGCAAGATGGGCAGCACTGGTGGTCTTGCCGGAGCCACCCTTGAAATTGACCACGGCGATGACCTGCAGCTTGTCGCCAGGCTTGCGACGCGGAACGTATTTCTTGGCATCCGACTTGCCGGTTTTGTCGAGATAGAGGCGCAGCTCACGCATTTGCTGGCCGGTATAAAACCGCCGGCCCCCTTTGGCAGTCGCAGGCATCGGCCCCTTGCCATCCAGATGCAGGCGCTTCAGATTGTTGGGGCTGACGCCGAGATAGTGGGCGACTTCGGCCATGGAGAACAGCCGCAACGTCTTTTTCGCATTCGGCGGAAATTTTTCCATCCGCAACTGGTCCAGACGCCGGGAAATCTCAGCGCCCTGCATCAGGATCTTTTCGTCGAATTCGAACGAGGGTCGTTTTAAAGGGGCGTTCATGGGGCAACCGATACGAGATGACTGTTCTGGCGATAAAATGCGCGAATTCCGCAATCTGCCGCCAGTATCTGCGGTTGTGGGATCCTGACAAGGAAATCTCGGTTAACATTGTAATAATCGGAAATGTTATCACTGAGGGGAAACTTTAAATCTGCTCGTCAGTTAAAAAGCGGCAACACTCGCTCAACAGCAGGCAGACCAAGCCGTTCCGTGCATTGTTCACGGGCATGAATCAATCGGCGGCAAAGGATTCAAAACTCTGGTTGGACAGCAATGCTGCAAAGCCCGATCATCGCTGGATGATGCAGTCGCTTAAATCTCCACCGTTACCCCAGCTCAACTCGATCTTTCCAGATGCGTTATATCTGATGCGGATCAATGCCCATCGTCATATGGCGCGCTATTATGCGCTGACAATTGAACCGAACCTGTTCGGAGAGCTGACGCTGGTGCGGCGCTGGGGGCGGATCGGAACGAACGGGCGGCAAAAGAGCCATACGGTCAGCGGCACGGGGGAGGGGGCAAGCCTCATGGCGAGGTTCTGTCAGGCCAAGATCCGCCGAGGCTACTGCATAATTCCTGAAACCCGCGTGGATTTAAGGTGAAAATTATGCCGCAGATATAAAGTGCGACAGCTAACTTTTGTGCGCCATGGAGCGCGCAAGCACCTGCTCCTCCCACACCACGGCTGGCCGCTGTTCGGGCTCGCCAGTCTGGCCACGCCACCTCGAATTCCCGACCACAGCTTCCACCTTCCCGGCGTGCTTGCGCGAACCGGGTATTTTTTTGGAAACCGGCCGCGAAACGGATTTAACGATGCGCGGGAAAAACAACTCAAACCGCGTGCCGGAACCGATCGTGCTGCGCACGTTGAGGCTGCCCTCCATCGCCTGGACCGTCTGCAAGACCATTGCAAGGCCAAGTCCCGTTCCTCCCTCGCCGGATCTCGTCGTAAAGAACGGATCAAAGATGCGGTCAAGATCTTCTGCCGCAATGCCTGTCCCGGTGTCGCTGACGCTGACGCGTACATAGCGGCCGGCCTCCAGCCATCCGTGGGTGAGGACGCGGGGTGCCTTCAGGTCGATGGCCGATACCCCAAGGGTGACATCTCCGCCGTCCAGGATGGCTTCGCCGGCATTCTTGCAGAGGTTGGTGACGACCTGTTGCAGTTCAATCCGGCTGCCATGGATCCGTAGCGACCGATCCGGCAGTTTTGGCCGGACGCTGACCGAGGGGGAGACCAAAACGCCCAGGTCCGGCACGATCTCTGCGGTCGCGGCAACCACATCGAAAACCGTTCGGGCATCGGTATCTTCCCGGCTGAAGGCGAGCATCTGGTCGATCACCAGCTTTGCACGTGCGCCAGCCCCCTGGATATGGTCGACATAGGCGCGCGGCGAGGTGCCGGGGTGAAGCGCGTCCGCCGCCATCTCGGCATACCCCATGATTGCTGTCAGGACATTGTTGAACTCATGGGCGATGCCGCCGGCAAGGGCGCCACTGCCATCCTCCAGACGCCCGTCTTCCTGGCGTCCCGCCTCAAGGCGTCCGTGTTCGGCGTGGCCGTGACGTTCGATGGCAATCGCCAGACGTTGGGTGGCAAGATGCAGGATCTGGGTATCGGCGGCCAGGACAGGACGCCCAGTTCCACACTCGGCGATCAGCATGACGCCAAATCGTTCTCCGAGCCAGACAACAGAAGCAACAGTGTCTGGCCGCGCACGTTGAGCAAGCTGGCGGAGCGCACGGGCCATCGGTTTTATAGACCGGTCCGGATAGCGCCAGAACGTCATGTCCGCCAAAGGGTCGTCGCGCAGGCGGATTTCGGCGACGATCTCACCCGCCAGCTGGTTGGTGGCATCGGCGTGCCCCTTGCCTGCATGCAGCGCCTCGATTGACCAGGTCAACGGATCGAGGCTGACCAAGGCTGTCGAGCGAAAGCCGAAACAGTCCTCGATGCGCAGAAGAACGTCTGCGACCGTCGATGGCAGCGCTGCCGCCTCTGGAGACAGGCCAGCGATTGCCGCATAGACCGCGTGTTCAGTCCGCAACCGCACCCGTAACCTGTTCGCTTCGACTTTCAAGCGGAAGGCGAGAAGACCGGCCATCGCCAGAAACACTAGCGCTATCAGTCCATAAACCAAGCGCCGGATGGTCGCAGGCCGATCACTCGGCTGTTCGATGTCCGCCGGGGAGGGCGCGTCAGCTCGACTGGCAGGGCCAGTTCCATCCTCAGCCGTAAGGGGAACGGTAAGGATCTCTGAAATGTCTGAAACCGGAGGCGTCAGCAGTGAGAGGGCTGGGGCGCCGCCGGTATCCGGTGGGCGTGGTATGACAGGCATGACGGCAATCGGCGGCTGGGTGACCGCAGCGGGCCGGGTCCGGGTGCGTGGCCCATCGCGCCCTGCCGATCGTTTGTCCAGCGCCCGAAACGGGCGGGTCAATTGGCGGATGACGCGATCAAAACGCGCCTGGCCCAACAGGCCACTCACCGTGTCGGAGGAGGAGGCCATCAACAGCAGATCGTCGGACAAAGGCGGCGGTCGCGACCCGTGCACCGCGCCGGTCGCTAAAGACATGGGCCTGTGGCTTTGCTCGATACCGGCATCGGGGACGCGCCGGATCGCTGGCCGGGCACGCTCGCTTATGTCAAACCGGGCGATGTCCATAAGCTGGCTTTGGTCGGCCATGTCGTTGCTCGTCCCTTCGATGACCGTCAGAAGCGCCGCGCCGACCAACGAAAGGCAGAGTGCGCCGATCATTGCAGGCGCCTTCGCGGCACTTGCGACTCCACCGTGCAATCGAAGAGATATCCGGCCCCCCGCTGCGTCTTGATATAGTGCCGATCAGGAGCGTTCTGCGCCAGCTTGCGGCGCAGCCGCAGGATCAGGACATCGACACTGCGATCAAAGATTTCCTGGTCGTGGATGCGGGTCGCCAGCAGCAGCTGTTCCCGTGACAGAGCCTGGCGCGGCGCATTGAGGAAGGCAACCAGGAGGTTGAATTCGCCCGCCGTCAGCTTGATCTCCTGTCCGGAGGGATCGCTTAAGCGTCGATGCCGCGTGTTCAACCGCCAGGCATCAAACGTGTAGATTTGCGCTGGCACGGTGCCACTCTGCTGTTCGCGTGACTTCAGCGCCGTTCTGACGCGCGCCAGCATTTCCCGCAGGCTGAACGGCTTGGCGACATAGTCACGCGCGCCCAATTCGAGCCCGGTCACCTTGTCGACCTCATCAAGGCGTTTACCGCTGATGATAATGATCGGCACGTCGAGGGTTTCCGTCAATCCGCGAACGACCTGCATGCCGTCTTCGTTTCCAAGGTTCATATCGACGATCAGAAGATCCGGCGTTTCCATAGCCAGATGACGCGCCATCTGCGCGCTGTCCTCGACGGTACTGATGCGGAAGTCGTGCTGGGAAAGATAATCCACCAACATACGTCCAATTGCGACATCGTCATCGACAACGAGAATATTCTTCATGAGCATTTCCTTCCGTGAAGGCGCAGTCCCAGCAAAAGGGTGTCGGGCCAGCAAGAGGGTGTCGGCAGAGGGTAGACGTCAGGTGGTACTGTCACAATTGTCATAGGACGCATGCCACGATGCCAAAAACGACGGGCATTGTGTCCATGCTTCAACGTCTGCCTGTGGGTTTTCCATGACAAAGCTATTTCAGCTGTAGCATTCGCCATGGTTGGCAGCCGTGAGAGCACCGCATCCGCAGGTGGTTTTTTTGACGCGGCCGTCCGCTTCCGTCATCGGCAATGCGTTGATTTCATTCGAGCCGATCGGCGCTGCAAGGCTTTGCTCTGCAAAGGCCCCGATCCGTGACAACGGCAATGTACGACCGGCAATCGATCCGCCCCACGTTACAATTGCAATTGATGTAATCATTGACATTTCAACCCATAAATTCTCTTAGTACATACAAATGAACTATCGCTTCAATATACAAATGCTTTATTTGCGATAAATATCCAAGGATAGACAGATGTCTATTGTGTTAAAAAGCCATAATACCGTTAGATATGTTTGCGCATTGTCGATAAATTGCGCCTTTATATCTGCAACAATGCTCATCTCACCCCAAACAGCCCTGTCAGCAATCTTTGAGCAGGCTGAAAATGGTGAGATCATGCCGATCAGCGACGGTGCGTCACTCGGCATGCCGTCGGTGACTGAGGACGATCCGGCACCTGCCGCCGCCGAGCCGGCCACAACAGCGACAAGCGCGGTGATCCTGGACGAACTGGCTGCAACCAGGTCACTCGGCAAGCGCCCAATGACCCGTGTGGCGCTGCCGCGCGCACAAAGAATGGGCCAGAGCTGGTCTGCCGAGCAACAGCGCATGCGGACGATGGCAACAGAGGTGGCACTATCCTATTCCCGCCGTCCGGGCGTCATCCGTGCGCAGCTCGACCGCGATGCCTTCGTGGCCCTGTTCACCACCATGATCCACCGCGAGAGCAATTTCAGGCCCCGCGCCGTGTCGTCGGCGGGCGCCAAGGGGCTCGGCCAGTTGATGCCGGCAACAGCAAGGGACCTCGGCGTCTGCGACGTGTTTTCGCCTCGTGAAAACCTTGAGGGCGCGGCCACCTACCTGACCGCGATGCTCGACCAGTTCGGTTCGCCGGCCATGGCGCTCGCTGCCTATAATGCAGGCCCGGGCGCGGTTTCGCGCTACGGCGGCGTGCCACCTTATCGCGAGACACGGCAATATGTGGCCGACATCATCCAGGCGGTTGAACGGACGCCGCGCAGATCCGAGCCCGACCTAGCCGTCAATGCCCTGGCCTATAACACAACCGGTCAGCAAGACGACGGGCAGCGGCCGGATCTGTGGATGGCCTTTCAAGGTCAGATGCCAGAGCCGCAACGTGCGCGCGCCGATTGCCTGAACCGCCCCGTCAATAGCGCCACGCTTGCCTATGACTAGAGGGGGATGTCCAGCCAGATCGATCCCCGCGCAATTCTCAAGTCCCGAAGTGAAAACCCATTGCCAACCCAACCGTTACCATCGAGGCCAACTATGACGATCTTCGAAAAACTCAAACCTTACACAGCATTGCTGACAGACAGACGGGTCATGCGGTTCGCCGTCATGGTCACCGGCCTGTTCCTGCTGTCGGTGCATCCGAGCGCCGCACAGGATTTTAGCGGCGTGACCACCTTCCTGGATGCGATTGTCGAGGCGATTACCGGGGAGATAGGCATTGCCGTCGCCGCGCTGGCGGTGATCGCCATCGGCTTTTCCTTCATGACCGGGCGAATGGATTGGACCTTTGCCGTTGCCGTCATCATCGGCATCGCGATCGTCTTCGGCGGCGCCAGCTTCGTCCAGGGACTGTCCGCAAGCTGACACCCGCAGCCATCCATAGATCCCCCTGAAACTGGAAGCATCACCATGGAAAATACCCCACTTTTCATCGGCCTGACACGCGAGGTCAGCTTTGCTGGCCTGCCGATCATGTATCTCGTCTTGTTGATGGTCGTGGTCATGCTCGGTTTCATCTTCACCGGCTCGTTCATCTATCTGATCGTAGCCGGTGGTACCGGCTACGCCGTGCTGCGGGCGCTGGCCGCCTATGATCCAAAGATCATCGACGTATTTATCGCCACCGTGCAGCAGACCCGGATGAGCCCGGCGCTGCTGCGCGGCGAGGGGCTGGTGTACCGTGCTTGAGGCGCCCGCATCCCACGCCACCCGCAGCGTCGCCGAAAAGCACATCGCCAAGGGCGAGTTGCTGGTCAGCGGGCTTCCCTATCTCAGCGTCGTCGATGATGGGACGCTGATGCTGCGCGACGGCGACCTGATGGGCTCGTTCATCGTCGAGGGTATCAACGCCGATACCGTCGATCACCGCCACACGACAGAGCTGTGCAATGCGTTTTCCCGCTTCATCGCTCAACAGCGCGGCACGATGGCCTATTACATCCATCGGATCTCGGTCGAGACACAGCCGAGCATGCCGCCGGTCAAGGGCCATCCTTTCAACGAGGAGATCGACCGGCGCTGGCAGGGCTACCTGCAGGATGTCGGGCTGCGCGACCGCGTCACCGTGGTGACGATCGTCATCCGGCCACCGCGCCGCATCGCCAAGTTCCTGTCGCTGTTCGGCGGCAAGGACGTCCACAGCCGGCAGGAGGTGATGGCGCGGGCGCTGCGCCTCGACCAATTGCTCAACACCTGCATGGTCGGTGTCAGCGAGGCACGGCCAACCCGGCTGACCGTTTCCGACGGTCGCTGGCTCGGCCTGCTGCACACCATCATCGACGGCTCCAGCGGCCGCATCATTCCCGGCGCCAAATTCGCGCCGGTCGCCGACCTGCTTGCCACCTCGCAGGTGACCTTTCGCGGCCGGATGTTCGAATGCAGCGGTCCCGACCGGACGCAGCAGCGGTTCGGCACGATCATCTCGGTCAAGGATTATCCGACCGAGACCTATCCGGGCATTCTCGACCGCCTCAACCTGCCTTACGACACCATCGTCACCCAAAGTTTCACGCCAATCGACGCAATCTCGGCGCAGGGCAAGATTGCCCGGGTACGCAAGCAGATGCGCGCCGCCGAAGACGCCGCCATCTCGCTGATGACCCAGCTCGAGGAGGCGGAAGACGACGTCGCCTCCGGCCGCGTGGTGTTTGGCGAGCATCATTGCAGCATCGCCATCTTCTGCCCAAGCCCCAAGCAGCTGGAGGACGCGGTCGCCTATGTCACCCGCGCCATGCAGGATGCCGGTGCCTCAATTGTCCGCGAAAACTTTTCGGCACGGGCGGTGTATTTCGCCCAGCATCCGGGAAATTTCGCCTATCGCACCCGTCCGGCAATGATTTCCTCGCTCAATTTTTCCCAGCTCTGCGCCATGCACGGGATCTCCAAGGGCAATCCGCCGGAAAAATGCCCGTGGGGCGATGCCGTGACCATCATTCCGACCGGTCGCGGCGAAACGTTCCGCTTCAACTTCCACCTGCCTGGCAAGCCGGGACAACGCACCGTCGGCCACTCGCTGGTGCTCGGCCAGACCGGCTCGGGCAAAACCCTTGGCACCGCCTTCCTGATCAGCCAGGCACAGCGCCTGGAGACCCGCGTCATCCTGTTCGACAAGGACAACGGCTTTGAAATGGCGGTGAGGGCGATGGGGGGCCGCTATTCGGCGGTGCGCATGGGGGAGGAAACCGGCTTCAACCCGATGCGGGCCGAGGCCGACCTGCGCGGCGCCGCCTGGCTGACGGATTGGCTGACGGCATTGGCCGAACACGATGGCGGCCGCCTCAATCCGGTGCAGATCCAGGCGCTCAGCGATGCGGTGCAGGCCAACACGACGGCAGATACACGCCTGCAAAACTTCGAGCAGTTCCGCAGCCAGTTGCGGGCAACCGACGATGACGGCGATCTCTATAACCGGCTCGGGCGCTGGGACGAGGTCGGCCAGTTCGGCTGGCTGTTCGGCGGCAGGGATGTCGATCCGCTGGCTTTCGACAACAAGCTGACGGCCTTCGACCTCACCGAGATCTTCGACAACGACATCATCCGCACCGCCTGGCTGAGCTACGTGTTCCGCCGCATCGAACGGCTGGTCGAGGACGAACAACCAACCCTGCTGGTGCTGGACGAGGCCTGGAAACTGCTGGACGACCCCTATTTCGAGGCCCGCCTGAAGGACTGGATGCTGACGATGCGTAAGAAGAATGTCGCCGTCGTGCTGCTGACCCAGCGCGTCTCCCATATCAAGAACAGCGCCGCTGGCGATGCCATCCTCGAAAGCGCCGTCACCCGGCTGGTCTATCCCAGCGCCTTCAACACCGAGGCGGAACTCGTGCCGCTCAACCTGACGCCCACCGAAAGCACCTTCCTGCAAATCAGCAATGTCGACAACCACCTGGTGCTTTTGAAATCGGGCAGCGACAGCGTCGTGCTGGATTTCGATCTCGGCGCAATCGGCAACGGGCTTGACGTGCTGGGGGGAGGGCGCGGCGAAAAAGCCCCCGAGGGCTGGCGCGACCGGCCGGATTTCCACCTGGAGATGATGCAATGACCGTGCGCTCCGTCCTTTTGCTGCTGCTGCTCGGCTTGCTCTCCTCCTGCCAGTCGGTTCCGGCCGAACGCAAGACCAACTGCTCCTGTGTGTGGGAGCGGCTCGATCACCGCTCAGAAGGAATGCTATCGTGAACCACCGCCTTGCCATTGCACTTCTGGGGAGCACCCTGCTGCTGGTGCCATCCGAAGCCGTCCTGACCGGAACTGCCGTGGCGCAGACGGCGACGGTGACGCCCGCGCCCGATCCCGCCACTGGAGCGGCCCCGGCTAAGCCGGACGATGCCCAGGAGACTTATGACGAGGTGGCGATCCAGCAGATTATGAAAGTGGTCGAACTGTCGCGGACTGTCGCAGGCGGTATTGCCCAGCTGTTTGGCTCGGCAGAAAGCCAGAGACAATTGCTGGACCTGATCCGCGACGCCCAGACAGGGCCGAAGGAATTTCCCCTCCTCAACGATTCCGCCGATGTGGAAGCACGCGACGGCGGCGAGGGGCTGCGGGAAATGGGCGACGGTGCCCTCAACGGCAATGTCGAGGGGCCGCCCGATCTGGTCGATGCCTTCAACAAATTCCGCACGACATTTTCGCTCGACAAGGCGCTGGCGCTGAAGGACGACGAGCTGCTCAGCAAGAAAATGCTGGCCCAGCTGGCCGCCAAGGGTGTGATCGGCGGCGCTGTCGCCGAGAACTCCTACAAGCGCGCCAATGCCAGCATGACGCGGATGAACGACTATATCACCGCCCTGGAAGCCAGCCCCGATCTGAAGACCAGCATCGATATCAACACCCGGGCGGTGATCGAACTGACCCAGCAGACCAACGAGGGCATCCGCACCCAGGCGGCGGTGACCTCAATCGTCAGCGCCTATTTCATGGCGCTGGCAGCCGAAGCCAGCGAGACCGATTGGCTGGAAGGCCTCAAGCAATTCAACAGGTGAGATGATGGGCATTATCCAGTCGATAGGCACGCAAATCGATGTCGCGACAGTCGATTACTTGCAGTCGGTCTTCACCGCGGTCGCCGATCCGGTGAAGGTGCTGCTGAAATCGGTCGGGGTGGTGGCGCTGCTTTTCATTGCCATCAACCACGTCTTCCAGGTGCATAGCATCCATTATTCGAAATATCTGAACTGGGGCGTCACCTATATCATCGTCGTCAGCTTTTCGACCGTGTGGAGCAATTTCAACCCGATCTACGACGCCTTGACCGGCGTCACCCAGGGCTATTCCAACCTGGTCGTCGAAGCCGTGGCAAAGGACATCGAAACACTGCGGGCCGACATTCTCAATCCGGCCAACATCACCGGGGCAGGCGAGGCCAAGACCTATGCGGCGATGGACGAATTCGGCCATGCCATCGTCTGGATCGCCGGGGATTTCTTCCGCGACACCTCCATCCTTGATCTCGGCAAGACGTTTCGCAACATTTTCGCTGGCGTGGTGGTGCTTATTGTCGGCGGCATATTCATCGCTGCCGCCGCCGTCATCGTGCTGATCGCCAAGGTGGGACTGATTCTCGCCATCAGCATGGCACCGCTCGGCATCATGATGTTCATGTGGGAAAAGACCCGGCAATATTTTCAGGGCTGGGTCAGCCTGCTGATCGGATTTGCCGTCATTCCGCTGTTGCTTGGCTGTCTGATGGCTATCGTCCTGTATTTCGCCAGCCACCTGCTCGCCACGTCAGGCGCCAGCAGCCTCGACAAGGACAAGTTCTTCGGCTTCGTCTTCGTGATGATCGCCGCCCTGGTGCTGCTGTTCCACATCCCGACCATGGCGCAGACGCTCGCATCCGCTTCGGTCGCTGTGGGCGGCGCCAGCATCGCACGCGGCATGACCAGTGCCGCCGGGCGGATGAGCGGCACCACCAACCTCAAGCAATATATGCAGGGCCTGCCACAGCGGGCCATGGGGCAGGTGGCCGATCCGCGCAAATATGCGCATGCGGCTGGCGCTGTTGCCGGTGCTGTCCGCTCGGGAGCATCGAAACGGGATACGATGATGACCGGCTTCTCCGCCTTCCGCCGCCATGCCGATGACAGAAAGGCGTTCTGGAGGAACCGGCGCGAACAGGCAGTGGTCGGTCCCGGCCAGATGAGCCCCAACCCGGCCTACCAGTCTTTCCGTTCACCCAGCGGGCAATCGTCCTCCGGCTCCGGGCAGGGGTCGAGCGAGATGTCGCCGGAACAGCAGAACCTCTACCGCGACTAGTGCATTTGCGCGTTTCATCGAAACGCATGAATACTCTAACTCTCTGTTTTAACGAACTTTTGCTGGAAATTCTCTTTGTTCTCACGTGTTTCCGGACGGAAAACCGGTTCCCACTTTTCCTGGAAATTCTCTAGAAGCCACCATTTCGGAAGTAAAGCGCCACCATGTCCAAGATGAATGTTCAGAACGCTTTTGAGGACGAGATCTTCTTTACCCTCAGGCAGCAGCGCAACAACTGGGCCAAGGTTGCCGTGGGAGCGATGATCGCCACCCTGCTGTCGCTGGGCTGCCTCGTCGCCATCCTGCCGCTCAACGAGACCAAGCCCTTCGTGGTGATGGTCGATAAGACCACCGGCCAGGCCGAAAAGCTCGTCCAGGTCCGCCCTGCGACACTCGAACAGCAGGATGCGGTGTTGCAGGCAGAGCTGGTTTCCTATGTCGTTGACCGGGAAACCTTCGACCCAGCCGACAACGCGGTGCGGATCCCGGATGTCATGACCCGGTCCTCCGCCAATGCGGCGGAAACCCTGGCACAACTGTGGACGGCGTCCTCTGCCGAATATCCGCCGACCGTCTATGGCAGTGAGGTTCGGGTGCGGGTGGTGGTGAAATCAATCTCCATCAGCCCCGCCATACGCCGCAATGCCCCGGATCTCGCCCGGGTGCGGATCACCAAATACCGGGAGGAGAAAGGCCGAGGCACTGCGGAGCGCACCTTTGTCGCCACCGTCGGCTACGGCTTCCATCCCAAGGACAATTCCAAGCTCGAGGAGGTCTGGAAAAACCCGCTCGGCTTCAGCGTGCTGAGTTACCGGATCGATGCGGAGACGACGCGATGACTTTCTCAATCCCAACAGGACGCGATGTAATGGTGAAGCCAACGACCGGCCCCCTGCTTTCGGCCATTCTTGCGGCCACTCTGGCGGCCAGCCTGGTAACCGGTCTTGCCACAGCGCCCGCCTATGCCAAACAGGTGGCCGCATCGCCCGCGCCAGTGGCAGCAGCCCCTCTCGATCCCAGGATCAAATATATCGCCTATGGCCAAAACAGCATCTACCGGCTCGATCTCTATCTGAAATCGGTCAGCGTGGTGCAGTTTTCCGATAGCGAAGAGGTGGAATCAATTCTGATCGGCGATAGCGCCTCGTGGGAAATCGTCAAGCTGAAGAACGGCCATGTGGTGAGTATCAAGGCGACGATCCCCTTCGCCGAAACCAATATGACGATCTATACCGACCGTCGCGTCTACACGTTTGAACTGCATTCACGCGGCGATTTTTCCAACAGTGCCGGCGCACCGCCACCGCTGCGGTCGGTCTTTACCTACCCGGCTGACAAGAAACCGAAACAGGCCTCCGGCCCGGCGCAGCCCGAGCGGATCGATTCCAATTACATGCTGTCCGGTCAGGCGGAGTTTCGCCCGACCTGGGTCCAGGACAATGGTCGCCAGACCTCTTTCTTCCTGCCGCCGGGATCGCCACGACCGGCAATCTTCAAGGTCGGTCACGGCAACGAGGAACAGTTGATCAATTCCCGCACGCTCGGCAGCCGGGTCGTCGTTGACGGCACCAGCGACTTCTGGGTGCTGCGCATCGGCGACCAGACCGTTTGCATCGCCCGTGGACATGCCGTGCAGGCAAATTCGCGCACCAAGGTCGAGCCCAGACCAGGAGGTTCCCCAGGAGGTTCTCATGAGTGACAATGACAAAGGACGAGACGACGGCAGGGACGACGGGCTCGACCCGGACCGCCAGCATCGGGCAAATGCCGACACCGACGCAAGCCATGCCGCCGAACGCGAGGTGTTGCTCAACCAGCGGCGGACGCGCCAAACCGGCCTGTCCGGACGAAGCCGGAAGGCAAGGTTATTAGCGTCACTGGCTCTGGTCGGCGGCGCGGCATTTCTGTTCGTGTTCATCGCCGGGCCCACCGGCGCCCTGAAAATGCTTGGCATCGTTGGCAAGGATGGGCCGCGAACCTCGACGGTGGACATGGAGGTTGATCGCGAGCGCAACAATCCCTCGCGCCTCGACTTCATCGTTCCCGCCACCCCCGAGCCGGAAAAAATCAAGCCGGAAGACCCGAACCTCGCCTGGAACCAGCGTTTCAAGGAAATGCAGGACAAGCTTTTGGAGATGGAGCGCAACAAACGCTCAGGTCCGTCGGCCAGCGAGATCAAGGACATATTGGCGAAATACAACGATGGCATGGCGCGCAAACTGGAGGAGGAGCGCAAGGCCATGGCCGACGAGAATGCCAGGCTGCGGGCGCAGGCCGAGCGGGCGGAGGCGGAACGTCGCCGCGCCGAAGAGGAAGCCAAGGCGATCGCCAACAGTGCCAAGGAACGGCAGAAGGTTGAGAAACGCCAGCGCGAATCCGATTCGGTCATCGTTGATGAGCGCAGCAGCCTGTCCGCCCAGCCTGTCGGACCGGATGGTGAAGTGGCGGCAGATCTGAACGCCAATCAGCGGTTTCTGAAATCCGCCGCCTCAAGCGTGGTGCAGACCTCGGTCTCGCAAAAACTCGCCGACCCCTCGCGCATGGTGGTCCAGGGGACGATTATTTCTGCGGTTCTCGAAACGGCCATCGACACCCAATTGCCCGGCAACATCCGCGCCCAGGTGATGCAGCCGGTCTATTCCTTTGACGGCAGCCGCGTGATGATGCCGCCTGGCACGATCCTGATCGGCCAATTCAACAACAATGTCGATCTTGCCCAGAAGCGGGTTCTGATTGCCTGGAACCGGGCCATCACCCCGGATGGAAAGTCGATTGCCATCGGATCAACAGGCACGGACCGGCTTGGCCGCTCTGGCACGCTCGGCAATGTCGATAACCGCTACGGCACCAAGTTTGGCGCTGCCATGCTGATCAGTGCAATCACCGCCATCCCCTCTGCCCTGTCCAGCAAAAGCAGCGGCAGTTCGGGCTCGTCCGGGACCACCGTCAATATCGGCGGTGAGATCGCCAGCAATGCCGGCAGTGATCTTTCCGACCAGACCAGCGGTGTTCTGGAAAAATACCTGGCGCTGCCACCGGTCATCCGCATTCCACAAGGCGAGGAAATCCGTATTTTCGTCAATCGCGACCTGTTGTTCCGATGAGCTACATCGCCCCCAACCGCGAAATCTCCTATGTGGAGCAATATCTCAGCCCCTTGCGGGAGTATCTGACCGATGACCGGGTCAATGAGCTGGTGATCAATCCCAATGGCTCGATCTTTATCGAGGCGGCGGGTGCGGCCTTCATGCACGAGATCGATGTGACGCTGTCAGCCCACGCGATCAAACGGCTGGGCGCGCAGCTGGCAGGCGAGACCCGCAACACGCTCGGCGCGCTGCACCCGATTGTCTCCGGTCGTGTCGCCGTCTGGGGCAATCCGCAGCGCGTCCAGGTCGTCATCGAACCCGCCATCGAGCACGGCGTGTCGCTGTCGATCCGCAAATATCTGTCCAAGGGTCTTTCCAGCAAGGACATCGATTTCGTCGAAGGCGGGCAGATCCGCGTCGATGACGAGCGGAAGGCCCGTCACCAGGCGATTGCCAAAATGGCCCGTGACGGCGACCTACAGGGCCTGTTTCGCCGGGCAATCGATGAAAAATTCAATGTGCTGATTTCAGGCGGCACCTCATCGGGAAAGACCACGGTGGCCCGTTCGCTGATCACCATGATGGATATGAACGAGCGGCTGATCACCATCGAGGATGCGCAGGAGCTGTTTCCGCCGCATCGCAACCAGGTTGGGCTGATCTCCGACCGCAAAGAAAAATCGGAACGCATGCCGTCCAAACTGCTGGAAAGCTGCCTGCGCATGCGTCCCGACCGCATCATCGTCGGCGAGATCCGCGGCATCGAGGCCTATGACTTTCTCGAGGCGATCAATACCGGCCATCCCGGCGCGATCACCACCATCCATGCCGACAGTCCGGCGCTCGCCTTCGACCGGCTGGCGCTGATGGTGATGCGCTCCGGCGTGCGGCTGTCGCACAGCGAGATCATCACCTATGCCAAGCGGACAATCGACCTGGTGATCCAGGTCGGTCGCCGCAATGGCGCACGCGGCGTGCTGGAAATCTACCTGCCGTCGCAGGATCTGGAGTGAACATCCGGGTCGTGCAGCTATCACAAGAGTGAGGGTCTGTCAGATTCGGATTGAACCTGACAGACCCTAGGATCTTTTGTTTTCGTTTGTCTTTTCGGGAAAATCGGGCTTCGCTTTTCCGAAGGCAAACTCTAGCGGCTTATACCGCGCTCAGAGCGAGAAGGCCGATCGAAATTGCGTGGTGATTGTTGGCCGGATCGCTCTGGAGAGCCATTCGCGAGAGTGGCGGGATCAGCAGCATTCGAGCGAGGTGTGTGGTCGGCCATGCTCACCGCGGCAGCGGCCTGAGAAGGCTCCTGTTGTGCCGGATTGCGGCCCAGAATCCTGGTTCTCTTCGGCTGCTGTGCTCCTTCATCATGAAGGTCGTCAGCAGATCTCTTTATGCCTTTCTGGACCTCTCCCTTATGCAGAGGCAATCGGTGCGCTTCAGCAAAGGCTTGCTCTTCTTCGAGGGTTGGGCCGCCTCGATCGCGCTCCTGGCGCTCACGATGCTCCGCAGCCGTCTGGTCACGATCTTGCTGTTCTTGATACTCTTGCTGATCGAGCGCGTCTTTCGCATCGCGATTGTCTTGAGCCGACGAAACCGACATGCCATCGTCAAAATCCTGATAGTTCAGCCGGTCATCCGGGCTCCACTCTCTCGGATAGTGATTGCCATCGGAATCCACCTCCCATTGATTGTAGTATTCTTGATTGGCGCGGCGGATCTCATCGGCGCCCTCATCCACATCATGGGCCTCAGCGAAGGCCTCCTCCTCTTCGCGTGTCGGACCTGCGGGCTCACGCCTGTGCTCCTCATGTTCCGCGATCGCCTTGTTGAGATCGTCTTCCTCTCTTTCGACAGAATTGAGTGCCGCAAGCCTGTCAGCTTCGGTCATTCCCTGCGCGACGCTCTCTCTGGCTACGTGTCTACGCCAGGTTTCAATATCAACCAAAACGGCTCCTATCGATGTAAACGGAATTGAAAACTGTAAAGGAATTCCTTTCAGAACAATTGTATCGGTAAAATTCAGATATTTAAAATTATAAAGGCTACAGATGAAACGTTTTTACATAAATCATGGTTGTGAATTTCAAATTTATACAAAGAATATTGGATAATTTTAAACCGGAATTGGCTTGAAGAGAAAATTACCCAACAAATATAAAGTGCTACAGCGAATCTTTGTGCCCCACATAGGGCGCGCGGCGCTTCGATAGCCGCTTTTGCTGCTTGAGGCCAACTACAGGTTTTCTTTGAGCAAAACCTCTATTCTGATTTTTTCCTGAGAGGCAATCGGCGCGCGCATGTCGGTACGGGCGCGCAGGATGCGTATTGCGCTGCGGACAGCATGGCCCGGGTCCTGGGCAATGATCGCATCAATGACGTTATCGCGGAGCGCGTGTTCACTGAAGGGCGTGCGCTCATGGACGACGACCGTGAGCGCCCGTGGGTCCGCGTATTCAGAGATCGCCAGTATCGGGACACGGCATTCCGGACTCATAATATAGGCTGCGCGAATTTCGCGATTGTGCTCCAGCACTTGGCGAATGATCGTTGCTGTCCGCTTCTCGTCCCCATACGTCTCGAGCGAAGGTAACGTTCGAAGATGCGGAAAATCCACGTTCAGAATGCTGTCAAACCCGCGCCGGCGCTCGATACTGTCGCGGGCAACCATGGTGTCGGCAATCACGATAATCTTGGCGGGCATGACGGGAAGGAAGCGCCCGATGAGCCTGCCTGCGGTAGCACCGGCAGCATAGTTATCTACACCGACAAAATCAGCCGACAGCAGGTTCTCCTGACCTGACATAAATTGGACAACCTGAATACCCCGCGCCATAAGGCGACCAAGAGCATCTCGAACCTGTGGGGACTCAGGCGCCATGACCGCAATGCCGTTCACCGCTTGCTCGTCAATCGAACTCAAGTAACGCGACAACTGATAGGGATCATCGGTTGCAAGCTGCTTAACGGATACGTCCATAAGATCCTGTCGCGCAGTTTGGCCCGCTTCTTCCACCCGAACGAGCAATTCCCGCAGGTATTCGTCACCCTTTTGCGGCAGGACGAACTGGAAACGATAGGTTTTGTTGCGAGCGAGCAGGACGGCTGCCGGATTGCGCACAAAGCCGATCTTCTCAATCGCATCGTTGACCTTCTGCAATGCCTTTTTGCTGACATTTGGCCGCTCGTTCAGGACGCGGTCAACAGTTGCCAGACTGACCCCTGCTGCTTCAGCAAGATCTTTGGCTGTTGGTCTCATCACTTTATTCTCATTCTCTGGCTGGTGTGACAGATCTTCTTTCCGACAGAGACGCGAAAAAAGCAAGAATTGAAGTGCGCACCTCAAAAAAAGCTTGCCTTGAGGTGCGCACCTCAATTATGTCTTTGTTAACGGCATGATTGGTGGCCACCCAAAAGGGCCACAGACGCTTCGCTGGAGGGAGGAGCGCCGTTACCGGCAGACCTGAAGTTTATCGATGCTCGTCGGGGCGCGCGGAGGCTTGTCCCCTAGTGCATCGATCCAAACGGAGGCTTCAGCCGAGTTTGGAAAAATCGATGCATAAAAATGAGTGCACGAAAGCATGAACGAAGTGAATGCGTCAGTGCACGAGGGACCAGCCTTAAAAAAGGGAGGAAGTACCATGAAATCCATGACGTCATTACTCGCAGCCAGTTTGGCTGCTGGCATTCTATCGCTGGGCTCGGCCAAGCTTGCCCAAGCTGAAGATCTTACGTTGTGCTGGGCCGCTTGGGATCCGGCCAATGCGCTTGTCTCTTTAAGTAAGGATTTTGAGGCCAAATCAGGCAACAAGATGCACTTTGAATTTGTGCCCTGGCCCAATTTCGCCGATCGGATGCTCAACGAACTCAACTCGGGCGGCAAGCTTTGTGACTTGATGATCGGCGATAGCCAGTGGGTGGGAGGCGCTGCCGAAAACGGCCAATACGTCAAGCTCAATGGTTTCTTCGAAAAAGAAGGCATCAAGATGAGCGATTTCATTCCCGCGACAGTGACCGGCTATTCTGAATGGCCGAAAGGAACCCCAAACTACTGGGCACTGCCGGCCTTTGGTGATGTGGTCGGTTGGAGCTATCGCAAGGACTGGTTTTCCAGGCCGGACCTTCAGGCTGAGTTTAAGAAGAAATACGGGCGCGACCTCGCAGTTCCGAAAACATTCGCTGAACTTAAGGATATCGGTGAATTCTTCCAGGGCCGGACGATTGATGGCAATACCGTCTATGGCGCTGCGATTTATACGGAGCGCGGCTCGGAAGGCATAACCATGGGCGTCATGGATGTCCTGTACAGCTTTGGCTTTGAATATCAGAACCCTGCCAAACCCTATGACCTGGAAGGGTTCGTCAACTCCAAAGGTGCCGTGCAGGGGTTGGAGTTTTACAAGTCGCTCTATAAATGCTGCGCCCCTCCCGGCTCGTCCGATGCCTATATGTCGGAAAACATTGATGCCTATAAGTCCGGCCAAGTGGCAATGCATATGAACTTCGCCTTCACCTGGCCCGGCATCAACGCCGACCCCAAGGTTGGCGGCGACAAGTCAGGATATTTTCCCAATCCTGCGGGCCCTGACGGCAAGCAGTTTGCCCAGCTTGGCGGCCAAGGCATTTCCGTTGTAGCGGCCTCGAAAAAGCAGGCAGCGGCCCTTGAATACATCAAATGGTTCGCGCAACCTGAAATACAGGCCAAGTGGTGGCAACTGGGCGGCTATTCCGCACTCAGATCTGTCGTTGAAGATCCAGGCTTTGCCAAAAGCCAACCCTATGCCCAGACATTTCTGGACTCGATGGCGATTGTGAAGGATTTCTGGGCAGAGCCTTCTTATGCATCCTTGTTGCAGGCAGCCCAGAAACGTTTCCACAATTACGTCGTTGCAGGGCAAGGCACGTCTAAGGAAGCGCTCGACGGTCTCGTCACCGATTGGACGGAGATCTTTTCCGACGAAGGCAAATACTAAAGTCTGTCAGGTTCAGATTAAACCAAACAGACTCTAGATCTTGTTGTCGTTTGTCTTTTCGGGAAAAACAGTGCCCACTTTTCCCCAATAAACGCCAGGCGCGGTCTGAACCCTCCCAAGCGGGGATCAGCGTCTCTGCGGGACCGGCATTCTTGCTGCCGGTCCCGCCCATTCTCCCGTGTGTACTTAGGAAAACACCATGCTCGATACATCGGCTGATCGGACGGCGCAGGCCACGCCGCCCGTCCTTACGGCGCGTATAAAAGGCCTGTCAGACAGGGCGATAGCCTGGATCTTCGTGGCGCCGTCAATCTTCCTTCTCCTTGCGGTCAATATCTTCCCGTTGATCTGGACAATACGGCTGAGCTTTACGAATTTCCGCGTTAACAGACCGAATGCTCCGGTCGAGTTTGTCGGTCTGAAAAATTACACCAGCATTCTGACCAGCGATGACATCTGGCAGACGATGCAGGCGACAGCGCATTTCCTTGTCTGGACCATCGTTTTGCAAGTGCTGATCGGCTTTTCGCTTGCCTATCTGATCAACAAGAAGTTCCGCGGCAATGACATGTGGACGACCATCATCGTTCTGCCAATGATGTTGAGCCCCGCGGTGGTCGGCAATTTCTGGACATTCCTGTATCAACCGCAGATCGGTCTCTTCAACTACGCCGTTGGGTATCTGACGGGCGCCGATCCATCGTCCTTTTCAATGATCGGCGACGTCTCGCTGGCGCCCTGGGCCATTGTCATCGTCGATACCTGGATGTGGACGCCTTTCGTGATGCTGATCTGCCTTGCAGGCCTGCGTTCTATCCCACCCAGCATTTATGAAGCGGCAGAATGTGACCGCGCCAGCAAATGGCGTCAGTTCTGGACGATCACCATCCCGATGGTGCTGCCCTTCCTGATGCTGGCCATTCTGTTTCGCGGCATCGAAAACTTCAAGATGTTCGATCTCGTCGTGCAGCTCACTGGCGGCGGACCCGGTTCGATCACCGAACTGACCTCGATCAATCTCAAGCGAGAAGCCTTTGAGAAATGGCGCACGGGCTATGCCTCGGCCTACGCGGTCATTCTCTTCGTCACCGTGTTCGGCCTCGCGTCGATCTACGTCAAAGCCCTGAACAAGGTCAAACAAAGATGAGCTATTCGGTTACAGAACCCTCGAACCGTCAAAAATGGTTCGCAGGCAGCCTTGTGGTCGTCTATGCGATCATAACGCTCCTGCCACTGCTGTGGATTATCGGAACGGGCTTCAAGTCGCCGTCGGATGCGATTGCCTATCCGCCGAAGACGTTGTTTTCGCCAACGCTCGAAGGATATGTCAACCTTTTTACCAGCCGCACGCGGGCGTCCGCAGAGGAGCTGCAAACGCTGGGCGAGCCGACGACGTGGTATGATCGCATTGTTCGCAAGGATGGCTTTGTCATCGCTGGCCCGTCGCGCTTTGCGGAGCGCTTTACCAATTCCGTCATCATCGGTTTTGGATCGACGGTCCTGTGTATTGTGCTTGGGACCGCGGCGGCCTACGCCTTCTCGCGCTTCAAAGTGCCGTTAAAGGATGATCTTCTGTTTTTCATCCTTTCGACGCGCATGATGCCGCCGATAGCAGTGGCCATTCCGATTTTCCTGATGTTCCGGCAACTTGGCCTCAACGACACGCATGCGGGGATGATCCTGCTCTACACTGCCGTCAACCTGTCATTGGCAGTCTGGCTTCTCAAAGGGTTCATTGACGAAATTCCCATCGAGTATGAAGAAGCGGCATTGATCGATGGCTACACGCGCTTTCAAGCCTTCTACAAGGTCGTCCTTCCCCAGGCGATGACGGGCATCGCATCGACGGCGATCTTCTGCCTCATCTTTGCCTGGAACGAGTATGCCTTCGCAGTGCTCCTGACGTCGGGAACTGCCCAGACTGCTCCACCCTTCATTCCAACGATCATCGGGGTCGGGGGCCAGGACTGGCCGGCCGTGGCTGCGGGCGCAACCTTGTTTCTTCTCCCCGTCATGGTCTTCACGATCGTCCTTCGCAAGCATCTGCTGCGCGGCATCACTTTCGGAGCTGTTCGCAAATGACCAATTTCATCAACGGACTGTTCCGGTTTCGCCGCGGCGCATGGGAAATGGTGGCATCAATCCTGATCGCGCTGGGCGTTATCATGCTGATGCAGCCATTCACCATCGTGCTCTTTTCCTATTCCTTCATCGTCACGCTGACGGGCACGGTGATGTTCATCATCGTCAGCCATTTTCCGGAGTAGTCCAGTGGCACAGATCAGAATTCACAACCTGCGCAAGGAATTCGGGGCGTTCACCGCCGTGCAGTCCTCGTCATTTACGATCGAGGACGGCGAGTTCTTTATGCTTCTGGGGCCTTCCGGTTGCGGTAAAACGACGACATTGCGGATGATGGCCGGGCTGGAATTACCGACCGGCGGCGAGATCTTCATCGACGGTGAGGAAGTCGCACAGAAGCCCGCCAGCCAGCGCGATATCGCCTTCGTTTTCCAGATGTTCGCGCTGTATCCACACATGAACGTCCGCAATAACATTTCCTATCCGCTGATCAGTCAAGGCGTGCCACGTGCCGAGGTAAAGGCGCGGGTTTTGGACGTCGCCCGGATCCTGAAGATTGATAGTATTCTGGAGCGTCCCGTTGGCGGATTGTCGGGAGGCGACAGACAACGTGTAGCGCTGGGTCGAGCCATCGTGCGGCGACCGAAAGCCTTCTTCATGGACGAACCTCTGGGGGCTCTTGACGCAGAGTTCCGTGAACACATGGCGCAAGAGTTACGCGCGCTGCACGATCGGATCGGCGCGACAACCGTTTACGTCACGCATGACCAGCTGGAAGCCATGCAGATGGGTGACAAGATCGTCGTCATGAACCATGGCGTTGTCGAGCAGTTTGGCAAGCCCCAGGAGATTTATGACTGGCCAGCGACAAAATTCGTAGCGCGATTTATCGGTTCGCCAGCGATGAACCTGTTTGATTTCGATGGCTCTATCGGACCGGGCAATAGCAACATCGATCTTTCCGGACAGCGTTTCGGCATGCCCGAAGTCCGTGAAGGAGCATCTGGAAAGCTGACGCTAGGCGTCCGGCCGGAGCATATCCGTTTCGATGACGCCTCAGCCTACAGGGGACGCGTATTGGCGACAGAGTATTTGGGAACGACCCAGATTATCACTCTGGACACCCCAAACGGAGAAGCGAAGGCGCGCACCTCGTCCAAGCAGGTTGTGCGTACCGGCGAGTTGATCGGTCTCGGCTTCAACCCAACCACTGTGACGATTTTCGAAGGCGTGAAGGGGCAGGCATTGCTGTCTGCCGGCAACGAGGGAGTTCTGCGTCATGGCTGACATCAGGCTTGAAAATGTAACCAAGATGTTTGGCCAGCACGCGGCCCTTGACAATGTTTCGCTCCGGATTCCTGACGGGTCATTCGTCGTGCTGCTTGGCCCGACGGGAGCCGGCAAGACGACGACGTTACGCATAGTGTCCGGGCTTGACAGGCCGGACCAGGGGGACGTCTATTTCGGCGGATTGCCCGTTCGAGATCTCACACCTGCCCAACGCAACGTTGCCATGGTTTTCCAGCAATACTCACTTTATCCGCATTTGACCGTGCGCCAGAATCTTGAGTTTCCGCTCAGATCGCCCCTCCTGAGAACACCCCAGGATGCCATCGACAGCAAGGTGAACCAGATCGCGGAAACCCTGCAAATCTCCCATAAACTCGACAACAAGGCGACAGCTCTCTCCGGCGGGGAGATGCAGCGCGTTTCCATCGGCAGGGCGCTGGTTCGCAACCCGCAAATTTATCTGATGGACGAACCCTTGAGTTCCCTGGATGCCAAGCTCAGAGCCGATCTGCGCGTGGAACTGAAAAACATTCAAGCCAAGTCAGGCGCCACCCTCCTCTATGTGACGCATGATCAGATCGAAGCCATGACAATGGCAACCCATGTCGGCGTACTTGAGGAAGGGCGGCTGGTTCAGTTCGGATCGCCGCGCGAGATCTACGAACAACCCGTCAACGTCTACACTGCAACACGCCTGGGGCAACCGCACATCAATATTCTGGCAGCGGATCTTTTTCCTGGCGCTCCATTCGGTGCTGTCACGATGGGTCTGCGGCCCGAACACATTACTCAGGGCGAAGGCCAGGATGCGATCGTCAGACGCGTGGAGCATCTCGGCGACCAGACCCGCTTACATCTTGCGTACAAGACAATCGAACTGATCACCGTCACAGACCCCCACACACCGCTTAAAAGCGGCGACATATTGAAGATACAACCGGACCAGCCTTTATATTTCAGGGCGGACGGCACGCGCCTCAACTCGTAGCAACAGGTCACGAGCCACCCGGTTCGAGCCCTGTTTTTATAACATCATGAATAAAGGTCGTTCCGTACTTTAGGTCGGACAACCCCTGAGAGGACTTATTATGGGACAATTCATCAATAAGAGGGAGAGTATCGTTACCGAGGCTATCGACGGCTTGCTCAGAATGAGTGGCGGGGCCCTGGTACGCCTTGATGGCTTTCCGCACATTCGCGTCGTATTGAGAGGTGACTGGAACAAGTCAAAGGTCGCGCTCGTCTCTGGAGGCGGCTCAGGACACGAGCCCGCGCATGCAGGCTTTGTAGGGGAGGGGATGCTGACAGCCGCTGTCTGCGGTGATGTGTTTGCCTCTCCAAGCGTCGATGCCGTTCTTGCCGGCATCCTTGCGGTTACGGGTCCCGCTGGATGCTTGCTGATCGTCAAGAATTATACAGGCGATCGCTTGAATTTCGGCCTGGCTGCCGAGCGAGCCCGCGCGTTCGGCCTGAATGTCAATATGGTGGTGGTCGGCGATGACGTCGCACTGCCAGATCTGCCGCAGGCGCGCGGCGTGGCCGGAACGCTGCTGGTTCACAAGATCGCCGGAGCGCTTGCCGAGGCAGGCGAAGATCTTGAATCGGTGACGGCCGCCGCCAGGCGCGTTTGTGCTGGCGCCAAAAGCATCGGCATGTCACTCGATACCTGCACCGTTCCAGGTTCCCCGAAAGAAGATCGCATTCCCCATGGAATGGTAGAGCTTGGACTGGGCATTCACGGTGAAGCAGGTGTCGAGCAAATCGCGTTTGTCGATGCAAAGACGGCGATGCAGGCCGTTGCAGACAAGCTGACTGCCGCGATGGACAATCGACCGCATGTTGCCTTGATCAATAATCTCGGCGGCACGTCCAGTATCGAGATGTCCGTTTTGACGCATGAACTCTTCAACTCGTCGATCGGCAAACACATCTCGCATGTCGTAGGTCCGGCTTCGATGATGACATCCCTCGATATGCACGGGTTCTCCATAACGATCTATCCAATCGAAGAGGTCGATCTCAAAGCGCTCGCCGCACCTGTTCCCATCGCAGCCTGGCCTGGTCTTTCCGTGGTCAAGCCAGTTCACGTCGAACGGCTGCCTGACGGTCTGACCCCGATCACGCCGCAGCCATCCGAGCATCGCGAAACCCGCGCGTTCGTCATCAAGTGCTGCAAGGTCCTGATCGCCGCCGAGCAGGATCTCAACGCTCTGGATGCGAAATCCGGCGATGGTGATACCGGATCAACACTTGCCGGCGCAGCGCGTGCACTCATCAATGCCATTGATCGCCTGCCCCTTTCAGACCATACCCAGCTTTATCGTGCGATCGGTCTGGAACTGAGCCAGACGATGGGCGGCTCTTCTGGCGTGCTTCTGGCAATCTTCTTCGCAGCGGCCGGAGACGCTGCCTCAAGTGGTCTACCGATGTCCGGTGCATTAAAGGCTGGCCTTGCCCGCATGCAGGAAATCGGCGGCGCACGTCTTGGCGATAGAACCATGGTTGATGCACTGGCGCCAGCACTCGACGCACTGGACAAGGGTGTTCAATCGGCAGCCACTGCGGCCCGCGCCGGCGCCGATCTAACAGCCACGCTTCTGAAAGCAAAAGCCGGCCGTGCTGCTTACATCAATGCCAAGCAGCTTGAAGGACATGTCGATCCTGGCGCTGAAGCCGTCGCAAGGTTGTTCGAACACCTGGCCGCTTGATCGATGCACGATGCGAGCGTCTGTCTGGTTCAGATTGAACCTGACAGACGCTCGCTTTTTTTGTCATTTGTGTTGTCCGGAAAACCGGGTTTCACGTTTCCAAAAATCGGGGTGTCGCACAGTCGCGGTGAGGTCTGGCTTTGTTCAGCAGCGCCACACCGCGCTAAATCTGGCAGCCGACAGACATACAAATAAACAGACAGACAGACAGACAGACAAAGAAATCAAGAAATCAAGAAATCAAGAAATCAAGAAATCAAGAAATCAAGAAATCAAGAAATCAAGAAATCAAGAAATCAAGAAATCAAGAAATCAATTCATATATATACAAAAATACACACAAACGAATATAGATTACACAGTTCTTATCCTGCCCCGTCACGTGTTTATTGCCACACTCCTGCGCCACACCCTACGTAATCCCTTGGAAATCGGCCCCACTTTTCACCCTAACCTCTTTGCTTAAGATCTTCGCCCCACCATGAAGTGTCGGCTAAATTGCTCGATATCCTCTGGTCTCATGCAAGCTGATGCATGAAACTCGTATTTCTGCACAGTCCTTGCGAAAGTTGGTCACGCATTCAGCTTTTGTGGATGATGATGCATGTGGTCCACACCTCGCTTAGACGCGACCAATGAACAGATGTCGATCCTCATTTGCGCCTGCATGTGAGCAAGTTTTTCGTGTCATGCGACCTGCACTGCCTCCTCAGCTATGGATGCCTAGCCTTGGCATGACACATCGCTTGTCAGCACGGAGGAATAACTTCCCGATGGATGGTCTTCTCCGCTAAGCAGGTCGTTCCTTGGCCTCCTCTGACCGTCTATAAAGACCAGCTCATTCCCCTCTCCAGTTCTCACTTCATTCCCATCATCACTCTCCCATCACTCCCACAGACAACACTCATATTTTTCCCCCAGCACTCAACAGCTTTCAACCTCCCTCTCCATCCTCGCAATGGCTCCCATCACTGCTCCCACCATCGACGACATTCGCCAGTGGCTTGGTGTCGATTTCACCAGCTGGATCATTGCGAATGCGCAGAAAGTAAGTGTGCATGCATTCATCTCAAGTCGTGTTGATCGCTGACAGGACATAGATCGTTTGGTGCCTTGATATCGACGGCACCTTGACCGCTGTTGGCAAACACCTCACTTCCGAGGCCAACGCCCTCCTCAAGGCTCTTGCCAAGCATGTCCTGCTGATCACCGCCCAAGCCGAAGACTACTGCACCAAGATCGGCGTTGAGCCCACCGCCAATCTGGTCACTGAGAAGGGGTTCATGACCCGTATCAATGGCGTGACCACCACCAAGGATGCTCCCCCCATGGTCGAGGAGTTCGCCGATGCCATGGACGAGTTGATCAAGGGCGACCCCAACCTCTTCCTCAACCGTAAGATGGCTGGCTATGCGGTTGGCCATGTTGGCAAAGACAAGCCCGCCTCTTGGAACAAGGTCCTCGCCCTGATGAACCAGCAGGCCGCCAGTTACGCTGAGGTCTATCTGGTCGAAGAAACCGCTGGCTTTGTCGATATCACCATGAAGTCCCTCAGCAAGGCCACCTCGTTGCTCGAAGGCATGAAGCACTTCCCCGGTCACGTGTCGATTGCCTGTGGTGACAGCCGCAACACCGATGGCCCCATGCTCAAGGTTGCCGATATGGGCATCATGGTCTCCAACAATCTCCCGAACTTCGCTTGCGTTGCCGATCACGAGACCATGCTTCAGGTTCTTGCTTGGTTCCTGACCCTTCTCAACTGATGTAACAGCACATGACACGGAAGGAAGGATGGAACAGTAGGACGGAACGGGCAGGAGGAATGATAGGGGACTGGGGAAGGCATAGGCAACAGATGGGAATAGCGCGGAGGATTTCATTGACACACTCATTTGTTATATAAGCCATCAATAAAACTCACTTTTGAGACCCATCTTGAAGTCCAATTTTGAAAACTGTCTTGAAAATCCAAAATATGACCAAGTGTAAACAGTCTGCCTCACCTTTGCGAGGCTGGGGTCCCCCCCGAAGCGAAGCGAAGGGAGCGGGTGCGCGAGTAAAGGTGAGGCAGACTGTTTACACTTGGTCATATCCTGCCAAAGATCACATCATCCTCGATGACTTGGTATAAGCCATAGTTCAAGACGGATCCCTTTTCAGAGACAGACTAAAGCGTTTCTGCTCTTCATAGAATCGCAGCAACGCTTCAGCTCTTTGTTTTTACGCATTTGTCAGCGGTTGAAACCGGGCGACCGGTCACGGTCGGGATACAGCGTCTCACTTGGCGGGCGCGGCGATCCGGTATCGGCGGGGGGGAGTTCCTGGGGCGCTGAAGCGGCTGGACGCTGAACCGGTTTCGGTCCACGCAGCAGGATCTTGGCCGTCCATCGTTCGAGCATGCGGGCGGTATGACCGGGACAGGATTTGATAGACGCGCCAAGCCGGGAACTTTCCAGAACCGCTCCAGAATTGTTGTCCGCCAACTGGCCAGCCGTCGTGACTGCTGCGCGAATGTCGCTGCGCTGGAGATATTTCGCACCATCCGCGATGCGCTTGAACGCAGAATCAGCCTGGATCGGGTCCTCGTCGGCGATTGCGAGCTGGGCTGTGACCAGCGACGACCGTTGTTTCGGGGTGAACGCGGCGAGATGGTGGGATAGATTATAGGAGACGATGTTCCGGTAAGCCTCGCTGTCGTGATCCATCTGTTGCACAGATGTGAGATAGGCGACCTTCTCGTCCGGGTCGAGATCCGCCACCCGCAAGGTCAGCCTATACATGACGTCTTCGTCAATCGCATCGGCATCCGGCATCCGGTCCGTTGACAGGAAAGGCCTTTCATCCTCGTCCATGAAGGGAACGAGCTGCGCCTGCGCCGCAAGGTCCGGCCGTCCGGAGGGCGCCATGAGCCGATCGATGGCGAAGCGGAACGCGTTGCCATTATCCTCGGTGGCTGTATTGCTCAGCATCGACTGAAGGGCTTCGATCCTCGACCGGTGCGGCGCGGTGTACCATGGCTGATCCGGCCTGAGAGGCGCTTGCTGCGGCTGCTCAACAGATCGCAGGATCTGGCGAGCGACGAGTGGCTGGAGTTCCGGGTCGAGACGTTCGAAACATTTGGAAACGGCGTTGAGGCCTTGCATCTTGTAGGAGTCATCCTCGGGCAAGTTGCAAATTCCGGTTATGAGAGCCGTCTGCTCGTCCAGCTCGAAGGCATCGGCATGCACGCCACACGCTGCGAGCAGGCGCGACCGGTCCTGACCTGGCGTTTTGGCCTCGTTCAGCATGTTTTTACGGTCGCCTTGTTCAAGGCTGTCGAGATGGCCAGCCAGATGTTCGAGAGCCGAACTGCGATCGGGTTCATCAAGCAGAAGGCTCTCGTTAACGACCAGGCTGCGCTCAGCAACCGGAACACGATCAACCCTTGCGGCGAGTTCGGCGACCAGATGATCGGCCAAGCGGTACTCGGCCACATGTCTCACCAGCTTGGAGCGCTGATCCGGCTCAATATAGTCGATATTACGGATAAGGTTGAGGACACTGGCCTCCTGGAAATCCTCTCCCTTATGGGCAAGGACGCCGCTGGTGATATGGCGGCGCCCTTCCTTACTGTGCAACGCGACGAGACCCGACTGGGTACGCAGATAGGATAGGGTTTGCCCTTTAACAGTGTTCTCCGGCGGCGCGACGGGGAAGCGCGCGACGGTCTCGTCCCAGCCCTTCAGGGCGATGTTTATTTGCTTGACCCGTTTTTCGCCGAAGGAATAAGCAATCCTTTTTTCAAACCTTGGGCTTAGATTTCGAACCCGCCCAAGATGCTTCAGCGTTGTGATCATATCGTCTTCAACGACGAGGTAATGGTTGATCAGGTCGTGGATCTCGGTCGGCAGATCGTTCAGCCCGAGAGGTTCGTTCCGGGGCACCTGCGCACTGGGCGAGAGCAGACGGGTGCGCTTTGCCTTCGGCTCCCCCTCGGAGTCTGTCGTGCTGGACGAATCGGTCCCAGACGCCACGCGCCGCAAGCGCTTGCCCATGTTGTCACTCGCTTTCTGTCTAATCGACGCTCATATACTGCGACCGGTTGCGCTTCTGTACTTCCTTGATCTGCAGGAGGAGAAGGCGCTGGGTCTCCAGAGCCTTGGAGCTGGCCGACATGTCCAGCTGCACTGGAGCGCGAGACGGCGGCACTGGCTCGGCGGCAAGCGGCGCGTCATTGATGGCGATGCCGAACTCATCCTCGTCATCCTCTTCTTCGAAGGCTTCGTCCGGGTCTTCTTCATCCTCGATCTCCTCCTCCTCAAAGGGGACCTCCTCGTCCGCATCAGCCGCGTCATCGTCCGGCGTGATCGACGGGTCGTCCTGTGGAAGCAGTTTTTCAGCTCCAGACGCCCTCGGAGCGATAACGAACGGCGTCGCTGTCAGGGATAGCGGCTCAGGCTCCGGCAACTCACCCGTCTGGCCTTCGAAAATCCGTTTCAGATGGCGGTCGGCATAATATTTGACCTTGTGCATATGCAAGGGCGGCTGGCCCTTGATCAGCACAATCTGTCTGTCGTCGTCGATGAGACGCACCTGTTCGGGCCGCAGCAGCCGAGCGCCCTGGTCGCTGACCTGGATGTTGCTGTCGAACAATTCCTTGGTGGAGTGGGATTTGCTTTTCTGCTGGAAGGTATATTCGCCGATCGATTTGGAGATATATTCTGGCGTATCGTCATCGGCGGTGGCCATGAAGACCTGGACGCCTGTATTGGAGAGGAAGTTTTCCTTGCCTGCCTGTTCATAGGCGCCCGTCAGAGCCGAAAGGCTCTGAATGATGAACATGAAGCGCCCCTTGTAACCGGCGATTGTGGTGACCGCCGTTTCGATCGCCTCAAGCTGACCCAGATGCTTGAATTCGTCGAGCAGAAACAGGACCTCGAAGATTTCGTCCTTCTGTGGCATTTCCCGCTGGAGGATTGACACCGTCTGCTGGAAAAACAGCCGAACGAGCGGAGCGACAACTTCCAGATCGTTCGGGCTGATGCAGATATAGACAGAGGTCGGGTCACGGCGCAGGTCGTAAATGGAAAAATCAGACCGCGCGGTAGCATTCTTGACCATCGGATCGGCCCAGAGGTTGAGGCCGCCGTCGCCCAACACGGAGGTATAGGAGGTGATGATCTTGGTGTCGTTTCCCGCCATGTTGTCGAAGATACGCACGACCTCAGGAATCTTGCTCTCCTCCGCCAACTGGGCGAACAGCTTGTATTTTTCGCCCGGCGAGGCGAAGAGATCATAAACCGCGCCGATGGTCGGATTGCCACGCTCGATGCAGGCAAGAATACCGCCGACAAACAGATCGCGCGCGCCGTCAATGAAGCCTTCGGCGCCCTTGCCCTTGGAGACAATCAGATTGTGGGCGAGCCGGCGCGTCTCGGTGAAGCGACGCTCGGGCGGCATGGCAACGATGTCGAGCACCGGATTGTAACAGTGGGTGCGGGCGTTTTTATCGAGCGGGGAGAATTTATAGATGCGGTCGCCCTTGGCCTTGCGCGCACGCGATGTCAGCTCGAAAAGCTCGCCCTTGACGTCGAGGGCAAGCACCGAACCGTTGAACGTCAGAAGCGTTGGAATAACGACGCCAACCCCCTTGCCGGCACGAGTCGGGGCGACCACGAGACTGTGGGGCTGCTCGCCATTGGTCAGATAGTGGCCAGCTCCTCCTGGCCTTCCAGTCTTGCCGAAGACCGGCCCGGAGATCCGCCGATAGGGCCTGATATAACCGTTGCGCCGCATTTCCTGAAAGCGTGCCCAACGCGCCGTACCAAAATGCTTCTCCTTGAACAGGACCTTCGCCATAATCGCCAGAATAAGCACCGTCGTTATGCCGAGGATGGTCAGGCATCGGATGAAAACGTCAGACATCACGCCGAGATAGAAGGGCGTCTCGTACCAGAAGGCCAGAAGGTCGAACGTCTCAAGCGCCTGCGCATTGATGCCGTGTCGCAGCGAAACATAGAGGCTGCATAGGATCAGGCCCGCCGGCAGCGAGAAGACGAGGCCGAAAACCAGAGCGTGAAGTTTGTTCTTGCCGTCCTGAATCATGTGTCATGCCTTCTAATACCAAAGCTCGAAGACGCTGACACATCCTCGCTTTGAAGCGATTTAGAATATCTCAAATATATCAACGCATTGAGATATTTGAAAACGGAATATGAACTGCCATTTTCAGTGGCTCTTCGTATAAGCCGGCTATTCAACAGACCGACCGCCACGCAGCTGTGCCTTCAGTATCAGGCCCGGCCACCGCGCCGGCGTGGTCGCTCGTCATAGGGAGGCCGCACAAGGTCCACGTCGCGGGAGGCTCTTTGCATCTCCTCGCGGCTCGGTCGCGCCGGTCTCGACGGCGGCGGGGCAGGAGGCAGGCCGTCGCCGGATGGCCGTTCCCCACCAAGGCCCTTGCCCTCTGCGGGTACCGACACGCTATCGCTTAAACCCTTCGAGCCGAGCCGGCGAATGGGCGTCCGCCCGTCCCCCGCCGTGCCCTGCTGCCTTCCCTCGCTCATCGCGCTCAATCCGCAAAGGATGCGGCGCCGCGAGCGCGGCTATGATCTGATCGCGAATCCAGATTGCGCTTGCCGGGGATGGGGCCACTATCACTGTCACTGTCGTCTCCGAGGCCGGGGGGCACCTCGCCGACAGCCGAGGAGATCCGCCCGATCTTGAAATCCTTGGACACTCGACGCGTATTGACGACACCAGCGAGATCATTATCGGATAATCTATCGAACCGCGGCGTTTGCTGTGTCGTCGGCAGGCCCGTACGCCCCTTGGCGCGGCTGGACGCGGCAGACTGGTCGTCGCTGCTGTCGTCTCCGAGGCCAGCGGGCGCCTTGCCGGCAGTCGTGGACAGCCGTCCGATCTTGAAATCCTTGGGCACCGGACGTGGATTGACGGCACCAGCGAGATCCTTGTCTGTCAAATTCCTGTCCGTCACAGTCCCGGTCCTGTCTGCTCCCGCCCTTTCGCGAGTCTTAACGACGCGAGCCGGTTTGCGGGTCGGCGGAGCCCCGTCCTGCGAGCTGTCCGAGGCAACTGACTTTTCCACGAATGCTTGTTTACGCGGTTTTTTCCGAGTGTTTGCTGTCGTCGTTCCCACATCGCTTTCGTCATCCGCGTCGTTTTCGTTGGAGGAACGGTTTGCCTCTCGGGCCATTCTTTCCTGCGCCTTGATATGTCTCAGCGGCGTGTCGGGCGGCAGGGACGGCAGATCCCGAAGGCCGACGGAGGCCGGTCTCGTGACCCGCAGCGACGAAACGCTGGGTGCCTTCTCAACGTCGGAGCCGTTGGACGCGACCGCTTTGTCGGAGGCGATGGAGGATGAGCTAAGGGTCGCACTTCGCTCGCTCCGGTTCGACGCAACGAGAGTGTCACTGCTCGATTCACCAACGGAAACGTCGCGCAGGGTATCGTGGTGACGGGCGACGGCGCCCGTTCGAAAGGGAATGGGTTGCCTGCTCGAAGCCTCGTGCTCGGCTTGACGCTCCTCGACCCAGTCCGAGACCCTGTTCGTTGCCCGGCCTTGATTCTGTAGACCTTCCTTGAAACGAGCGGCTCGATCCGAGGAGGAAAGCTCCATCCCCTCGTTCCCCTTAAGCCCAAGCGCATGGTCGGACCAAGCGTTCCCCGCGGCCTGCGCCGCGTCCCTCCTGATATGATAGGCGTCCATATCTCTGGCGGAGATGGGTGATGGCTTCGGCCTGGGAAGGATACGGCGCAACAGACCGCCATAGCGTGTGGTCTTTTGCCCGGTCTCGAAATCGTAGGTCACAGCGCGCTCGAAGATGGCTCGCCCCGCGAGCCGCCCCAGACTGCGCGTTTTCGTCTCCTGCGTACCGTCCTGACTGGGGGCGATCGTCATCGAATAGGAGCCGACATGCCGCTCCATGGTACGCCATGTCTCTCTCCTGCCATCCGGCAGGCCAATAGCCTCCCGCCGGCTGCGGTGCCAGCCGCCGAAATCGTCATGCTCCAGGCTCTCGTGACGGCCGTCCTTCGACTTCGACCAACGGGTGCTGCCGAAAAGATCGCCCTCGCGGGTGCCGATGATCTCGCCATCCCTGTCGTAATCTTTCCCGGACGAAAAGAGACCGCCAAAATAGCGCCGGTCTTCGGATTTCTTGCCTTTGCCCGGGTAATATTCGGTGTCCTTCTTCCGGACCCAGTTGGATTCGTGCTTGGTGCCGCGCATATAGAGATCACCGTTTTCGCTGCGACCGGCGAAAGCGTAGATATCCTCCTTGGTACTCAGTCCAAAGGGCAGGCGCCTTTGCTCCTTGTAGGTTTGGGTGACCTTGTTGAAGTCAGGCGTTCTCTTGTAAATGCCGAGAGACAGCGCCCTGTCTTTTACACTCCCTGCATCGGTGATCAGGAATGTCTTGGCGTCCTTGTCCCACAGTGCAGCCATGATGAGGCTCCTCGTGCGCGGTTAGAGCGTTTCGGTGAAAGCAGGATCGCTTTCAAATTTGGACAATGCGGTAGAACAGAAAGACCGAGCATTTTTGGCGCAAGTGTATGTGCTGGAAATGCTACGGGGGCCATGAGCCCCTGAGGGAGCGGCGAGACCCAGGCGCTGCGTGCGGTCGGCTTGTCAACTGTCACTCATGTCCATGGATGCCGAACTGGCGCTACTACGGGGGGGGCGAGGATCGAGCTGCCGCAAGGTGTCTGGCGTGTTTCTCGGATTGCTCTTCGGCGCGGTGTCACTCTCGGAATCATCCCCGCCTCCATTGGCCCAGGCATCCTGCGTCTTTGCCTTCAATCCGGTCTTCTGAAAATCGGTCCGCTTCTGTTCATAAGGGCTGATCCGTGCCTCAACGCCCATCTGCTTGGCAACCTCGGGCGTGATCGTGTCCTGATCCCGGTTGGTGGCGTAGAGCATCTTGAGCGCACCGGTGGAGCGACCATTCTTTGTACTGGTCGAAAATGTCTGGAGGTCCTTGTCGCCGAGCTTTTCTCCCTCCTTCAGCCGAACCTTGTCAGCCGGTGTCAGAACGTTTTCGGACGTCTGTCTCCAAACTTTATCCGCCTTAAAGCTCTTCGTGGCTAGGGCCAGATTTTTTCCAAGCCCGGCCTCCTTCCTCAGCTCCTCGAAGCGTTTCGGGTCCGTCTTTTTCAAGAAATCGGGGCTAATATAGGTGCCATGCTTATTGAGCATTCCAATGGTCAATTTATTCGGATTGTTGGTCAGTTTCTGATGCGTATCCTTGAAATCAGAGCGTTTGCTCCAGAAATTTTCATCTTTCAGAAGCTTGGCACTGACCAGAGATCCCGCGTTCTCTACGACGATCTTCGGAAGTTTTCTGTTATACTCATAGATGTCGCCCCGAAGCTCGTGAAACGCCTTCTGCGGCTCCAAACGACCACGTTTTTCGAGATCAGCCACGCTCCGGGTGATATTGTCGGTACCCTTGAGGCCAACATTCTCCTTCCCGTATTTTTCAGCCGCTCGCACGTAGTCCTGGGGATCGAGGGACGGCTGCATCGTCAGCCTGTAGCCCCATGGATTGCTTTTGCTGTCCTTGCGCAAGCTCATGTCCGGAAGGGTGTCGCCGCACCTGTCTTTTTCGTGATAATCCCATTTGCGAAACCGTTCACCGCCCGGCGTCTCGTGTCTGGCCCTGGGATCGTCCCGGTCGAGAGGCTTTTGATCCCTCCCCGCAAAGGATTTAATTTCCGATCCCACAGCCTCCTGAACATTGGCCCAGTTCTGCTTCCGAAACTCGGATTTCTCGCTGATTGACATGCCGGCGGGATAATCGAGGTCGTAGAAAGCAGCCGGTGCGGGTTTCAGGGGGCCGTTTTTTCCGTATTCAAGAACGACCGGGTAATCGGTCTTCTTCAGCTCGCTTCCGAAAGTCTTTTCAAAGAATTCGTCCGGGACGAGTTCCACCTGCCCCGGATATTTCACCTGGTTTCGCGGAACAGCTCTGTGCAAAGTAATCTCGACGGCCCCTTCCGCATATTTCGCAGCGACGGGTCCGCCCAACTCCACCGCGGCGAAATCGTCAATGAGGTCCAGCTCTTCTTCTTTCACCTTGGTGGTGCCTGACGTGTTTCCATAAGCCATGATATCCATCCTTGTCCTGCGGCCGGTCTTTCGGCGGGTCAGTGTTGGTGGGCAGGTTCGTCCATAAGGGCGAGGGCTGCTTCGTCATCCATCAGCTCGATCTCTTCGTCATGCGTGACATAGCGCACCACGCCAGGTCCCGCAGCCTGCGGGGAGGCCCTCCTGCCCTTGCGCAAGTCCAGGGTCCGACCGCTGTTTTCGGCGGCAGCTGGCAACGGCGGGGAATGGGTCAAATGTTTCAGGCTCATTGTCGTGTCCTTTCCTTTGATGACTGGGTCCTTTGATGACTGGGGCCGCTGATTATCGGTCCCTATGATGATCGGGCCCCCTGATTACCGAGAGCGATTACCCGGATCGCGTGAACCGTCGGTGCTGTTGCGGTTGTCAAGGCGACGGTCTTCGGCCGCGCGTGCCTCGCTCTGGGCGCGCGTGGTCACATTGGTCTGGCCCTCATAGGCGCGGCGCTGTTCCCGCAGTGCCTGAACCGACTCCCGGCGCAGACGCAGCGTTTCTGCCCGCAGCGCCGCTGCCTCCTGCGCGCTCACCGCACCGGTGCGCTGCTTGACGCGGCGGTTATGCGCCTGAAGGGCGGTGATCGCAGTGTCGCGGCGGCTGTCCGCCGCAGTCCTGCGCGCAACCAGAGGATCCTGCGCCGCCGCGGGGGCTCCGGACGCGCCGGTTTGTGCGCCCGAGGCTGTTGCGACAGGTACGGGGCGGGTCTGTGATGGTCCGGCGGAGCCGTCCCTTCCCCCTGACGAACCTGCCGTCCCGCCGCTTCCCGCCGCGCCGTTCTGTGCCGCCAGCGCCGGCTGCTCTCCTGTCCGCTGGCGCTTGTCCGGCGTGTCCTGCGTATCTCCGACGCGCTTGCGCTTGCCGGTCCCACGGTCCTCCCGCTCCACCGGCACAGTCGCGCGCGACGAACTGGCGAGCGGTTCAGACTGGTCACGCGCGCCTCCCGTTTCAATGTCATCCTCCGGTCCGGAAGATACGTCATGTTCACCCTGGCGCACCCGTTTGGCGGGAGGCATGTCCTCCTCGCCGGGGCGCGGACGCTTCCGGCTGCCGGAGGGGCCCCCGGCACCCTGCGCGGCACCCTGCCCGGCTGCGGCCATATCCGAAGCGGATGCCCGCGGCGGGGTTGGCGCCGGCGCACGGCGGGACGGCGGCGTAACTCGGTAGAGACTGTCGTCGTCATCCTCAACGCCGGCAGCTTCGTCGCCGCCCTCGGCGTCGTCATCAAAGGAGAAGGGACGCCGGCTTTGCGTCTGCAGGGGATCGTCCGCATCGTCCTGTCGTCCAGAGGCTGAGCTTAAACGCCTATTCCCCGACGTATCGTCATCCCCGGCATCGTCATCATCGTTGCTATCGCGCCCGAAATTCGAATCGAAATCCTCCGGCGTGTGCCGGGGCGAAGACGGATCGTTCGACCGGAAATCTCCATCTCCGCCGTCACCGTTATCGCTATCGTTATCTTCATCGTCCGAAGGCGCGGGACTGTCCAGCATCAAGCCAGGCGGCGTGCAACCGCGCGCCAGATCCGCGGCGGTCCGCTCGTCACCAAAGGCGTCGGGATGGTTTTCATCGTGGACGTCGTCCGGCGCCACGCCTTCGGCATCGTAGTCGAGGCCCATTCTGAGAATGTCGAGGTCCAGATCTTCCCCTTCACCCAGATCAGGAAGGAATGTCAGCGCGATATGTCGCCTTGCGGAAACCCGGACAGCAGTCTGACGCATGGCGTCATAACTGAAATGCGGATGATCCCGTTCGATCCTGAGCAAAGCCGCGTCCGCATGGCCGATCGGACGGCGGTTGACGACAACATGCAGATGCGGGTGACGCTCGTCTGGGCCCTCCCGATGGAAGGCAGCCACGTAGTCGTAGCTATAAACCGTGCCGTCAGCCTCCGGATAGCCCTCTTCGAAAACTTCCTCGGCCCATTCGAGACCGGCGGTCTCGGCTCTTTCCAGATAGTCCCCATTCCCGTCCTCCATATCCTCGACCGGCGGGAAACTCATGACGAAATGCATCGTCAGATTATGGTTGAGCTCTGTGCCGGGCGGAACATTCTGATAGACGCGCTGCGTGAATTCGCCGATGATCCGGTTCGTTTCCTGGATTTGATCGGGCGCATCCTGGGGAAGGGCATGTTCCGCCACACCGAAATAGCGCGCGGACTCAATCAGCCGGACAGGCGCGCGGTCCGGTCGGTTTTTGCGCGCCAGATATTTCAGCTGCTGCTTCAACTCAGCCGCGTTTCGCGTTCCTCCCGTTGTGACGCGCTTGATGACGGCGGCATGGGTGGGCATCGCGCGCTCTTCCTACTCTGCCTGGCTCTTGCGGTCGGCGTCCTTGAGAATGGTCATGCCATCCTGCCGGCGCAGGGAGACACTCAGGATGGATTGCAGCAGCGTATCGAGCGCTGTGAATTCGCGGCCAAAGGCTGAACGGTCGGCCATAAACCGTTGCATGTCCACCGAACCGTCGCGGACCGCGATACGGCTCAGTTGCCGCAGGCTGGTGGAGATCTGGCCGATCTCCTCGCTGATCCGGCACATGGACGTCCGCGTCGCCGCATCGATTTCGAGAAAACCGGCGATCCGCCGCGCGGCAATGCGCAGCGCCCGGCTGTGGCTGATGCCGAGAGCCTCCGTTTGCGCCGTGAAACATTCGTATTCCGCCCGGCGCAGGCGAACGCTGACAATCCTGTAAGCGTCGGGATCGACATAAGCGGGCATTCGCTTCTTCAGGATGGGTGCATCGTCTCGTCCGCTGGTCATAGTCGATTCTGTCATCGGACCGGTCACCTTTCATAGGATCATGCGCTTATTTCATCATATATTTCGACATTAAAACGCATACATTCAGCATATAATTTGATGCCTTACGTTTTTCAATGAAAATATATTTCGAAACAGTGACATTTGTAACGATATAGCTCTGGATCATCCTTTTATAAAACGATAAATGTACAATTACACATCCATACAGGCGTTTTATATTATCACTATTATATTGAGGGTCTCTGATGAAGCTTCTGACGTGCTGCTCTTTCAAGGGAGGCGCCGGCAAGACAACGGCATTGATGGGCCTGTGCTCGGCGTTTGCGTCCACCGGCAAGACCGTCGCCCTGTTCGAGGCGGACGAGAACAGGCCACTCAGCCGCTGGATGGAAAACGCGATTGAGAGCGGCACATGGGACTCGCAGTGCAAGGTCTTCGTCGCCGACGAACTATCCCTGCTGGAGGAAGCCTATGAAGAGGCCGAACAGGACGGCTTCGACTACGCGCTTGCCGATACGCATGGCGGATCAAGCGAGCTTAACAATACCATCATCGCCAGCTCGGATTTCCTGCTGGTTCCTACCATGCTGACCCCGCTCGATATCGACGAGGCCCTGTCAACCTATCGCTACATCATCGAGCTGCTGGTTGCCGAAAAGCTGGACGTTCAGACCGCCATCCTACAGCAGCGCGTTCCCGTCGGCCGGGCGACGACGTCGCACAAGGCCGCCTGCGAGTTGTTGAGCATTCTGCCGCAGTTCGGCGCCCCGATGTATGAGCGCGATGCTTTCGCGTCGATGAAGAAGCGTGGAATGCTGCATTTGACCCTGGCCGCCATGTCGGCAAATCCGTCCATGCGGCTGATGGCTCGCAATTACGAAACGGCGATGGACGAGGTCCGGGCGCTCGGGAACTTCGTCACGCATGCGCTGGAGGACTAACGGATGGGAATCCGCAAGCCTAGCGTCTCGGTCACGGAAGCCAAGCGCCTTGCCAGAAGTCGGCTTGAAGAGCCGCTGTCCGAAACAGCTTTGAACGCCCAGCCCGATGGCATGTCTGACGCTGTAACGGCTGCGGTTCCCAACGCGACCCCGTCCGCGTCACCAGAAATACCGGTCGAAATAGCGTCGCGTGAAGCCGTTACCCGGGTCGAGCCGCCCCGCATCGATCGCCGCAAACCGGAACCAGCCTTTGCCGAACCGCGCTGCGATGAACCGAAGATCCAGGTGTTTCTCTCCGCCCCCCTTCCGGCAGCCGGCATCAGCGACGCTTTCGACCGGCTCTGCAGGCAATATCCAGCCAACAAGGCGCTGCAAATGGTCCTGCGCCGTGCCCTCGATGTCTATGACACGCGGCTTGACAACGGATCGCACCTGACGGCGCCAAATGAATATCCGATCGACAACCTCAGCGCCATAACGGTCGTCCAGACTTCCCGCATGATGCCAGTCCGGCTGGTCGAAATCGCCCGGAGTTACTTTGACCCCCTTGGTTTTGAAAGCACGCGCGCGTTCGGCCGCAAGCTGGCCTGCGCCGCCCTGGCGACCTTTTTCGAGGCCGAGACCCGGCGACCCCGCTGAGATGCGGCGCGTGGTGGCCCGCCCGGTCATACGAGGGGTCATTGAAGACGACCCTTCGTATTCCTTTTGCAAATATCTCAAGCGGTGCAAGCATTTGAGATATCTGCAATGCCTTCAAGACGAGGATGCGGTCCACATCTTCGAGCCTTGGTATAAGGAGTAAAACATGCAGGCCGAAAACGATGCCATGAACGTGCTGACCGAGATCCGGCGGTTCCGCACACCGTCGCGCGTCCAGGCTTCCAATCGTCGGTCTCGTGCAGATGCTGGCGTACGTACCGGACAATCCGAGCAATGTGATCAGATTGCGCTTGAGATCGACGCCGAACTCAGCACCTTCATCCCTTCTCATGCTGCCTATGACTGGCAGCGGACCTGCGCGCTCGACCGGATCTTGAAGGACCGTCTCTTTCGCGCCGATCCAGCGAAGGACGGCGAACAGATCGCCGCGACACTGACCGCCATAGACGCGCAAGCCCCGCGCTTTATACCCGCGCTGGAGGCGAAGGATCTGAAGGGGCTTTATCGCAGCCTGGCGAGCTACCGTGATCTGAAGACGGCCGATCCGATGGAGTTCCCGCCGCTGGAACTGCTCGGCTATCGCAAGAACGGCGGCGAGCTGGACCACCAGATTTCCCCGTCCGTTACCATGCAAGCTCCGAACCGGGCAAAGTTCCGGGCAAATCTGACGGAGATCGATCGTCAACTTGACGCGCTCGTGCCGAAAGGCGCCTATTTCAACCCGCTGCGCCAGCAATTGGTTGATGTGGTGGCCGGCAATCCCACGATCAGAGACTGGATGGAACGCGAAGACCAGATCGCCAAAATGCGTGAAAAGAGCGACAGTCCAGATTTTATTCCCAACAGTGCGCACTACACGGTGAAGCAGCCGGTGGCGCAGCTTAAAGCCGCCATGGATGACGTGCAGACACGCATCTGCGCGGTCGCTGGAGTACCCAAACGTCTAACCCCTGGCGTGGCGATCGGGATCGGGACGAAAATTCAGGCTTATTATATGGCCATGACGCCCCACCATGCCGACGACAAGCCTCGGGTCGCGCCTCTGGTCGCCTGGCTGCGGAAAAGCCCGGCAACGGCCCGTCCGCCCGATCCCGTGCCGCAGCAGGTGCCGACGGGTATACGCCGCGCCGTCAGTCGCGAAACGCCATCCCCCACCCCTGTCCCGGACCATATTCAATCTGCGGCCAACGCCGTCCTGACCCGGCTGGACGCGGTCATCACCCCAAACCGGACCAATTTTTCGTACCGAACCCGTTTTCTTCAAAAAATGTCATACCACCGCAAGGCATTTCTTGGGCAAGATGTGGACGATGCTGCCGGATCACTGGGGACGTTCAAGCATCAGCATTACTGGCAGTTCAAGAAAGAAGACCAGATCCAGGCGCTGGCTGGAGCGTTGGACGGTTATCACAAAGCATGGTCGCAGCCGGACCGGCAGGAAATGTCCAACGCAGCGACACCAGACGGCGCCAACCGGCCCTCCTCATCGAAGCCTGACCGTGCGGCACAAAAGCGGGCCCGCTCGCAGGATGGTTCGTTGGACGAGGAGCGTCCTGGCAAGCAGGCGCGGCTTGAAGCGGACGCGCAGCCCACATCGCCGGAAAACAACAGCCGATACCACGAGCGCGCACGAGCGCGTCAGCACGGCAACGAACTCTGATGCCTCAGACCAACGGCCGTTGAAAATGGCAGCTGGTATTGCTTTTTCGAATATCTCGAGCCTTTGACGCATCCGCGCCTTATCCTGGTTTTCCGCTTGATTATTATCGGTTGCCCGGCAGGAAGGTCCTGCTCGTTGCCTTTCTTCTCGAACTGGCGGTGGCGCTTACAGCGCCGGCCGTCGATAAGCCTTCAACTCTCGAATTGATTCAATCTTTCCATCAGAGTGGCGACGAAAGCCTCCCCCGTCTCTATCCCGTCCTCCGCCTCGCGCTGCATCCGCCGCTTCACCACGCGCGGATCGGCAAGGCGCCGATGGTGTTCGCGCATCGCGGCATTGACGGCGAGGCGGAAGAGGTTGGGGCTTAACGGCTTGATGGCAAAGCGATAGATCCTGCCGCTATTGATCAGCCGGATCACCGTGTCGCTCTGCGGCGCCGAGGTCATCGCCACGGTGGTGATGGCCGGATCGATGCGGGCGATTTCGCCGAGCAAGGCGCTGATGTCCGTGCCGTCAACGGCGGTGCTGGTGACGATGACGCCGATCTCCTGGCGGGCGATCACCTCGATCGCCTCCCTGATCGACGTCGCAGGATGAACCTGGAAGTCACGCGAAAACATTTCGACGATTTCCAGCCGGTCCGCATCGCAGCCTTCAATCGCCAGCAGTTGCGAGGCGATGCTGAACTGGGTGCCCTTGGTATCGCCGCGCCAGATCGGCTGCATATTGCGGTGGCTGCTGCGGTTGCTGAGGGCAATCTCTGCGGCTTCCGCGATTGCAGCGCGCAGATCTGTCTGGTTCCAGGGCTTTCCGAGGAAGCGATGCACCTCGCCCTCATTGACAGCGCCGATAATGGCGACAAGATCGCTGTAGCCGGTCAGAAGCAACCGCACCGTTGCCGGCCAGCGCTGGCGGACCTGCGACAACAGCTCGATCCCGGTGACATCAGGCATGCGCTGGTCGCTGACCACCACATCGACCGGAATGGATTCGAGGATCGCCAATGCTTCCCGGGCACTGGGGGCCGTGTGGACCTCGTAATGGCCGCGAAACATGATCTTCAACAGCCGGACGACGCGTTCCTCGTCATCGACGAACAGAACCACGGGCTTTGCGTCCCTTGCCGGGCTTTCGGAGATCCTGTCTTCCGTCTGCCTGGTTCCGAGCGGCGTGGTTTCATCGGGTTCATCATGCATCGACTTGAAACCTTTCGTCGTCGGTATCGGCGCCTGCTGGCGTTTTAAATTTTAGATCGGGTCGTGACAATTCCGAAGTCAGGCCACTTTCACTGCTTGATCGGCGTCGGCTGGAGTATCGGCGAATTTCTCGTCCTGCCGTGGAAGCGTCAGTGTTACGACGGTTCCCATGCCCGGTTGCGAGTTTACCGTGATCGTGCCGCCATGGTTTTCGACGATCCGGTAACAGATCGCCAGCCCCATCCCGGTCCCCTGACCAACCGGCTTGGTGGTGAAGAATGGATCGAAAATCCGCGCCAGGGTTTCCGCGTCCATGCCGGGGCCGTTGTCGCAGATATCGATCTGCACCGTGTCGGAGGAGGTAATTCTGGTCCTGACCGTCAGCCGACCACGCCGGTCGAGCATCGCCATCGCGTCTGACGCATTGACGATCAGGTTGACGAGCACCTGGCGCAGCTGCGATGCCGAGCCGATAATCGGTGGCACGGCATCGAATTCGCGCCGGATCTCGGCCGTTGTGCCGATCTGCGGCCGGGCCACAGCAAGAGCCCCTTCGATGGCCTCTTCCACCGAAAAACTCTCGACATTCCCCTTATCCAGACGAGAGAAATTCTTCATCGTCTTGACCAGCGCCGTCATCTCGCTCAGGCCGTGCAGGCCATCCTCAAGCAGCAGTTCCATTTCCTCACGCTTGTCCTGGAGCGAGACCTCGTCATCCTCACTGTCAGCATCCTCGATAATGTCAGGGCTTTCCAGCAGACGTTCCTTGATCAGTTCGAACACCGCCGTCACATAAGCCAGCGGCGTGTTGATCTCGTGGGTGATGCCCGCCACCATCTGCCCGAGCGCCGAGAGTTTTGCCGATTGCATCAGCTGTTCCTCGGCATCATCGTTTGCCTGTTGCAGCACCCGATTTTCCTGGTTGAGTTTGGCGAACCGTTGCCACAAGACCGCGACGAAGGCAGCGGATGCCAGCAGCAGCAGCACCGCATTGACGATTGTCAGCTCCCAAAGACGCCGCTTTCCGGCCCCCTGTTCCGCCTCCAGTGCCAACAATTGCGTCTCGAGGTCGGTCACAGCGGCGTCGCTCGGGACTGCGGCGGTTTCCAGCATCAACGCATTGCCGCGCTGGCGTTCCCTGATCACCACTTCGGTCTGGGCGAGAAAGCGCTCGATCGGGCCGGAGAGCGTCGGCGAAAGCGATTGCGCGGCGGCCCGGGTCGAATCAATCCGCAGCTGCACCGCGTCGCGCAGCAATGGCGTCGGGGACATGGTGAAGCTGACCATCGCGGTAATCGTCTCCGTGACCAGATCGGAGATGCGCTTGTCCGACCCGTTGATGATGGCCAGAATGCCGGGCTGGCCGTAAGCATCGGCAATCGCGCTCGGCATCACCGCCACCGAATTGCGCAGCATGGCGTAACTTGCCTTCACCTGCTCGGAAAGCCTGTCCTTGGTGGTGATGGTCTGCTGATATCCGGCAAGGGAAGGTTTGAGGGGGGCAAGCGTGTCATTGCTGTCAACGATCGTCGCAAGCTCCGTCACGCCGCGTTTCAGCTGCGCCGCCGTCCGCGTCACCGCATCGTAATTTCGGGCAATGCCGAGTTGCAGTGACAAGAGTTCGGCATCCCAGCCCGCTTCGGTCGTCCGTAACGCATCGAACCGGCTGCGGAAATCGGCAAGCGGCCGATCAGGCTGCTGCATCAGCCAGACCAGACTGCAGAGCCCCGCCGACAAGGCCACGATCACACCGACACAGGCCATCCAGCCGCGTTTCGATACGGCGAAATCCTTGATCGAAAAACTGTTCAACGCTGCAAAACTCCCTCTATACTCATTGTAGACGGTCGGGAAGCGCAATCCTGATCCTAACGATCTTCCAACGGAGCGCCGTTATACTCGCCTGAAAGCGAGTTGAGGAAATCCTTGAGAGCGGCAATGTCGCCATCGGAAATCTCGCGCCCGAGTTGATATTGCGCCATGACTGAAATCGCGGCTTCGAGCGTTGCCGCCGATCCGTCGTGAAAGTAGGGCGCCGTGTGCTGTACGTTGCGCAGCACCGGCACCCGGAAAACCGGTCGTACGTCGTCGATACCGGAGCCCTTTGCCGATCCCGGCGTAGTGGCGCCAAGCGCCGCTGCCTGCGGCGTGCCGAAAATTCCGAACACCTGTAGCATGTTACCGCCGACATTGACCCCCTGGTGGCACGAGACGCAACCATAGGTCTTGAACAGCTGGTAGCCATGTTGTGCCTGCGGGCTGATGGCCTGGCTGTCACCGCGCAAAAATCGGTCAAACGGCGCATTGGGGGTGATCAGCGATGTCTGGTACTGCACCAGCGTATCGATAACGGTGTCGCGCTGTAGTCCCTCGCGATAGAGCTGCTGAAATGCCGTGTTCAACGAACTGTCGTTTCGAAGGGTCGCCACCACCTGGTCCCACTTGGCGCCCATCGTCGAGGGGTTTTCGACGATCCGTTTCGTCTGTTCAGCCAGGCTGATGTCCAGTCCGGCCCAGGTGAGTTTGCTGCTGAGGCCGACATTGAACAGCGACAGCGCGTTGGTGGCGCCGGGATGGCCGGGCAGGCCGCGGGAAATTGGCAAACCGTCGGTCAGACCGCGGTTGATAAAGTGGCAGCTTGCGCAGGAAACGCCGTTGCCGGCCGACAGGCGGCTATCAGAAAACAGCATGCGTCCCAACTCCACCTTGCGCGGATCGACATCGACGGTCGCTGGAACGGGTGTAATCGGCTCTTCGCTCAGGGGTTCGGCAGCGAGCACCTGCCTTGCCGCAGGCATCACTGTGATCCCGACGATCGCCAGGCCGCACATCACCAGAAAGGCGCAGGCGCTGCGCATGACGATAGATCGCCCGGCAATCCGGTTGATTGCGGGTTGTGGCGCGGCAGGCTCGTTGATGAAGGGTGCAGCGGCTTTCCTGGCAAGCCCTCTGAAGAAATTGGCGTTCATGCGCCACGTCTCCTTTTCGCGCTTCCATGGCTGGCGGGACGGCGATGGACGGTAATGACCGTCTCGTCCCAAAGGTCCATTGTGTACACGTTCAGACAGGATGGCGCCATGCATAATCGGCATGGTGCAATATGGCCGATGACGGATCGCTACCGCACAGTCCTCCGCAAATATTTGACTCCTAGTCACATTTTGGTCAAGTTGGTGACCGAGTTATTTTACAACCGCGTAAATCTTGTGGTGGAGATTTGTGGTTTCGGGGTTTTTGATACGCAGTCTTTTCAGCACAAAATGATTGCCCGGCATATCCGGCCCAGCGCTTCACAACTCCTGAAACTGAAACAAGGGCAGGTTGCCGGTGGCAACCGGATCTCGCCTGGGACCGGAATGGGACATGACGGGTTTGGAACCAAAAGGGTCTTCCAGGAACAGCGCCGGGCCGCCGCCAATATCCGCAGCGGCGTTGAAAACCGACCATGAGACCGCCGCCGCCCTGGATCGGAAGCTCGCTGGCATTGACATCAATCTTCTTGTCTCCCTGGAAGCCCTGTTGATCTGTCGCAACGTAACCCATGCGGCACGGCGGATCGGCCAGACACAACCGGCGATGAGCCGGGCGCTCGGACGGCTGCGCGATCTTCTCGGCGATGACATTCTGGTGCGCAGTTCAACGGGGTTGAGACTGACGGCCCGTGGTGAGCATCTTGCGCAAATCGTGCCGCCGACGATGTCCAACCTGCGCGACCTCCTGTCTTCCCGCCAGTCCGAACCGAGCATTCGGCTGAGCATCAACGCCCACCTGATGCCTGCCCTGCTTCCGCATTTCCTGCGCTCGTCAGACCATGGCAACGAGGTGCTAAGGGTCAGCACCCACAAATCCTGCGAGGAAGGCCTGAACCAGCTTCGAACGAGGACCGTGCAATATATGCTTGGCGCCGCCGAAAACATCGGCGAGGACATCGACAAGGAAATCGTCTTTCGCGAGGATTTCGTGACGCTGGTTGCCTTCGAGCGCCACAGTCTCGGCGGTGCGCGACCGACGCCCGAGGCTTTTCTGGACCTCACCCATGTCAGCCTGGTCGAAGATGGCGCGCCGGTGTTTCCGCAGCTGGCTGAAGCAATGACGCGCAGCGGCATAAGGTCAGCGCAGTTGTTTGAGGTTCCCGACGTCACCTCGGCGGCGTTGATGGTGTCTGAAAGCAAGCTGGCGCTGACGGTACCAAGGTCGATAGCCGGCTGGCTGACACGCACCCTGCCCTTGTCTGCGCTGCTGCCGCCGATCGACATCCCATCCCAGGAGGTTTGCATGTGCTGGCTGGCGCACGACCAGGACGATCAGGATGTCAGGCGCGTTGTGGACTGTATCGGCAGCTCGGCCCGTGAGGCATGCGCACTGGATCAGGCCCAGGTTCGCACGGTCAGATCCCTCAGCGGTCGGGAGTAGCGTCGATGTCCGCGACCATGCCCGTGCAGATCTCCGAGACCGATCAGACGTTCGATCTCGGTGGCGTCGATCTCAACCTGCTTGTCGTTCTCAATGCCCTGCTGCGCTGTCGCAATATCACCCATGCGGGCAACGAAGTCCGTCTCAGCCAACCGGCAACGACCCGGGCGCTGACTAGGCTGCGTCAGATGTTCGACGACGATCTGCTGGTGCGCGACCAACGCAGCTTCGAGCTGACGCCGTTGGCGGAACGGCTGATGCCGAAAATTGCAGCCGCATTGGCCAATATCGAGAAGATATTCGTCAGGCTGAACCCTGCACCTGCACGGTTCAGCCTGGCCATGCCGGATCATCTGGCGCTTGGCCTGGTTGGCAATCTGGCGGGATATTTCCGGGAAGTCTCGCCGACGACGGTATTCCTGCCGGTCGTCGGCTTGCGCAACGTGCTGAACCAGCTCGAAGAGGGGCAGCTGGATCTGGTCCTCGGCATTGCCGACGATGCGCCGCCGGGCTTCTTTTCCCGCATGCTTCCCGCCATGCCATCGCTCTGCATCGCCAGCCCCGGCCACGCCGCAAACAACGGCAGGATCGCCTATCCGGATCTGGGTCGCTTCCTGTCGATCCGCGTCGGGTCCGATTATAGCAGCGGCTTCGGCGAGGTCTATGATGGGCTCGAAGCCTTGAGGCCGCGCGGCGGGCAGACGGTGACAGCCCCCGATATCCATACCGCAGCCCGGCTTTTGCAGGATACCGATGCCGTGATGGTGCTGCCGGGCGTCTCCGCGCTCTATATCGCCGCACGCTATGGGCTGACGACATTCGTTCCCTCCGCAGGGCCCGCGCTGCCGACCTATCAGGTGTCGCTGCTCTGGCATGAGCGCTGGCACCGCAACAGCATCCATGCCGGCGTCCGCAGCATGATCGCCTCGCATGTGATGGAAGGGGATGGCTAGAGTCTGTCAGGTTCAGATTGAACCAGCCCGATGCTCTATCAGAACCACAGGCAGGAAAGCGGAACAGCCGCAAGGCGATCACCGAACGGTATGACGTCGGCGCCGTCATAAAGCACGATACCGGATGCGAACCGGTCCTTGCAGGTTTCAGCCAGCGTTTTCAGGCCGCCGAAGTCATCGGCGCGAACCGTCGCGCTTGCCTTGATCTCGATACCGGCTATTCTTCCGTCGTCACGTTCAAGCACGATATCGACTTCCTTCATCTGCTGATCGCGAAAATGATAGGGCGTGAGCCTGAGATCCGAGCCGGTCATCAGCTTGGCAACTTCGCTATAGACGAAGCTTTCCAGCAAAGCGCCGAAGTCTCCCTTGTTCTGCTTGATCCGCTCAAACGTCAGGCCACGGCTCGTGGCCAGCAGGCCGGAATCGACAAAATGAATTTTTGGCGTTTTGACGATTCGCTTCAGGGCATTCGTGAACCAGGGCTGTAGAGTCTCGACCAGGAAGATCTGCTCGAGCAGACCGACATAGCGTTGGCCGGTCTTGTGACTGACACCGATACCGCCACCGAACTGGGAGTAGTTGACCAATTGACCGGAATGCTCGGCGAGCAAACGGACGAATTTTGGAAGCTCACTCAGCCTTGTCACCTCGGCGATATCGCGCAGATCCCGCGTCAGAACGGATGAGAGATAGGCTCTCGCCCAGTCCTGGCGTCGGCGCTCGGTCGAACGGCTGATCGCCTCGGGAAATCCCCCGGTCAGAACAATGTTCATCAGGTCATCGCCAACGATTGGCACCTGATCGGCCTTCAATCCAGCCTCGAAAAGCCTCGCCAGGAAAGTCGATTGGCGTCCGAGAATTTCAGCCTGGGCAAGCGGCAGCATCTTGATCGTCTCGATCCGGCCCGCCAGACTATCGGCAACCTGTGGCAGCGTCAGAACGTTTGCTGAGCCCGTCAGCAAAAACCGGCCCGGTCGGTAATCCTCATCAACAGATCTCTTGATGGCGAGCAGCAATTCGGGTGCTCGCTGTATCTCGTCGATGATCGCCCGATCCAGACCACGAATGAATCCGACCGGATCAGCTTGGGCAGCACCGAGCGCGGTCTGGTCGTCAAGCGTGATGTAGGCGGCACCCGTATCGCTCATGCCGCGGGCCAAAGTCGTCTTTCCAGACCGGCGTGGACCGATGATCAACACCACGGGCGTATCGGAAAGCGCTTCCCTCACGCGGGATTCAACAAGTCGTCTATACACGCTGGGTCTCTCCGTTTTTTGGAGTTAGCGCGTATGATAATTGGAAGTCAATAGAATGATGTTTGGGATTCTTGATATCGGTGTCTGGGATTTTGAAGCTGGCAGACTCAATCATCGGTACCGATATTCACGTTCGGTATGCATGACGAAATGGTTTTCTGCGAGCCCATATCAGCGTTCTGCGGAAGGCAGGATGTCAAAAAGTCGATCCTGTCGCCAGCTTTCACATTCAAGTCCTGAGCAGATCCGCCATTGATTTCCAGGACGTAACGGACTGGGACTGCCGACGTTATTATGGTGTCCGATGTCGGTCGGGCATTGGCTATGACCTGCTCAATTCTTCCATGACCGTCGATGAACAGGATATCGAGCGGTATGACCGTGTTCCTCATCCACATCTGCACGACGCGCGCTGGCCTATAGGAAAAAAGCATCCCGTGCCCCACGGGAAGATGATTGCGATACATCAGCCCTCGGGCGCGCTGGGCTCTCGTCTTGGCCAGTTCGACTGTCAGAAGGATGGGCTCATGGTGGCTGGTGTTTACTTCGATTTGCGTGGTTTCAAACGCTATAGGGCGCGGTCTGCCGAAGAGCCATGCCAGTCCGACGAATATAAAGGCGACACCGAAGGTTATTGTGAACAAAACCGCCGCTGATTTTTTCACAGTCCAAACCCCGATCAGTCAATCCATCATTTTGAAAGCCACGCCCGCAGCTAGTGCATCGATCCAAACGGAGGCTTCAGCCGATTTTGGATCGATGCATAAACAAAAAATGAGTGCACGAAAGCATGAACGAAGTGAATGCGTCAGTGCACTAGGCTTTCGGTTATGATTTTGATGACATGGGCAGAACATCGAAGCGACGAATAAAGTGTTGCATCTGTAGGCGCGCGCCTCCCAGTATTTCCTGGCCTTCCCCAAAAGACTGATTCAAGCGGCGTTGTTAAACGCTGACCATCCGTGCCATGCCGAGAACGCGCTCCTCGCCGCCTTTTGGCCCGATGACCTGGAGGCTTGATGCGAGAGGGTCGGAAGCCCCGTGGACCGGCAGGGAAACGGCAGGGTGGCCTGTGTGGTTGAACAGGCAGGTCAGGCGAACCATGCCCATGGTGAAATCCTGCTGGACCCCTGTTATCGCCAGCAGTTCGGCCGCCTTTTCCGGGCGTGCGACGCAGAGCGTCGGTGCCAGGATCGCATCGACGTTTTGCAGCACGCTATCGACGGCCCGCGTCATGGCGGCGCGCTCGACGCGGGCATCGACATAGGCTCCAACGCTCATCTCCCTTGCCGCTGCAAACCAATCGCGGGCAAGAGCAGGATAGGCATCGATGTCGGCGGGATGCTGGGCGCAATGATAGGCTGCCGCTTCCACCAGGAAAATCCGGCCATGCATCGAAACCACGTCATCGAGCGCCGGTAACTTTACCTCCACCACTTGCACATTGTTTTCGGCCAGACGTTCGAGCGCAAGCCGCATGGCATCGCGGATCGGTGCATCAGCGCATTCGATCCATGCCGGATCATAGCCGACCCGTCTGGGTTTGCTGACGGGAACCGGAGGAACCAGCGTCAGCGCGCGCCAGAGAACGGCGACGTCATCCACGGATCGGGCCATGGGGCCAACGTGATCGAGAGATTTCACCAGCGGAAAGATCCCCTCCATCGGCAGCGCGCCAAAACTCGGCTTGAGGCCGACCGTGCCGCAACAGGCCGAGGGAATGCGGATGGAGCCACCGGTATCCGTGCCGATGGCACCAAGGCAGAAGCCAGCCGCAAGTGCAGCGCCTGAGCCGCCGCTTGATCCTCCGACGGTCAGATCCGGGTCTGCCGGATGGGTCACCTCGGCAGTGCGGGTTCCAAAGGCGCCCGGGTCGCTGACGGACAGGCCGACGATAATCGCTCCAGCGGCGCGCAACCGGGCGGTGATCCATGAATCTCCGGCGGGGACGTGCGTGGTGCGAAAGGCAAGACCAGCCGAGCAGGACACCCCGGCGGTGTCGCAGTTTTCCTTGACCACGACGGGCAGGCCCGCGAGAACAGGCAGATTTTCTCCAGCGCGGATCGAGATGTCGAGGGCGGCGGCGTCCTGCATCGCCTGTTCGGAAAGACCATGCCGAAGCGCATGCAGATGACCGTTATCGTGTTCAATACGGGCGAGAAAACGCGAGATCAGCTCCTGAGCACTGATATCGCGCCCGCGGATGGCGGCAAGGGCCGCCATCGCGCTAGTGTCGAACGGTTGTTTTGTGTCAGCGCTCATCCTCGGCCGATCAAAGGGTGCAGCCGGCGACCACGGGATCGATCTGACCGAAATTCTTGATCGGCTCCCAATGGCCCTTGGCATTTCCGCGCGCCAGGATGCTATTGGAGCGCATCACATTGTTGGCGGCGAAATTGACTTTTCCCTGCGGTGCGTCGAATTCGACCTGATCGAGCGCGTCGATGACGGCCTCGGTTTGCGTGGAACCGGCCTTCTCCACCGCAAGCTTATAAAGATGGACGGCATTATAGGCAGCCTCGCCAATGGCGTTGATAGGCTTGTCGGCGCCGAACATCTCGCCGTAAGCCTTCTTGAACGCGACGTTCCTCTCGTTTTCGACACTCATGAAATAGGCCTGGTTGGAGATCGTTCCCGCCGTCAGCTCTGGATGGAAGAATGAGAACAGCTCGTCAAGGCCATTGGAAAACAGCTGCTGCTTGAAACCAAAACTCTTGTACTGCTTGAGGCAGGTGATGAGGTCGTTGCCTGCCACCATAACCCAGACGAAGTCCGGTTTCGCGGCCCTGACGCGATCAAAGACCGGTCCGAAGTCCTGCGTACCGAAGGGCAGGAAATCCTCGCCGACCACTTTGCCGCCCTTGGCTTCCATGGCGGCACGAATGGCCGTGGCGCTCTCGCGCGGCCAGACATAGTCAGAGCCGATGATATAGGTGGATTTTCCCTCATTGGCGGTCAACCAGTCAACCGAGGGCACGATCTGCTGATTGGGAATTTGCCCCGTCGAGAAGAAATAGCGGTCGCAGACATTGCCTTCATAGTAAGTCGTGTAGATCACCAACTTCTTGGCGGGCGTGGTGACGCTGCGCGCGGCAACATGTGTCAGACTGGCAATCAGACCGATGATCGCATCGACCTTGTCGCCGCTGACGAGTTTCCTGGCCTTGTCGATGGCGCCGCGCGTCGTCGTCTGGTCATCCTCGACGACGAAATCGACCTTGCGACCGGCAATGCCGCCGCCCTTGTTGATTTCGCTCACGGCGAGCTTGAAACAATTGAGCTGCGTTTCGCCCAGGATGGTTTCGAGGCCGGTGAGACCGGAGAGAAAGCCGAGCTTGATCGGGGTGGTTTCGGCACGCAGGATAGCCGGCATGCCCAATGAGAAAGCGGAGGCCGCCAATGTGCCCGTCCCAAGGGCCTTCAGCGTCGTTCGTCTGGAAATCAGCTTCGAAGTCATTTTATTCCCCTTTGTTTTTGGTAGGCATGATCACGTCTTCACACGGAGAGATACCGTTGAAGCAGTTTCTCGTCGTCGAGTTCGTCAGGGCTGCCCTGATGGACAATTTCGCCCTTGACCATAATGACGAAGCGATCGGACGCGGCTTTGACGAGGCCCAGGTTCTGCTCGACAAGAAGAACGGAGATTGCCCGGGTCTGGGCCAGCTCGCGGACGAAAAGCCCGATATCCTGAACAATGTTCGGCTGAATTCCCTCCGAGGGCTCATCCAGCAACAGCATTTTAGGGTCTCCACACAATGCGCGTGAAATCGCCAGTTGCTGCTTTTGCCCGCCCGACATAGTGCCGGCGATCTGCTGGCGCCGCTCGTTCAGAATCGGAAAACGCTCAAACAAAAAATCCGGAATGTCCTGGCCGGACGCGGCGTTGGCCCGCAGTCCCATCCGAAGATTTTCTTCCACGGTCAGCTTGTCGAAGATGCCGCGCCCCTGGGGTACATAGCCTATGCCGGCCCTGGCAATCTCGTGGGTACGCAGGCCGATGATCTCCTTGCCATCCAGCTCGACATGCCCACCGGTCGAAGGGACGATTGCCATCAGTGTCTTGAGAAGCGTTGTCTTGCCGACGCCGTTGCGTCCGAGAACGGCCAGGACTTCCCCCTTGCCGACCTCGAGATTGATGCGGTTAAGCACCTGGGCGGAACCATAGGCCGATGTGAGTGCGTTGATTTTCAGCATCAGCGCCGCCCCAGATAGACGTCGCGAACCGTCTCGTTGCTTTCGATGTCTTCGAATGGTCCAGACGCGATCACGGCGCCGTGGTGCATCACGATGGTGCGTGCCGCCAGTTCCCGCACGAACGCCATGTCATGTTCGATGACGATTACTGTCACCTCGCCATTCAGTTCCTTCAGAAACCGCGCGGTATCGTGCGTCTCGTCGGTGGAAAGCCCGGCTGTCGGCTCATCCAGAAGCAGCACTTTCGGCTTCATGGCCAGGGCCATGCCAATTTCCAGCCATTGCTTTTTGCCGTGTGGCAGGTCGGCACCCCGGATATTCCGGTCCTCGGTGAGATGAACCTTTGCCAAAAGCGCCTCCAGTGACGGTACATCCGTGCGCACCGGCGCCGCCAACCTGAGATTTTCAAAACTTGTCAGGCTTTCGAAAACGCTTGGAACCTGGAACTTGCGGGCAACGCCAAGCCGGGCAATCCGCTCGGGCGCCAGGCCATCGAGCGCGATGTCACCGAGCCATATCGAGCCGGAACTGGATGAAAGCGTTCCGCAGATCATGTTGAGCAGCGTGCTCTTGCCCGCCCCATTGGGACCAATCACGCAGACCAGCTCGCCGGGCGCGAAAACCTCGTTGACGCCGTTTACTGCCGAAAAGTGGCCGAACTTCTTATGCACATCGCGCAGCGTGAGTGTGGGAATAGCCATGGCGTTCATCGTATCTCCTTCCCCTTCGTTGCGCGCGAGCGGACCTTCTCCATGAAAAAGGCGGGCAGCCCTCGCGGAAACAGCAGCACCAGGAGAACGAAGAAGGCGCCGATGAAGATCGGCCAGGCCGCCACGCTGTAGGAACTGATTTTCTGCTGGAGCTGCCAGACGATGAAGGTGCCGATAACGGCTCCGGTCAACGTGCCGCTGCCGCCGACCGCGACCCAGATGATCACTTCCGTGGACAAAAGCATGGCAATCAGGTCCGGAGCCACAAAGCCCGTACAGGTGGCATAGATCGCACCAGCCAGCCCGGCGATCGTTGCTGAGACCACGAAGGTCGCCAGCAGAATGAATTGTGTCCGATAGCCGAGGGTGCGGATCTTGATTTCGTTGTCCTGGATGGCCTTGAGCACCAATCCGAGACGGCCATGCATGACGGCAAGCGCCACCAGCAGGCAGACGGCCAGCAGCCCGAAGGCCAGATAATAGGACGCGCCCGGGTCAAAGAAGCTGTAACCGAAAATCGAAAAGGGCGGTACGCCGATCAGACCGGAATCACCGCCTGTCACGCTCGACCAGCCAATGGCGATCTGACTTGCAATCAGCGTCAGGGCAAGCGTGACGATGGTAAAATAGGCGCCCCGCACCCCGCCATAGAGAATGAAATAACCGACCACCAGCGCGACCAGCGCTGACAGACCAACACCGATGAGCAAGCCGACCACACTCGCCCAGGCGGGATCGATACCGAAACGGGTCGTGGCAACCGCCATCCCATAGGCACCCAGTCCGAAGAAGGTGGCATGCCCAAAGCTGAGGATGCCGGTCCTTCCCCAAAAAATATCCAGGCTGAGAGCGAAAAGTGCCAGAAGAATGATGTCACGAAAATTGCTGAGCGTGTACCCATCGATGAACAAGGGGAGCACGGCCAGCACAGCCAGCACCAGGATAGCAATCAGGATCGAAGGTTTTAGCGTTGTGAAATGTCTCATGCCGGTAGTATCCCGGTTGGTCGGAAACGCAGGATGACAATGGCCACGACCAGCACCAGGGCCTGCGCGACAGTCGCTGGAATCTGGTAGGACAAGATTGTCTCAAGCCCGCCGATGATGGTGCTGCCAGCGGCAACACCTCCGACGCTGCCCGCGCCCCCGACCAGGACGACGAAGAACGACCGCGCCAGGTAGTTAATCCCCATATAGGCAGTAACCGCTGTGAGCGGAGCAAGCAGGACGCCAGCAAGGGACGCGAGGGCCGCCCCGAGCGCAAAGGCTTTGGCGTTGATCCCGTCCGCATCGACGCCCATCACCGATGCCATTTCCCGACTCTGGATCGAGGCGCGAAGATCAAGGCCAAACCGCGTCTTCTTGAACAGGATGATCGTGGCCACGAAAACGGCGAGGGCGAAACCGATGAGGAACAGGCGGTAGGCGGGATATCCCACCCCGAATATGTCAACGGCGCCGCTGAATGGACCACTGACGCGCTGGGGTGACGCGCCGAAGATCAGCACCAGGCTCTGCTGGATGATGAGGCTGAGACCCCAGGTGACGAGGATCGCATGCAGGGGATTGGTATAGACCCGGGCGATCAGGAGTTTTTCCAGTACCAGTCCGAAACAATATCCGACCACCGGTCCAACGATCAGCGCGAGCCAGAAACTGCCGCCTGCCGCCTGGACGGCCACCAGGGTAAAGGCGCCGATGGTGATGAACTCCCCATGGGCGAGATTGATGACGTTCATCAGGCCAAAAATGATCGCCAGGCCCATCGACACCACCAGCAGAATGCTGATCAACGTCAGAGTATTGAGAAAAAACGGAATCAATGCTTCCATCAGGTTTCTCCCTGTTCAACTGTGGGCCATCGTCCCCCTGATAGCAGGAACCGCTCCGGGTACATCTGCTGATAGGTCAGGGCGGCACTCAAGACGCTGGCATCGTCACCGCGCGGACCGACGATCTGAAGTCCGATCGGCAATCCATCCGGGGTGAAACCGCAGGGCACAGAGCATGCGGGCTGCTGGCTGAGATTGATGGGAAAGCTGAAGGAAGACCACTCCACCCAGCTTTCAAGTCTGCTGCCGGATGGCACATCATGTCCCGCCTCGAAGGGTGCAATCGGAACCGTCGGCGAGATGATGTAATCGAATTCGGCCATCATCATATCTATTTGCGCACCGAAATGGACCCGCTGAACTTCGCTCTTCATGCGTTCGACGGCGGTGTATTGCTGCCCAAGTCGGGCCACGTGCAGGAAGCCGGGATCGATCGTCTCCCATAGGCTTTGATCGATCGATGACAACCGGTTGGCGGCGCCGACATACCAGTGGCGATAGAAGATCTCGAGCAGTTCTTCCTGATCCGGCAGCCGCCGTTCGACGACGATGGCACCGGCCAGTTCAAGATCCTTCAAGACGTTTTCGATCGCCAATGCGACAGCAGGATCGACCTCGCCGACGCAGGGCGTCTTCCAGTAGGCGATGCGCTTTCCCGCCCAGTTGATCGACCGTAGCGTGACCGGCGGATAGCCGAGAGCAGGCTGGGTCCAGTCTCGCAGGTCGCGCCCGGCCATCGCATTCAGCATCAGACTGGTATCCTCGACGGTCCTTGCCATCGGTCCGATATGCGCGACGGTTCCAAACGAACTCGGCGGGAAGGCGGCGACCCGCCCAAAGCTCGGCTTGTGGCCGACAATCCCCGTGAAGGCGGCGGGAATGCGGATCGAACCGCCGCCATCTGTCCCAAGGTGCAGGACGCCGGCTCCCGTGGCCGCTGCCACAGCCGCACCACCGGACGAGCCGCCAGGGGTGCGCGACGCATTCCAGGGATTGCGTGTAATGCCGTCCTTGCGATTATCGGTCACCGCTTTCCAGCCGAATTCAGGCGTGACGGTCAGGCCGATGATGACGGCGCCTGCATCGCGCAGGTTCTTCACCGACGGTGCATCCGGTTCACTGGAAATGTCTCTGGTGGACGTGCTGCCGTAACGAACGTCCAGACCATGACATTGGACGATATCCTTGATCGTGGTGGCGATGCCGTCGATGGGAGACAGGGGCGCGCCTGCACGCCAGCGCTTCTCAGACGCTGCCGCCGCCGCCAGGGCACCGGCGTGGTCGATAACGGTAAAGGCGTTCAGCGCGGCATTGACGTCGGTGGCCCGTTCCAGTGCAGCGCGCACGACCTCGACAGGGCTCAGCTCTGCGGACGAAAACGCCGTTGTGAGCGACTGTGCACTCATCCGGCAAAGATCATCCACCTGTTTGTTGATCACGATCACATGCTCCCCGCATTTCTAGTGGGAAGACACAACCATATTCAGCATGTATCATAAAATGTATAAAATGCAGAAACCTAACCATTGAGTAGCAATGCGCCTCACGCTCCGCCAAATAGAATATGTCGTCCAGGCCGCCAAGCACGGCAATATTTCCGCGGCCTGCACAGAGCTGCGGATTTCGCAATCCTCTGTCATGGCGGCAATCGACCTAGCCGAACAGTCTGCGGGGGTGCGGATATTCAACCGGCGCAAGGGTCATGGCATCGAAATCACGCCGGCGGGCCAGAAGTTTCTCGTCTCTGCCCGCCGCCTGCTGGCGTCGGGTACGGATTTCTTCGCTTCCCTCGACGCATTGGCTCATGCCGGTCGCCAGACAATCAGAGTGGGATGTTTCTCCCCTCTCGGAGCGCTGTTGATCCCGCCTGTCCTGAAGCGCATGAGCGCGGAGAACGGCGCGGGCGAAGTCATCCTCTATGAAGGCGATCAGGTGGAATTGCGCAACTGGCTGGCGGCTGGAATGCTGGATCTGGTGGTCACCTACGATATCGGCGAGGAATATGGCAGCGGTATCACCCCCATCTGCAAGGTCCCGGCGCATGCGCTGGTGCATCGCGACGATAGCCTCGCAGATCTGGAGTTTGTCTCGATGGCGCAGCTTTCGCAGCGCCCCCTGGTCCTGCTCGATCTACCGGAAACCCGCGCCTATCTGATGGCCCTGTTCGACTTTGCCGGCAACCGTCCGACACTGGGGCTTCGCACCCGCTCATACGAGACGATCCGTTCCGCCGTTTCCAACGGGCTGGGCATATCGGTGCTGAACCTCAGGCCCAACAGGGATGCCAGCCCAGACGGCCTAGAACTCCGGCGCCTGCCGATCTCAGACGCCTTGAGGCAACCGACGCTTTTGGTCGCTGACCCCTATGGCGACAGCAAGCCGGGCTATGTGAAGGACTTCATCCGCAATCTTCATCGCTACATCATGGAACTTGGCCCGGCAAACTTCGCCGTCTTCATGCCATCCGCTGGCGACGATCTCATCTACCCGGCCCCGAAATTCTAAGGTCGGTCCATGTCGATGACAGAGATTCCAGACTGACAAACAAACATATCAACAAACGATCCAACACAGGAACAAAGACACCAACAAACGAGCATTACATCCTCAATATCCTGCCACGTGATAACCCTAACCCTAACCCTAAACGAGATGACGTAGCAGCTCATGTGATCGCGATGCCGGCCCAGACCCATTTTTAGATGTCACAAAATGCCTTCACATATTTCAAATGCCAAGGATGAGGCGGTAACGACTGTATATTTATAGCTATAGGAGAAACTCGAGAACCAGTTGGCAAACACCCCCAAATCCCATTGCTCACCCCTACTGACCACGCCACTGACGCATTTTCTCCGACCAGAAGAACGACACTTTGAACAGGACCACGAACAACCAGAGGCTTCCCGCCAATGCCAGTTCACCCTGGCCAAACCCGGCTCCATAGAAGTTGTACAAGAACCAGTTGACGAAATGGAAAAGTCGCTCGTGAAGAAGAATGTCCGTGTCAATAAAATGCTTCCCAAAGACAACAAGAGCTTGCTTGGCATTGTCCGGGAAGGGCTCTCCTGAGGGACCAGCAACGAGCTTTCGGCCCAGAGCCACCTGCCCTGCCGCGTTGATGAAACCTGCCGACAGGAATGCGGCGAAGTAGCCCAGGAACATCCAGTATTTGATGACAGAAGCGTCATCGCCTGCGAGTTTGGTTGCAAGCTGGACACCTGCATCGATGGAAAGCCCACCGAGGAAACCGGTGGTGATCATCTCGCTGTGCTCCTTGATGATATTGACGTCGCCGGTGAAGACAGGAGCCAGTTTTGCGCGTGCCAGAACATGTGTGAGAAGGCGGTGGAAGTCCGGCAGGGTGAAGGCAACCATGATGGCCGCTGCGATCTCCGTGGCAATCCTCTTGGGGTCCGTGAACTTGTCCCCTCCCAACACGCGGATCAGGTTCCAGATGGAAGCCTCCAGCCCATAGAGGATGGCGAATTCGAGGGCATAGAGCACAAAGAGCAAGGTCCACTTCCAGCGACTGATCTCTGCGACAGTGTCGTCCTGAAGCTCGAGATCCCCAACGGGCACCTCCATCCCAGAGACCAGACCAGACTGCACAATCTCATCATGCTCGGCACGGATCTGCGGCACGATGCCCTCGAATGTATTGCCCGTGGCCGCCTTGCCCTTGAATGTTGCGAAGGGCTCGAACTCTTTCACTGCATCTCGCAGATCGCTGTCAGCGCTGAGACGATCAAGCTTGAGACGAGCTGCAATTCCCTTGAGCCCCTCGAATGTCTCCAATCCCACAAAAACATGTTCCAATTCCACAAGAACATGTTCGATGAGTGCTGACTGGTTCTGGTGATGTCCCTCTCCGGCGGGCTTGAGTTTGGCGGGATCGATTTGCTCAACGGCCTGGATCAACTTTCGCACAACGGCGAGCTTGAAGTCCTTGTCTTGAGTGGCGTTCATGATGGTGATGGTGGCGATGCTTGATGCAGAAGGTTTGAAACGATGAATGAATAACGTCGCTTGCTTGATGAGGGCGGTGATGATGATGGCTGGTCTCGAGTGGAAGACAGCAGAGACCTGTCCCTATAGAGAAATGCAGCAGGTCGGTTGAGACTGTGCTCGATGTGCCGTGTTATCCGATAGGAGCCTGCCAAGCGCCCACCATTCAAGTGGACTGATAAGCCAAGCCTGCTGACCACCATCAGGCAGCCAATGAAAAACTTCTGATGCCAATCAGCTGAAGGCCGCGTCAGCAACAGTCAGACCATTGATGCAGATCAGGCCATTCTGATGATAATACGAGATGCCAAGTCGCCGAACCGCTTCACTTTTCCAGTGGTGTGACACCAGATACAGGTTTTTCAAGGCTCAGCCCCCCTTGGCGTTGCACCATCGAACTTGGCGGAAAATCCAGGCGCAGTCTTGATGACACATGCTTATCTCCAGCCAACGAGAACCGTCGCAACTGGGTCAGCTGAAGGCCGCGTCAGCAATCATCAGGCCACCACCGCAGATCAGGTCATTTTCAGGATTGGCATGGATGCGCCAAGTCACCGACCTGTTTCGGGGTCCCCGAAAACCTGCTCAATCATGCTTGGCGTCCATCGATCGAATGATCCAGGCGAGGTGCTTTCGACAGATAAGTAGCTTCACTCGCCCTCCTGGAAAAGCATCAAACAACACTCAAGCACTTCAGCACTTCAGATCACTCAACTTTCAAACACTTCATTCAATCCACCCATCCACGCTCCCTCGCAATGGCCAGCAACGACGTCAACAACCACAAGATTTGTGGTGATGCCTCTGTCCTCATCCCTCCTCAGTTCCGTGAGCAGTTCGGCAAGCACCACAATGTCACGGCTCCCCTGCTCCTTTGCGACACCAGCATCTTCAAGCAGACCTTCCGCGTGATGGATGACGCCTTGCCTGAGGCTCAGTGGCAATATGCCATGAAGACCAACGACCACCCGGCTCTCATCGCCACCGCCATTCAGGAAGGCCACGGTCTCGACTGTTCTTCTCTCGGGGAGATCCAGATTGTCCATGACGTCGCCACCGCCTTGTCCATGGATGTTGCGCAGGTCATGGCCAGGTGCTCCTATGGCAATACCAACAAGGCCACGGGTGACATCGCCAAGGCCTACGCTCTGGGTGTTCGCAAGTTCTCTCTCGACGATCACCAGGAAATCGACAAGATCGCAAAGGTTGCTCCTGGAGCCTTCGTCTACCTGCGCACCTATCTGGACGCCACTCAAGCCACGGCCATCAGCGCCTTCACCAACAAGTTCGGCGCCCCCCTCGCCGCCCTTGTCGCCTTGGCCGTGGATGCGCAGAACAAGGGTCTCAAGCCCTATGCGGTTGGGCTTTCCGTTGGTGGCGGTCAAAAGGATCCTGAGGCCTTTGCCCTTGGCGTCGAGACTGCTGCCACCATCAACAAGCAGTGCCAGGATGCTGGTGTCCCCACCATGACCGGTATCACCTTCTGCGGCGGCCTGCCTGCTTCCAGCGCTCCGGGAGCCCCAACCTTCAAGGCCATTGGCGAGCGTATTCGCAGCGCCTGCACCGAATTCGGCATCGCTCCCAGGGATGTCACCTTCGAGCCGGGCCGTAGCCTCGGCACCACCTGCGGCATCATCGAAGCCAAGGTCATCACGCTCAAGAAGCCCAAGCAGGGAGACGGCGTATGGACCCTGGTTCTCAACGTCGGGGTGTTCAAGGGATTGTATGAGATGGAGCGCACCAACCTCACCTACAAGGTAGCTGCCTACGGCACCACCATCTCCGACAAGCAGGTGACCACCTTTGGTGCATCGGATGAGTTGGTCCCGTGCAGGATCGTCGATGACACCTGTGACAGCAAGGGTGTCTGCTTCAAGGAGAGCACCATCATGATGCCCAAGTCTCTCGTCGAAGGGAGCCGTGTCTATTTCCTCGACACGGGAAGCTATACCACCGCCTATGTCATGGAGGGTTTCAACCGAACCGAGGGATTGATCAGCAAATGCTTCCCGGACCCGCTCGCCAAGGCCAAGTTGCCCGCTTGGCTCAAGAATGTTCCCACGCCCGGAGAAGCCGCCCACCCCAACACCGATTTCGAGGCCCTGTGGACAGCATACCTCAAACTCCAGACCGACAATGAACGCATTCGCTTCCTGATCAAAACCGTTCCTGGCGCAGCCACATTGGGCATCCCCCTTCTCCCCGCCCACTTGATCAAGGGTTTCCGCAAGCTCAACAGCGCCATCATTCAGCACAACCCGGGACAGAAGGGAGATGAGCGCAAGACCAGCTTCCAGCCGCAAACTTTGTTCCAGGACATGTGGGAGGGTTGGGTCGCAAATTCCGCCTTGCACTCAGCCACCTCCTGGACGGATTTCAGCAATGTGAGCTGCCACGGCGGAGCCACGGCCTATTTCTGCATCCAGAACCAGTACCGCTCGACCGTCAATCACTGCACTCTCATGCACGCTACTCTCGTCATCGTTCCCGAGGACAGCGCCGATGGTCCATCAAAGTTCATCGAGGTGAACTACAACCCCAATGCCATCGAGGGATTGGATAAGACGGTGATCGAGAAGACCTTTGGACAGGCCCTGCGCAATGAATTTGTCTACCGCGATCCTCAAGGCGACTTCGAGCAATTGATGGCTGGTGTCACGCTTCGACCTGAGTTCGCCAATCCTGACCTCGTGTGGGCAGGCTCATTTGAGCAGAGGGATCCGCTGAGTGTCTACTGGCCCAAGGCGACCGCAAAGGGTGGCGTCATGCGCTCCATCGACCTTGAGGGCGCCCTCGTCTTCAATCTTGACACCAAGCAGCATTCCAGGGTTTCCCAGCTTGTCAATTTCCTGGATGCCTCCTACATCGCCGGCTACGGTGTCTCCAACCGTGCTCACGTCGATCGCAATTCCTGCATCGTCACAACCATCCGCCTGCTCACGCTTGCGTTGCTCGGCAAAGACAAGCACTTCGGAGAGGATTGGTCTACTGACCAGCTGATGGAACACATGGCCAACCTTGCGGCTACTCGACTGTGGACGCACGAAAAGGGTCACAGCATTCTTGACCTCGAGAAGTTCAAGCGGGCTGCCAAGCAGGTCGGGGTTAAAGAGGTTGTGGGCAACATTCAGTCCATTCTGGGCCACCCCACCATGATGCGCCCTCACGGTGGAGAAAATGCCTACAACACGGTTTACATGAGCCCTGTCACCGTCCCCCACTGGAATTACCATGCCCAGCAGCTGTACGGGGCTGCAGCACATCTGGCTTTCAAGGTTCACGCGAACAACGCCTTCAACATGGGGGCGATTGCGGAGCAAATGGAATTCTGAGGGAAGGGACAATGAAAGGAAAGGAAGAGTGGTGGGTGAAAGTTGGTGGGCCGTGGCAATGCTTCAATCGGTTTTTGTTTTAGTCACTCTTTATTTGCTCTTTAGTCACCTCAGTCACTCGTTAGTTCATCAATAAAACCTCGATCTCCTGCGAAATATCACTCTCCTGCCACCGTGATGAACCACTGCCAAACTGCAAAAGGAGAGTATCCGAAATGCAGCACGTCCTCTTGGCGACGCCATCATGCAGGTACCCGCTCTTGGCAACCCCACATATGCACCCAAGACCACGCTAAACCCAAAACAGGATAGACCCAGATGTCGGCACCAAATTTCTTGGCGAACCAGGGGCCCCCCTACGAGCGCAGCGAGGGAGGGGAAGCGTGAGGTAAGGAATTTGGTGACTACATCTGGCTCTATCCTGCCAAGACAAAAGCAAACCTCGCAATACCGGGAGGGTTTCGCGAGGGCACTGTAAACTTATCGCCTTGAACGCAACATATTGGCGTGAGGAATTAGTTTATGCGGCGTGAAGGCGCGCGATTTGGTGCCACGCTTGCATGGCTTCGGTTTGCAGTTTGCGATGGTGGGCGGATGGAATATCGTGGCGGGGAACGTTAAAGAGGATCACGGCTAGATCTGGCCATGCAGCCAGATCCCATATTTTGATCGATGTCCGGTCAACGTTACGATGCCCGCAAGATCATCAAGCGATTTCAAGCTGATACCGGCGGAGAAGGCGACGTCGGACTCGGCGATGTCGCGGCCAGGCTGGGCCTGGTGGAACTTGAGGGTGAGAGCGAATCCATGCGCCTGGGTATAACCCATCGAGCAGTTTATGCCATACTTGTCGTCCCAAACCGCACCCATCGTCATCAAGAAAATATGTCCGATAATGTTGCATTATCGGACATATTTGTCATTATAGAGAAATGGCCCACATTAGCGAGCAAAACAGCGAAGTTCACCTCAAGGAGAGCTCTGTGCCGTCTCTCAGCACGGCGGCTGGGGGTGATGTTTGCACGCCGCAGGTGTCGCACGACAGTCCCCTCCCCTCACCTGTTGGTGTGGACCAGACACCGGCCCATCTCAACAGCCGGGGGTCAGGACAAGAGCAGTCAAAAATCCTGCGTAAAGCTTGAACGGAGCGCGAACGTTCGTCGCGCACCCGCATAATGGTCTGGCGGCTGGTTGCAAATTTTCTAGCGATCGCCGAAACGCTCAATCCCGCCGCTAGTGCACCGACGCATTCACTTCGTTCATGCTTTCGTGCACTTATTTTTTGTTTATGCATCGATTTTTCCAAACTCGGCTGAAGCCTCCGTTTGGATCGATGCACTAGGTCTTCGCGTACGTCCTTTTTTGGTTTTCGCTCAGCGTCGAGGGGCGCCCCAGCGTTTTCCCTTCCGACTTTTCACGCTTGAGGCCGGATTGCGTCCGCTGATCAGCAGATCCCGTTCGAACTGGGCGACGGCATTGAGTGGCACCGTAAAGTTAACCTGTCGGCGATAGACCTGTGCGATCTTTCAGTATGACCCAAGTCCCTCGTGAACGCCTTTTTTCGTCGCCATCGGTTTCCAGCTGAAGTGATTGCACACGCCGTGTGGCTCTATCTTCATTTTCCACCCAGTCTGCGCATGGTCGAAGATCTGCTGGCGGCGCGAGGGATCATCGTTTCGCACCAGGCCGTGCGTTTCTGGGTGGAGACATTCGGCCGACATTTCTCCAATGACATCCGGAGAAGATCCACCGGTCGGCTTCGCGGCAAATGGCATCTTGAGGAGGTTGCCATCTCCATTGGCGACAAGAAACACTGGCTGTGGCGCGTCGTCGATCAGGATGACTTCGTTCTCGACGTGCTGGTGCAGAGCTGCCGCGATACCAAGGCCACCAAACGTCTTATGCGAAAGCTTATGAAAGGACAGGGGCACTCGCCGCGCGTGGTGATCACCGACAAGCTGCGATCCGATGGCGCGGCAAAGCGAGACATCATGCCCGGCGTCGAGCATCGCTCGCACAAAGGACTGAACAATCGGGCGGAGAATTCCCATCAACCGACCCGGCGACGAGAACGGATCATGAAGGCTTCAAATCAGCGCGACATCTCCAGCGTTTCGTTTCAATTCATGACCCTGTCGCCAACCTTTTTCACATTCCACGCCACGAGATCTCATCAGACAATCATCGCGAACTGAGAATCCAAGCCATGCAGATGTGGAACGAAATCGCATGCCTGCAAACCGCATAAGCGAAAGCCGAGCGCTATATTTTTGACCCGTGTCGGTTACCTTTACGGTGCCCTTCGAGCTCCTGAAATGCGGCACTACCAGCCTCAAGGCCGAAGGAGTGCCGATAGCAGCTTATCACGACGCCCACGAAGTCAGGATTTTCAAACGCGTCGGCTGACCTGGCAAACGTGGCATCGTCGAAGCGCCATCCAGGAGACCACTCGCTCCATAGTATCCGGCAAAGTGTGAAACAAATCGCGATGGCAAAGCGAGGAACCGGATTGACGTTTACATTTAACAAATGATACGTTGTTTTAATAACGGGGCAGAGCATAGGTCGGGGAGGAATATAGTGCATAATCTGATGCTTTTTAATTCCGCGACGTGTCTGGCGCTGCCTCAAGAATTCAAGTACTTCGCCATATTTAGCGCGCCCCACGTTGGTGGCCTGCCCATCGACCTGTTCGCTTGTACCATCTGATCATCGGTTGGATGAGTGTTAAGGATCAGTCATATCCCTGAGAAATGCTGACAGCTGGCTTTGATAAGGTAAGAGTGGTTTCTCTTAGCTGCTAGGCGCGCATGGCCTGACATACGTCCACCGATTACATCGCAAACGATTTCTACACTGTAGCAATCGTCATCTTCCACGATGGATCGAACGATGGCCAATCAATTCTCATTTCATAATTTCGCCTCAACTGTTCTTTGGCCCGCTATGTCAAACGCGTTCGCTTCGGTTGCGCGTGGGATAATTTGCGCGTCAACTGTTCTCTTAACAGTCTCACATGTCTCTGCTTGGCAAACGACATCTGGCGCCGCCGGCATAGGCGAACCATGCATTCCGAATGCCGGTAGTGGCGGGCATGATGCATCGAACTATGCAATCACCAACAGAGTTGAACGCAACCCGCCATGGATTGCGGCCGGAAAGACAACAACGGTCGAGGGCGTTGGGCACTGCTATGCGCGGACGACTGACCTCCAACGTTTAGCAACCGCTATGTCTTGGGAAGATCTCAGGACGTTTTTCGCTTCTGGTTGAGCGACCTACCAAAGCCAGCGAAGACCTCAGCAAACAGTTTCAAGCTTTAGGTGATGTGCAACGGAGCACTCACCCGCAGGAAAGCCGACCCAAAAGGCCACCTGCAAACGATGTCAAAACAAAAAACATAGGGGAATATATCAATGAAACGAACAACTGGACTTTGTATGCTTGTGGGCGTGTGCTTGCTGCCGAACATGGTTTTGGCAGATAGCAACCGTGGTGACCTCATGAAGATGCATCGGGGTGGCGCCGCCCGCCTTGTTGCGAAGGCCGCCGCCGGAACCTTGGATCCCCAGATTAACTACACACCGCTCTACTGGACGATATACCAAGGCACATATGACGGGCTTGTCACTTTCCGCAAAGCGCCCGGACCTGAAGGCACCGTGATTGTGCCGGATCTCGCTGAGAATATCCCGCAGCCGCAGAACGACGGGAAGACCTACACGTTCAAGCTTCGGCAAGGCATCAAGTTCTCGAACGGCAAAGACCTGAGCACCGACGATGTCGTCGCTTCATTCCAGCGTATTTTCAAAGTATCAAGCCCGACTTCCGGCAGCTTTTACAAAAACATTATCGGTGCTGATGCGTGCCTGAGTGAGCCTCAAACCTGCACTTTGGAAGGTGGCGTGGTCGGGGATAAGATCGCAAGCACTGTGACGATTAATCTCACCGGCGCCGACCCTGAATTTATTGACAAAATCGCAATGCCGCATGCCTCGATTGTCCCGTCAGAGACACCCGCAAAGGACATGGGCACGATTCCAATTCCGGGGACTGGAGCCTACGCGTTTGACGCCTACGATCCGAACAAGCAATTATCCTGGTCGCGTAATCGATATTTCAAAGAATGGAGCGTCGAGGCACAGCCGGATGGCTTCATTGACAGTTTCAAACTTGATTTCGGCCTCACCGAAGAGGCGCAAGTCAATGCCGTCGTGAACAGACAAGCAGACGCGATCTCTGACCAACCCCCGGCGGACCGCCTCTCTGAACTCGGCACAAAATATGCCAGCCAAGTGCATCTCCAGGCCCAAAACGCGCTTTGGTACGTTCCGTTAAACGTGAATTTGCCACCTTTCGATAACCTCAAAGCACGCCAGGCGCTGGCGTATGCGCTCGACCTGAAGGCCTTGGTGAATTTCTTTGGCGGTCGCAATCTGGCATCGCCGACCTGCCAGATTTTGCCTCCAGCTATCGCCGGATATGAACAGTTTTGTCTTTACACAAAGAACCCGGGCCAAAAATGGACAGCGCCCGACCTTGAGAAGGCCAAGCAACTCATTGAGGAGTCCGGCACAAAGGGCAGCCAAGTCACGGTTATCGTCGATGATGGTGATGTGTCACGGAATATCGGACAATATCTGCAAAGTGTTCTGACGGAGCTTGGCTACAAGGCCGATGTCAAGTCACTCTCCAACAATATTCATTTCACCTATATCCAGAATACCAACAACAAAGTGCAGTTGTCAGTCACGCAGTGGTATTCCGACTATCCGGCGGCTTCGAACTTTATCAATGCTCTGCTGGGATGCGACTCTTTCACGCCCGGTTCGGACTCCTCGGTGAATATATCTGGCTTCTGCGACAAAAGCCTGCAAGCGCGCATTGATCACGCGATGACGTTTCCGACAGCAGACCAAGGTGCGGCAAAGCTCTGGGCCGGCATCGATAAAGACCTCATGACGCAAGCGCCGATTTTGCCGTTATTCACGCCAAAACATCTCGATTTCATATCAAGCCGGGTCGGCAACTACCAATACTCGTCACAGTATAGTTGGCTCTGGGTTCACGCCTGGGTGAAGTAGATCGCCACGTCGGTATATCGCGCCTCCCTGGAACGACGAGGGGGTTGTCCGTGCAGCGCGTGGTCTCACTTCGCCCGCATGGATGACCTCCGAACCCAAGAGATACAAACATGGCTGAACAGAACATGTCACAGGCGACTGCTAGCAGTTTCGATGAGTCGCAACGTGTCGAAAGTGATCGACCGGACGAGCCGACCCCCGGGCCATGGATACAGGCATTCAGAAAGCTTGTCCGTGATCCCTCTGCGATGGCTGCGCTGGCGGTGCTGATTTTCATCGTCTTCACCGCGCTGCTCGCGCCGCTCTACGCACAACAGATTGCCAAGACGGATCCGTTCAGGTCCAATCTGGATGCGGAGATCATGTCCAACGGCGAAACCATTCCTGTGCTTGAACCTTCCACCGAAGGCCTGGGGATTGGCATGACGCCGATTGGCCCAACGTGGCGAATGAACGCCTACTTCCTCGGTTCCGATATGCAGGGCAGGGATGTCATGGCGCGCATTCTTTACGGCGGCAGAGCTACGCTTTTCATCAGCAGCGTCGCGACTGTCATCACGCTGATCATTGCCACTGTCGTCGGAGTCTGCGCAGGCTTTTTCGGTGGCTGGATCGATCAGATCCTCTCGTCGCTTCTCGACATCCTATGGGCGTTTCCGATCTATCTTCTCGCCATTTCATTGTCGATTGTGCTCTTGACGGCTCACATAGAAATTGGCCCGTTCGTGATTGAATCGGGCAGTTTGGCGATCCCGATCGTCATCACCGGAATCATATATGTGCCGTACATAGCCCGCCCAATCCGCGGCCAAGTGCTTTCGCTGCGACATAGCGAGTTTGTTTTGGCGGCGATTGGCCTCGGCGTGCCCTCCTATCGTATTCTGGCCCGTGACATCCTGCCGAATGTCATGAATGCACTGATCGTCTATGTGCCCTTGATGGTCGCGCTCAACATCACAACCGAGACGGCTTTGTCCTTTCTTTCGCTCGGTGTGCAGCCGCCCTATGCAAGTTGGGGAACCATCATTCGCGACGGGCAAAGCCTGATTTACAATCGTCCGTGGGTTTCTATCGCCCCCGGTCTGGCCGTCATAGCAACGATTGTCGCGCTCAATATCCTTGGTGACGGCGTCCGCGACGCCTTCGATCCGCGCGCAAAGCTGAGGGCGTAATTTCAGTCATGGTCACAATTCTTGTCCAACGCTTCTGTCAAATGATCTTCATCATGTTTGGGATCAGTGTACTGGTGTTTTTAATCTTCTTCGCCACACCGGGCGCAGATCCTGCTTCTCGAATTGCAGGGCGCAACGCTGCACCCGAGACGATTGCTGCCGTGCGGCATGATTTCGGGCTCGATCGCTCACTTCCGGTGCAGTACGTGGTGATGATGAAGAAGCTTTTCGTCACGCGCGATCTGGTTTCTTTTACCAATCGTGGCATGAACGTGGTCCCTGCCATCCTTCAGGCAACTCCAGTCACATTATCGCTGGTATTCGGCGCAGCGATCTTCTGGGTGCTTGGAAGTCTCTTGTTTGGGGTGGTTGCCGCAGCTTTGCGTGGCAGCTTCATAGATACATCATTGATGACGTTTTCCCTGGTGGGGATGGCTGTTCCCGTTTTCTGGCTCGCTGAAGTCACCAATCTTCTTTCACAGAGCCGATTTCACGACACGATATTTTTTTCCTGGGTTCCTGCGCTTGGTTACGTTGCCTTCACCGAAAACCCCCTCAGTTGGTTTAGGGTGCTTCTTCTGCCGTGGTTGACGTTGTCCGTTGGCTATATCGGAATATACGGGCGGGTATTGCGCGCCAACATCATCGAGATTTATCAGGAAGACTTCATTCGCACCGCACGCGCCAAGGGCATCTCCGAGATGCGCGTTTTACTGCGCCACGCGTTACGCATGTCGCTTGTTCCCTTCGTCACCATGTTTGGACTTGATTTCGGTGTTCTGGTGGGCGGAGGGGCGCTGGTGACGGAGGTTATCTTCGGTCTCAATGGTGTGGGCAAGCTCACCTACGATTCCCTTCAGAGCCTTGATCTGCCGGTCATCATGGCAAGCGTTATGTATGCTTCGTTTTTCGTTGTTGTAGCCAACGCGGCGGTCGATCTCACCTATGTGATGCTTGATCCGCGTATAGGAAGGCATTGAGATGCTAGAACCCCTTCTCAAGGTTGAGGGCCTTGACGTGTCCTTTGGCAGCCAAAATGGTCTACTCAAGGTGGTCGAAAACGTTTCCTTCCACGTCAACCCCGGTGAAATCCTCTGTATCGTGGGAGAGTCTGGCTCAGGAAAAACCGTGTCGCTGCTGAGTGTTCTTGGTCTGATTGATCCACTCACGTCTAGAGTTGCCGGTTCCGCGCTCTTCAAAGGTGAAGAAATTCTGGGGCGGTCTCAAAAGGAGTTGCGCCGCATCAGAGGGCGCGAAATCGGTTTTATATCGCAGGACCCTATGACGGCTCTCACGCCGGTTCACACCATTGGTTGGCAGATCACGGAACAATTGCGCACGCACACCGGGCTTTCCAACCGCGCAGCCTGGAGCCGCGCGATTGAGTTGCTTGGCGATGTCGGTATCCCAAGCCCGCGGCAGATTGTCGAACGCTATCCGCATCAGCTTTCGGGCGGCATGCGCCAACGTGCGGTAATCGCAATGGCGCTCTCGTGTAATCCGGCACTTTTGATTGCTGACGAGCCGACCACTGCTCTCGACGTGACCGTGCAGGCGCAGGTCCTGGATCTCTTGCATCGTCTCAGAAAAGACTTTGGCTCATCCATTGTGCTTATCACGCACGACATGGGCGTGGTCGCGGAAATGGCTGATCGCGTTATGGTGATGTATGCTGGCCGCGTGGTGGAGCATGGCCCACGCGATCCGGTCTTTCTTGAGCCTTGGCACCCTTACACATGGGGTCTTCTCAACTCCATTCCACCGCTTGCAGGCCCAAGACCCGATCGGCTCGTGTCAATTCCCGGCGCGCCGCCTCAGCCGGGTCACTGGCCGATAGGCTGCAAATTCGCTCCCCGGTGCCACTCCCGATTTGAGGCATGCAGTATGGCACCGCCTTGGAGAGAAACAAATGAACGCGCCGCACTCTGCTTCCTGAACGAAGCGGAACGGACGGCAGCGCGTGCCTCAAGTGTCAGCGAGTACACGCCATCATGAACATTCCTGAACGATCAGTCGCCCTTTCGTCGGCGGAGCCTCTGTTACGCGTCGAGGGTCTTTCCAAGACATTTACCGTTGGCCGAACGTGGGTGCCGGGTTCCGGGCAAACCGTTTACGCGGTGGACAACGTATCCTTTGAGGTTATGCCCGGCGAGACACTTGGGCTTGTGGGCGAGTCAGGTTGTGGCAAGTCTACGCTCGGTCGTTGCCTCGTGCGTCTCTATAGTGTCAGCGCCGGTAAGGTGATCCTTGAAGGCAACGACATCGCTCCTTTAACCCAACGCGAATTAAGGCCTTATCGGCGGCGCATGCAAATGATCTTTCAAGATCCTGCCGCCTCTCTCAATCCCCGTCGCCGTATCGGCGATTTGATTGCAGAACCTCTCCGTGTTCATAGGATTGCCGACCGCGACGGGATCGAGCGACGCCTTCGCGACCTGATGGAAATCGTCGGTCTGCCGACCGCCTTCTTGCAGCGCTATCCGCACGAATTCTCAGGCGGGCAACGCCAACGCATCGGTATCGCAAGAGCACTTGCCCTTGAGCCGAGGCTTATCGTTGCAGATGAGCCCGTGTCGGCTCTTGATGTTTCGGTCCAAGCGCAGATTGTCAATCTGTTTATGGATTTGCGTAGACAGTTGGCTCTGACGACGATCTTTGTCGCCCATGATCTCAGCGTCGTGCGGCAGGTCTCTGACCGCACGGCAGTCATGTACCTCGGTTCGATTGTTGAGATTGGTGCCACGGACATGCTGTTTCAACGGCCCGCTCATCCTTATACCCAAGCTTTGCTATCGGCTATTCCGGTACCGGAGGTCGGGGCCAACATCCGGCGTCAACGCGTTATTCTCAAGGGCGAAATTCCAAGCCCACTTGCGCCACCATCGGGTTGTCGTTTTCACCCGCGCTGTCCAGTTGCACAAAGTCGGTGTGCAGTCGAGCGTCCGGCCCTGACGTCACTCGGTCAGGGGCGACAAGTCGCTTGCCATTTTCCTTTAACCTTATCCGCTCCTGCCTGAGCATAGAGGTATCATGACACCTATATTGAATATTTCGTTTAAAACGCCAAAAGATCTGGACGATCTTGTCGGCGTAACAACCATCGTTTTTATGGATGACACATTCCGCGTCGGAAACCGCGCGAAACAATTGCTTGAGGATGTGAACTGGATTTTGGTCCATCGCGCAGCGACCGAAGCGGGTTTCCGCGGTAAAGTCGGCGAGCACATGGTCTTTTTCGCAGGCGACCGTCGATTTGTGTTTGTGGGTATTTCAGACGAAGGCGAGATGATCGGTCATGTCGATCTTGGTGGGCACACAGCGGCGGCAGCCGGATTCGCACCGCATGTGCTTGTTGTTTGTGAAACGCCGCAGTCAATCGATTTGCCTCCCGCAGCCGTTGCTGAAGTCGCGCTAGGCTTCCGTCTCTGGAGCTACCGTTTTGACACCTACCGAACCCAAAAAGCCGAACAACAAATACCCGAACGCCGGGTCACGATGCTGACGACAGATCGCGTTGCGGCGGCGCAGGCCTACCTTGCGGAGGCAGCCGTTGCTGAAGGCGTGGAATTGGCCCGCACTCTCGTCAATGAACCTGCCAATGTGCTCACGCCGCAAGAATTTGCTCGCCGCATTTCTGCTCTCACGGAGTACGGGCTGGACGTTGAGATCATGCGTGAAAGCGATCTTGAACGTTTGGGCTTTCGTGCTTTGCTCGCTGTGGGACAAGGCTCTGCCCAGGAGACATATGTGGCGTTACTGCGCTGGCGCGGCGCGCCAAGTCGGGACGACACACCGCTCGCTTTTGTCGGAAAGGGTGTGTGCTTCGACACGGGTGGCATTTCCATTAAACGCGCCGCTGCCATGGCCGATATGAAGGGCGACATGGCAGGTGCTGCGAGCGTCGTTGGACTTCTTCTGGCCTTGGCGCGGCGAAACGCGCCGATAAATGCCATTGGTGCCGTTGGCTTGGTCGAAAATATGCCTGATGGCCGGGCGCAGCGTCCCGGTGACATCGTACGCTCGCTTTCAGGCCAGACGATTGAGGTCACGGATACCGATTATGAAGGGCGTCTTGTCCTCGCGGATCTTCTTTGGCATGTGCAGGCCAACGACAAACCACGGTTCATGGTTGATCTTGCTACCCTCACAGGCGCTGTCGCAGTGGCGCTGGGTCTCGATCATGCCGGTCTTTTCACAAACGATGACGATCTGGCTGACCAGTTTTCCCGCGCTTCAAAAGCAACAGGTGAGTTGACCTGGCGTCTTCCATTGGGAGCAAGTTTCGACAAGGCGATGAACTCCAAATTCGCCGATGTTCGCAACATTGATCCAGACTACGGCGGTGCGAGCACCGCTGCCAGTTTTATTCAGCGCTTCGTGAACAATGTGCCCTGGGTTCATCTGGATATCAGTGGCCCGGCCCAGGATTTGCCCGAAAGCCCGATCTGCCGCAGTTGGGGAACAGGCTGGGGTGTGCGCCTCCTCGACCGGTTGGTCAGAAATTTGGAACCGACAAACGCATAGGCTTTGCGCCTTTGATTGCCTTCAAAAGATAACCAAGCAGTCACGATCTGCTGGACATGTGAGGAATTGAAATGTCCCTTAAACCTGCCGGGCCGCTCAGTCTTGTGCCTTTCGTCAGCGTCGAACATATGATGCAACTGGTGTTGACCATAGGTGTAGAGGAGGTGCTGATCGGTCTTGCGCGCGAGATCGAACAGGATTTTCGTCGCTGGGAGCTGTTCGACAAGATCCCCAGAGTCGCTTCACACTCCAACGATGGCGTCATCGAGTTGATGCCGACAAGCGACGGAAATGTCTACAGTTTCAAGTATGTGAATGGACATCCCAAAAATATTCGCAGTGGTCGGCAGACGGTAACAGCCTTCGGGATGTTGGCCGACGTCGCCACCGGCTATCCATTACTTCTCACAGAAATGACGCTCTTGACAGCACTGCGGACCGCGGCCACGTCTGCGGTCGCTGGCAAATACCTCGCTCCAAAGGATAGTCGTGTTATGGCGATTATTGGAAATGGGGCACAATGCGAATTCCAGGCTCTGGCATTCAAAGCGATTTGCGGCATAGACACCGTCCATCTTTATGATGTCGATCCGGCTGCCACAGCCAAGGCCATGACGAATTTGACGGGCAGTGCATTGAATTTGGTGCCGTGCTCAAGTGCAGAAGAGGCCATCGAACATGCGCAAATCATCACAACGTGCACGGCCGATAAGCAGTACGCGACGATTTTAACCGACAATATGGTCGGAACGGGGATTCACATCAATGCAATCGGGGGTGATTGCCCCGGGAAGACAGAGCTACATAGGGACATCCTGATTCGATCAGACATCTTTGTCGAGTATCCACCTCAAACTCGAATCGAAGGCGAGATCCAGCAGCTGGATGCAGACTCGCCGGTCACAGAACTTTGGAAGGTGATCTCCGGCGAGGTTCCGGGTCGCTCGGGTGGCAATCAGCTGACTGTTTTCGACAGCGTCGGTTTCGCCATCGAGGATTTTTCAGCGCTTCGATATATTTATGAAAAAATAAAGGAAACCCCACATTTTGTGGCTTTGGATCTGATTGCGGACCCCGATGAGCCTCGCGATTTGTTTGGCATGTTGAAGCGGGCGGCCGCTTAGGATGAGCCATGACCTCTCGTTTCCCAGCCTCTCTGAAGAGGAAATCGTGGCACTGCAATCTCTTCGTCGCGACCTTCACCGTCATCCAGAATTGTCCGGTGAGGAAGAGCAGACGGCAAAGCCCATCTTTGCGGCCATGACGGCCATAGCACGATACTCGTGGGATTTGCGCTGGTCCTTGCGAAGCAGCGGCCACCAATGGGTCGTGTCATTCTCATGTTCCAGCCATCTGAAGAAAATGGCCGTGGGGCTGCTGCCGTTATTGCGGACCCAAAGTTTAAGCTGATCAAGCCTGACTGGGTATTTTCCCTTCATAATGCGCCAGGATTGGAGTTCGCCACCGCTAAACTCGCATTTGGTCCGGCAAATTGTGCTTCGCGCGGCATCCGCATACGATTGGCAGGGCGGACCGCCCACGCGGCATCACCAGCGGATGGACTTTCCCCCATGAGGGCGCGGTCTCAGCTTATGACGGCGTTCGAAGAACTTGGAAGCGGAAAAGTTTTAGGGACACCGTAAAGTTAACCGACACGGGTCAAAAATTATTGGGCTCGGCTTTCGCTTATGCGATTTGCAGGCATGCGATTTCGTTCCACATCTGCATGGCCCGGGTTCTCAGTTCGCGATGATTGTCTGATGAGATCTCGTGGCGTGGAATGGGGTCGTTTGAGGGTGATTTTTGCGCGCCGCAACTGTCGGCCTCCGGCACCTCGATGCAGGCCCCTCCCCTGCTCTCTCCCGTCAACGAGCACCAAAAGCCGGCCCATCTCAACAGCCTGGCGAGCCGCGCCCGCGACTATGTCGAGGCGGCACGTTCTGCCAACACGCGTAAAGCCTATGCATGCGACTGGAAACATTTTAGCGCCTGGTGCCGGCGTTTGAATTTGGCCCCCCTGCCCCCCGGACCCGCAGACCGTTGGCTTTTATATTACCACCTGTGCCTCAGGCGATGCCAGCGGCACACCGGCGCGTGGCGCCAAGGCAAACGCTGTCTCGACGATCGAACGGCGCCTCTCGTCATTGTCTTGGAACTATGCGCAGCGCGGGTTGATGCTCGATCGCAAGGATCGGCATATCGCCACGGTCATGGCCGGCATTCGCAACAGCCACGGGCGTCCACCTGTGCAGAAGGAAGCGGTGCTGGCCGAGGACATCATCGCCATGCTCGAGACACTCGATCGGGGAACGCTGAGAGGTTTGCGCGATTGGGCCATGCTGCTGATCGGCTATGCCGGTGGCCTGCGGCGGTCCGAGATTGTCGGGCTCGACATCAAGGCTGACCAAACCGAAGACGGGCGCGGCTGGATCGAAATATTTGACAAAGGAATGCTCGTCACCTTGCGCGGCAAGACCGGCTGGCGTGACGTCGAGATCGGTCGTGGATCCTCCGAAGCCACCTGCCAGGTCGTCGCCGTCGAAACCTGGATCACCTTTGCCAGGCTTGCCCATGGCCCTCTCTTCCGCCGCGTCACCGGACAAGGCAAGTCCATTGGCCCAGAGCGCCTGAACGATAAGGAAGTGGCAAGGTTGGTCAAACGGACCGCCATAGCTGCCGGGGTTCGCGGCAATCTCAGCGAGATTGAACGTGCCTTCAAATTCTCCGACCATTCCCTGCGCGCTGGTCTCGCCTCCACCGCCGAAGTCGATGAACGATGTGCAGAAACACCTCGGTCATGCCTCAGCCGAGATGACACGTCGCTATCAACGCAGAAGGGATCGCTTCAGGGTCAATTTGACAAAAGCCGCTGGACTGTAGCTGGCATTCTTTATTCCAACCAAGCGCTTGCGGGGATGCCTGCCAAGGATTATAGTCATTCTAGTCACTATGGTTAGGGTTGAATCAATGCAAACATCAAAACATGATGACATGAGCTGGACGGTCGCCGGAGCGAAAGCAAAGCTCTCGGAAGTCATGGAGAGAGCGCAATTGGCACCGCAGACGATTACCCGCAACGGGAAACCGAGCGTGGTCGTCGTTTCTGCGGAAGAATGGGAGAAAAAGACAGCACGCAGGGGATCGCTTGCGGAGTTTCTATTAGCGTCTCCAATGCGGGATGCCGAACTGGATCTTGAGCGACAACATGACGAGCCACGTGACTTGTCACTATGAGACTTCTCCTTGATACAAATGTTCTATCCGAAGTCAGGAAACCGCGCCCCGATGCGCGTGTTCTGAAATGGCTTCACGGGCTGGACGAAGACCACACGTTCATCAGCATAGTAACAGTCGCTGAAATTCGGCGCGGCGTTGCGTTGATGGACAGCGGGCGAAAACGCGACGCCTTAGACGAATGGCTAGCGCATGATCTGCCGCAACGCTTCGACAATAGAATCCTTCCGGTGGAAGGGTCTGTCGCCTTGGCTTGGGGTGATCTCATGGCGCTTGCCAAGCGCAATGGTCGGGGGCTAGCGTCGATGGATGGTCTGATTGCCGCCACAGCCGTTGCTCATCAGTTGACCCTTGCGACACGCAATACCAAAGATTTCGACGGCTTCGGAATAGGACTTATTGACCCATGGCACAGCTGATCAGCCCTTGTTAGCGATGGGAGGGAGGAGCCTGCTTGCTCTCTTACGGTCTACTGAAAACCGTGCAGGCATTCTGCTTTCAAAGCCTTTGATCGGCAGTGGAAACTTATTCAGAACCCACCTGCCCTGTGTTCGCGATCATGACCTGGATCACTTTCGCCAGGCTTATCCATATCTCCTCCTCCGCCGAGGCACGGTAAAGTCTGGATGGCACCCGCTTAGCAAGGTGACTTAGGCGATGTTCGAAATTGGCGGGGAAGGTGCAGTCATGTTTCCGGCCTGTAAGCGCGGTTTTATATGACCGCTGGCCCTGATGTTTTGCGCTCGAACCGAGCCCTATCAACTTACCGCGCTAGATCTCGCTATACGGCACCCCGGGTTCTTCGGTTCGTGCGGTCCATTCCGCTTGTGCATTCACATCACTCCTTCGCCTCGCCGCCAACTTTTGTGCCCCTTGCACTATGCAACATCAAAGTAGCCTGCTGCTGCTTGTTCTTCACCGACACGAACCACATCGGTTGCGCATGCTTCCATGCCGACCAAGCAGGGCGTCAGCCTTGCCAAGAACGCCACCATTTGGGCGCGACGCAGAGTTTTGCGGAGAACAATCTCCCCCTACGCAGCGACAGCGTGCAATTGGAAAACATTCTTTGCGATATCAAGTCCGATTGTCGTGATCACGTCGATGCTAGAGTCTGTCAGCAGGAAATCCACCGGATTGCCGTGGTTATCGATGGCTCGATACAGATAGCGCCATTTGCCGCGGATCTTGACGTAGCTCTCATCGAGCCGGACCGAGCCACAATGGGGGCGCCGAAACTGCCGCAGCCGTTTTTCGATCATCGGCGCATAAGCCAATACCCAGCGGTTGATCGTACTATGATCGACCTCGAAGCCGCGCTCTGCGAACATTTCTTCCAGGTCGCGGTAGCTAAGCGGGTAACGCAAGTACCAGGCAACTGCCTGTACAATCAGCCAAGCCTCGAAATGCCTGCCTTTGAAATCATCTTTCGACTGGCGCTTCAGCTTCTCGGCAATGGTATTCAGAATCATGGCTCGCTCCGCAACTTTCGGAGCGGCAAATTCCATACCTATGGGCAACATGCGGTGAAGCCCGAAAATTTGCGACAAGCCAGGTAAAGTTCTAGTCAGGCTCGACAACTGGCGCCTCGCCAACAATACCAGACGCCCCAACAGGGACTCAACATAGCGGGCCAGGACGCCGACTCAGGGCTTCACCGATGGCTGGGAATCCAGAACCATCACCGCAAAAACCCACGCCGCCTCTACCGCGCTTCAAGGTGCGGCACGGTCAGGTGAATACACTCTCTGTACAAATTTAAACAATACCTGTCTCAAATGGAGCACTTCCGATTGCAATCTCTGGAGGGACCTGACAGCATAGGGACGAAATTTTAATGGTCTCTTTCTTTGGTGAACCTCTTGCTGTTCATACCATTACCTATCGTCGTGTCAATTTTGCTGATTATACTTTTTATTATTACCCTACATCACGATAACGAGGGAAGACCATCTAATATCCCTTTTTTGGCGCTAATTCTGGTCAACGTTCTGCAATCTATACTGGTGAGCCTCAGATGGGGTTACGGAGTACAGAACGTAATGTATTGTGTGCCAGTTGTTGCCGCGACCGTTCCGCCGCTCGTATATGCTGGCGTATGCCAACTCATAGGCCGAAGCTGGTTTGCACTGTCATTACGGGTCGGCGCGCATGCTATCCCGATGCTCCTGATCCTAATACTCACCATGATATGGCGCGATGCAATTGATATCATGCTTGTTATAATTTTCGTTAGCTACGCGATAGCCATACTGCTCTTAGTCCGACCCGGAACGGATGCCCTTCGCTTTGCTGCCTTGGATGAGGCAGGATCTGCCTACTGCGCGATCCTGTTTGCTGCAGCGGCCCTTTTTCTCTCGGCCCTAGGCGACGCATTTATATTTCTAGATATGGAATGGGCCCATGGCCAGAACGCCCCCGTAGTAATCATGATCGGACAGCTGGCCGCGCTCATTATTCTGTCCATCGCAGTGACAGCGATGGGTCGCAGTCGCCCGTTTGTCGCAGCAAACGAAGTCGTGAATTTACTGCAAATGCCGAACATCACAGATTCCGTGGATAGCGCCCGGAACGCACAAACGATGATGGCTATCGAAACTCTGATGCAACAAAAAGCTATCTATCGCGATTGCGACTTGACACTCGATCGGCTGGCGCGCCGGCTGTCGATCCCGGCCCGTCAGATTTCAATCGCGATCAATGAGGCCACCGGCAAAAATGTCTCGCAATATGTCAATGCCTTCCGAATTTCAGAGGCCTGTGATCTACTTTCGGAAACCAAAAAGCCGGTGACTGAAATCATGTTCGAGGTCGGCTTTCAGACAAAATCCAACTTCAATCGCGAATTTCGTCGCTCGACTGAAATGACCCCTCTGGAATGGCGCCGCAACCGAACAAATGCGAGCGCCCTCCGCGAGAAGGTCCTATTTCAGGATTGAGTACGCTCTAGATTGTGTTTTGGGTCGCGCCGTTTAACAGCTCCCCCATACTGGCATTATGAACATGATACCAGAAAACGATCGAAAACTCTTTGAGACGCTCAAGTCGCTTTCACTTGAGCCCTCGCTTCAAACGCAAGAGTCGCCGGACAAAAGGTCGCGGCGCTTTTTATATGGTGCTGGTTTTATCGCACTGCTGATCAGCGCCGTAGGCGCTGGAACCTTCATCTGGCCCGATGACATCAATCGCTTCAAAGAGGGATTGTCGCAACGATGGCTGAGCCAAAAGTCAGAGCCAATTTTAGCCGTGGAAGCGGCGAGGAATGATGCTTCCTCATCCGTACCGGTCAAGCCTAGTCCTGTTGCGGCCAGAGAAATAACCGGTTCTGGATATGTCGTGGCTTCAAACGCTGTCTCGGTCTATTCAAAATACGAAGGCCAGATCCGCTCTGTCAGCGTAGAAATAGGCCAGCGTGTAGAGGCTGGTCAGACGCTTATCGTTCTTGATGACTCGACCAGCCACCTCGAACTCGAACAGGCACAATCAGACAAAATTTCTGCTCGCCTGACACTCGAAGCCAAGAGAATTGAACTCGACCAAGCAGAGGCCAATTTTTTTCGTTCTGAGACACTTGCCGATAAACAGGCTGTTTCCAAGGAGGACTTGTTACAGGCCAGAACCACTTATAACAGCGCAAATAATGCACTTGCTCAAGCGCAGCAAAGTCTGGCCAAGGCCGATCTTGACGTTAAAATTGCGCAAGATAAAGTTGACGATTTCGTGTTGAGAGCGCCCATTTCCGGGACGATTACGGAACTGAATGCTCATACAGGCGATATGGTTCTCTCCCGCTCGGATAGTGTGCGTGAAAACCAAAAGCTTCTGGCGATTACCGACACCACGACGCTGGTGATCGATGCGGATGTGGCAGAAACCAATATAGGGGCGATTGCCATTGGTCTTGCCGGTGAAGCTGTGCTTGACGGACTTCCCGATCGACCATTCGCTATGCAAATACAGCGGATCGCCCCTATTGCCTCCCTTGAAAAAGGCACCCTTACCTTGCGCCTCAAACTCCAGGATCCGCCAGGCGGCATCCGACCAAACATGGCGGCGCGCATTCGCTTAGCTCAGAGCGCTGGAGAAAAATCCCAATGAGTCATCAAGAAGCCTACATTTCGCTCAGTGACGTCAAAAAAGGGTATAAAATCAGTGGAGAGATCATCCCGATATTCTCCAACCTCAACCTTGATATTCCCGGCGGAGATTTTGTTGCGATCATGGGGCCGTCAGGCTCTGGTAAATCCACCCTCCTCAACATGTTGGCGGGCATAGAACGACCTGACTTCGGCTCTTTGCGAATAGGCACAAGCCGCCTCGATCAAATGGGGGAGGCAGCGCGCGCATCTTGGCGCGCCAATGGTATGGGTATCGTATTTCAATTTTACAATTTGTTACCCATGCTGAATGTCGCAGAAAACATCGAACTGCCGCTGCTACTCAAGCCTTTGTCAGCAAAAGATCGGCGGAGCCGAGTGCAGAAAGTGCTCGAACTCCTCGGCCTTGGAGACCGTGCTAAGCAATATCCCATGCTGATGTCAGGTGGTCAGCAACAACGCGTCGGCATCGCTCGAGCTATTGTTGCCGATCCAGCGTTACTGCTGTGCGACGAACCGACCGGCGATCTGGACCGAAAGTCTGCCGATGAGGTTCTCGAAATATTGCGTTTTCTGAACCGCGAGTTCGGGAAAACGATCGTCATGGTAACCCACGATCCTCAAGCGGCACTCTACGCTAAACGGACTCTCCATCTCGACAAGGGTTCGTTCATGGAAGAGCAGAGGACTACTCATTGACCTTCTTTGATCTGGCCAGAAAAAATGCCTTACGCAAGCCTTTTCGAACGATATTGCTCATTATCTGTGTCACGGTCGCTTTCCTTATTTACGGCCTTACGGCAAGTTTCGTAAACGGCAGCCAAGGCGCATCGGGAGCAAGCGACGACATCCTGGGGGTTATGAGTGCCGCTGGCCGTACCCAGCCTCTTCCGATGTCTTACATGAACCGCCTCATCGCAGATCCGGACGTCTCAGCGTTAAACTTTATGATCCGCCTGCGAGGATTTGTTGTCACCGAAAAAAACGTGACGAGCGTCAGTGCGGTCGATCCACAGCGTCTCATGGAGACAAGTGGTAAAGAGCTCGCGCTGACGAAGGAACTCGTTAACGGGTTCAGCCAGCAGCGCAACAGAGTTCTTGTTGGCCGGGCGCTTGCCGAAGCTCAGGGATGGCAGATCGGGCAGACCATTACGGTCACAAGTTTCGACATCGCCAAACAAGATGGGAGCCGCGACTGGTCCTTCACGATTGCAGGCATTTTCGATGGCGAGACCGCCGCCACAGATACATATTTTATACTTGCTCAATATGACTATTTAAACGCATTGCGTGCGCGTAATAAAGATACGATCGATGTTTTCGTTGTTCGTCCCAAAGCAAATGCTTCGGCCAGTGAACTTGCGGTGCGTATAGACGAGATGTTTTCGAACTCCGCCGCACCCACCCGCACACAATCGGAGAAGCAGTTTCTCGAGGCGTTCCTGCGCCAATATGCCGATGTCGGTCTCATCGTCAACCTTGTCGTTAGCGCTGCTTTTGTCACCCTGTTGATGATCACCATTAATACGATGGTGTTTTCAGTACGTGAGCGAACGTTTGAAATCGGTGTGTTGAAAACGTTGGGCTTCTCCGGCATGCAGGTCATGCTGCTGATCCTCGGGGAAACATTGTTCATTTTCGCGGTCGGAGGAAGTATCGGCCTTTTATTTGCGAAGCTGGCCGTGACTATGAGCGATCCGGCACTCGGCCTGGTATTTTCCACGGCAATCCTTGCAAAGTCTGTGGTGATGATCGCAGCCCTCGGATTGGCAACCGGCGTACTTCCGGGCTTTAACGCACTTAGAATCCCCGTTATCGCAGCCTTTAGAGAAAGATAAGTTATGACTTTCAACCTCCGGCAGTCACTGGTGATGGTGCGGGCGAATATCTATAGTTTGCCGCGACGCCTGCCGATTTCCTTATCGATGATCCTTTCTGTCGCACTGGTCGTTTGCGTCCTCGCTGGCTTTCTGTCCATGGCAAGGGGTTTCGAAAAAACTCTGCGGAGTACAGGATCGCCTTCTGTTGCGGTTGTCCTCGGCGGTGGTACCAATCAGGAGACAGGTTCCGATATCCCACCATCCGTTATCCGCACGCTGGAAGCTAAAATAAGCGATATAGGTGTCGCACGCAGCAGCGACGGTGCGCTCATGCTCTCTCGTGAGATTGTGGTGACCGTGGATGTCAAGCCTGGCAAAGCTGCGGCCGGACGAACAATCGCATTGCGTGGCATGGACGCGGCTGGAATGTCGATCCGCGATAATATTTCGCTGTCTACAGGGCGGCCTTTCAAATCCGGCGCGCGCGAGATTGTCGTTGGTGATCGCTTTGCCCGTGAGTTGGGATTACATACGGGTGATACGGTTCGGCTCGGGACGGTCAACTGGACCGTTGTCGGGCAATTCTCCGCGCAAGGCAGTGCCTTCGAATCCGAAATATGGGCCGATCTCGATGCAATTCGTTCAGC
>NZ_AP023277.1 GCF_013426735.1 Agrobacterium vitis
ACCTCTGGACGATTGAGGGTGCCACACGGTTGCGTCCAGATGAGTTTGAGCGGGAAGCCGGGGCGATTGCCCTAAGAGTGATGGAGGGAATATTCCGGTGCACCACGGTTGGTATTCTGGTCGCCATCTGCATGAAGCTGCAAAGCGCCTACCTCGCCTCGAACGGCAAGGACATCGTGGCGTGGCTCGTGAACGATAGCTCCGTTGTCTTTGACGGATACGCAAATGGCCGCAATGGCTTCCACTACAGAATGCCAACGCATTTCAGCAGTCTGTTGGTGGCGATCTCGTCCTGTGTAGGCTTCCTGTTCGGGTCAGTTCGGTTTGCTAGACGCTTCCACATGCCGCTGTGGCGGATGTCGGCGGTCGTCGCGTTGCTCATCGCAACCTACATGCTGATCGATGCCTTTGACGGCTTCTCGATCCTCCTTGGTATCGCAACCCTGCTTGCGACATACGCCCTCTTCGATCCGGAGTTCGGGCGGTGGCGCGCAGACGAGATAGAAAGCGATCAACGTGTTTCATAGCTGGCTTGATGGTTGGGACGAGCGGCGCGCGCAGCGTGGTGACGAGGCCAAGAAGGCAACGTCTTTCGTGATCGACGCCGATCGCGCCTTTCCCGGCGCGCAGAGTACTGCGTCTCTGGAAGAATTTTGTCTGCTTGCCGACAAGGCCGCTTCCGATCCGGGTTTCTTCGAGCGACCGAGCGAGAGCGCTGACGGCTTTGACCGAAATGATGGATGGCTCAAGTTCCCGTCCGACATCGCGACCGATGTCGACGAAAACAATACCGTCTGGGCAAAAATCACGGAAAGCGCGTCCAGCAAAAAGGCATTGGTGATTTTCCACCACTGGAATGCAGATGCCCGCAATGCCCAGATCGCGACGTTTTTTTCAAAGCGCGGCATTACCGTGATCGAGATCGCGATGCCCTATCATTTCGAGCGCAGCCGTCCGGGCTCGCTGTATGCCGACTACATCCTCAGCGCCAATCTCGGGCGAACGCTCCAATCCATGAGGCAAGCGGTTTGCGATGGCCGGAAAGTCATTGGCTGGCTGCAAAGCGAAGGCTATCGCGAGATTTCGGTTCTCGGCATGAGCCTGGGCTCTTGGGTCGCAGGATTGATCGCGGCGCACGAGCCCGCCGTGTCGAAAGCCTCGCTGTTTCTGACAGCCGGTAGCCTTGCGGATATGGTTTGGACAGGACGCGCGACACGATCCATTCATGAGAGCCTTGCACCCCATATCCAGCTGAACGATCTCAGAAGAGCGTGGGGACCGCTCAATCTGGAGAACTACGCGCAAAACTTGGCGCGGCCCGATTTAAGGCTTCACATTGTCCTCGCGAAACGAGACACGGTCGTTTTGCCCGATCTATCGTCCCGATTTATGCAGAAGCTCAAGAGTGTCGGCGCTTCGCCTCACATCATGGAACTGAACTGCGGGCATTATTCGCTTGGTATTCCGCCTTACATCCTGCTGGCTGGCCTCAGCTTGAACAGGTTCCTGTCGCGCTGATCAGTTCCACCTTCATGCCTGCTGCGCGCACCCGCTGACCGCGTCGAGCAGCCAGCAAGTGCAATGAGGGAGCCCCTTCGGCCCCTCCCCTCAAACTCCCCTTCTCCCGCACGATGACGACCGAGTGGTGAGCTGGCGGCTTGCCCATATGAGTTCGCGGATATGAAGCAGCCCAGTAACACTTGCCGTTCGCCGGCCCGCCAAACTCATTCTTGATCCGGCCAATATACCCCACGCCGTCGAACCCCTGCCAATCCTAATCAGCCGGCGGGTCGCGCTCGTCGAGCTGCGTCCGTTTCCATTGGTAGCGGGGTTGGTAGGGGCTTCGCCTCGACGCACTTCCACAGATCCTATGTGAGACCTAATGGTCTGGCGGAATGTTTTTGATCCAATTTCGTTAATTCTGGGGTTGAGCCGTTTGTTCGATCTGCTTTGGCTGCATCGCTTTCTCAAATCTCGACAGAAAGCTATCCCCCACGCCGGAAGCAGCAGCGACTAAAATGACCAAAACAGTAATTGCAAGCGTTAGTAGCCAACCGATGACATTCGTGAACAGAGCCATACCAAAGCTCGTTTTAGACGAGACATGGCTTTTCACTCGGCCTTCTACTTCTTGCAGCTTGTCGATTATAGCACTTTGCTGGATGCCCTCGCGGGCGTCTTCCAAAACGCTTGACGCGAACGCACTAAGCTTCTGCTCCGCCGATGAACGGTATAACGCAACAGCGACGACGCCTGGGTTACGTTGTGCGGAAGTAGGGTGCTGCCCTTGGAGGGCGTCTTCAGCGATCGTTTGCTTATAAAGCGCGTAGGCTAACAGCCCGACGACGTCGTCGGGACCATTGACCATATTCTCGAATGCCTTGCTGTAAACTTTTCCATCTGCTTCAGCAGACGAAGAGGATGCTGGAGTCACTTATCATCCCTTCTTGGCGCTATCGATCGCGCGATCGAAAGCATCCTTCCGCATGTGCTGGATCTTCTTTCCGTCAGGAAGAGTGAAGGTCTGAAACATGGGGGACCGAGATTTCTCAGAATCGCGACCTGTGTCAGATCCTGCCGCACCACGCGGGCCGACAGGCTGGAACTGTCCGGTCTTACTGTCGCGACCACCTTTGAAAAAGCTCATGTTTTAGGCTCCTTTGATGACGTTATACCTTGCTCCTCGGTAAGTTTAAATGGGGAGGGTTCGATGCAAGACAAATAAAAACATGCAACGGCGCGGTACGAACGCGAAGCCAAAGGCAAGTCGGAGGGCATAGGGTCATGAAAAGAGAAACGTCAGGTTCAGGTCATTGAGAGCGATGCGGTGCGTTTATGCCGGAGGAAGTCGGTCCCGGCTTCCGCTTCGCGGCGCAAGCTAAGCCTCCTGCGGCTTCCTTTTTTCCGGCAAAAGCGCGTCGAGAATTCCCGCTTTCCCGGCCTGAGGAACGGCCGTCGCTATGCTGAAAGCTCCGATACTCTTCATTGCTCGTTTGGCTCACGGCCAGGGCGACTGGTGATAGAACTAGCTGACGCTCAAAACCTTCTGGCCGATGTATGTACCAACACCACCACCTATGGCCGCTGAGACCACCGTGACCAAGTGCGACGCCTCAAGACTCTGGGCACCCCACACAGATAAACCGGCAAAAAGTCCACCAAAGAGACAGGCAAAGAACGGTTTCATGTAAACCTCCTATCCTCATTTTCACCCGCAATAGTGGCCATGTTCCCGCGATATTGCAAATTCGACAGACAGAAGTCACCTTTGCGCGTGCTGGCGGGCCGCCGTACACTTTCTCATTTGGCTGAATCACCACGAACCAGATCTGCCCGGTAAGCGGAGCGCCCAACACTCGGAGTGCAGCGGGCAGATCGATCCTGGGAACCGGCCCGCCGGTTCACTTCTGCAATGAGCGTCCGAAAAGCGGACGCGCGATTTTTACACATTTCCGCTCTTACGACAGGTCGCGGATCGCCCCAATGGGCAAGCGCGCAAGCGCTGTCCCTCGTCTGGAAAAACGGTTTTCACCGCCGAGCCGGCGAACCTTCCGTGTTTCCCTCCTCTGGACCCATGACCCGCTCCACCCCCTGACGGGAGCGGGCTGCGCCCTCCCCCTTCGTTCCGCCGGATGTGGGGGCACATCCTACGGAACGTAGGCAGAGGCTTCGCCCACTAGCGGGGCTTGCTCCCAAGGAACCGGGAAAACTTTGGAGATTGACCTATGACCGAGATTATCAGCATTCCGCTTAGCAAGCTTGATACGGACCCGAAAAACGTCCGCAAAACCTACAAGGCCGAGGGCGTCGAAAGCCTCGCAGCCTCCATTCTCGCCAATGGCGTTGTTCAGAATATCGTCGTGCGCAAGGCTTCCAAGGGCCGCTATTTCGTTACGGCGGGTGGTCGTCGGCGGGCTGCTCTCTTGCTCCTTGCCGAGCGCGGCCAGATCGCAGCCGATTATGCCGTGAACGCTATCGTAAAGACCGCCGACGAGGCGACAGAGCTTAGCCTGACCGAGAACGTGCAGCGTGAGGAAATGCACCCTGCTGACCAGTATGTGGCGTTTCAGGCCATGGTCAACGAGGGCAAGGCCATCGCGGATATCGCTGCGCGGTTCGGTGTCACTGAAATCATCGTTCGCCGCCGTTTGGCCTTGGCGAAGGTCTCGCCGGTCTTGCTGGCCCTGTTTCGCGACGACGAAATGACGTTTGAGCAGCTGACCGCCTTCACGGTCTGCGATGATCATGAGCGGCAGGAACAGGTCTGGGAGTCTCTTGATCGATGGAGCCGCGATGTATCGCGGATCAAGTCGGCACTGATGACGGACGAGATTGCCGGAACAGACAAGCGTATCACGTTCATCGGTGGCCTTGATGTCTATGAACAGGCAGGTGGCGCAGTTCGCCGCGACCTGTTCGATGCGCAGGGAGGCGGGTTCGCGCTCGACGTAATATTGGTTGAAAAGCTGGTCAGCGAGAAGTTGGCAGCGGTAGCCGAGCCGTTTTTGTCGCAGGGCTGGAAATTTGTCGAAACCCACATGCAGCGGCCCGACTGGATTTTCGGCGTTCCTCGCGTCTATCCGAAACAGATCGAGCTTTCCCCTGATGAACAATCGGAACGTTTGCGCCTGTGCGCCGAGCACGATGAACTCGTAGAGCTCATGGACCGTGACGAGGGCGAGGAAAGCCATTCCGAGCGCATCGATGCCATTAGCGCACGACTGGATGAACTGGACTCGATGCAGGAAGTCTTTTCCGACGAGGACAAGGCGAAAAGCGGGGTGATCGTTTCGTTGGACTACTACGGAAGGGCGGATATTGCCGTTGGCATCCGCAAGCCGGGTGATGACGAACAGACCGAGCAAGCGGAAACGGAGGATGACGATAGCGGGTCCGAGGTTTCCGAGAAGGGTGAGGAAGTCGGCCCGCCGAAGATCGTCCACTCTGCTGTGCTGGTCGAAGACCTGACAGCGCAGAAGACCGCCGCGCTCCGCGTCGAACTTGCCAACAATCCCGATGTTGCTCTGGTCAGCGTCGTTCACGCCATGCTGCTTGATCTTGTTTATCCCGGCACCTATGGCCGTTCGCGAGGAATGACCGCGTTGCAAATCGCCGTGACGCATGAGCGTCTGCAAGGTTCGATGAAAAGACCGGATGCAAGTCGGGCGACCGAGGAATGGGACCGGATTGCCGAGAACTTCGGTTATCATCTCCCCGGCGAGCCGGAAGACCTATGGGAGCATCTCCTCGATAAGCCGCAGTCGGAGCTTCTGGGACTGCTGGCCTATGCCGCTGCGCACACCCTTAACGCTGTCGAGACGAAACATAGCTTCCGCAAGGACGCATGCGCCCACGCCGACCAGATCGGGCGCACCCTAAAGGTTGAAATGACCGACTGGTTCGAGACGACAGCAGAAAGCTATTTTTCGAGCCTGAACCGGGCAGGCATTCAGGCGGCGGTGGCAGAAGTGAAAGGCGCTGATTTCGCTTCGCGTGTCGCAAGTATGAAGAAGGCCGAGGCGGCGGCCTTTGCCGAAACCGCAATCAAAGGGTCCAACTGGCTTCCGTCGCTGGTGCGGATCGCGCCTGATCCGAAGGCCGAGAAGGATCAGACGGAACTCCGTTCGGAGGATGAGCAACCCTTCCCGATGGCAGCGAAATAGCCGCGCTGCTGTCAGCCGGTCACGTCCTCCAGCGTGACCGGCTTCCCTCTCGACACGAGGCAAAGCCATGTTCGATCAAGTCCCCGACCCCACCAAAGCAGCGGAATGCTGCTGCCAATTGATTCAAGCGTACCTGTCCGATCCCGAGCACGTGGATTGGAGTGACGTTCAAACGGCAGTTAACACGGCGCTGGAAGCTTTCAATCTTCCGCCCACGTTCTTCGAAGAACACTTTTAAGCCGTTTGATTCTTGGTTTGTACCGCCCCGCCCGTCTTTGGTCCGACACCAGAGGCGGGCGTTCTGTTGTCCGTAAAATTAGTGCAATACGGAGATGAAACCCCGCTTCTTAGGGGCCCGGATCGTCGCGAACCGCGCCCCTCCGTTGAGAGGAGGCCCAGGCCCCCTCCTCTCAAACTCTCCTTCCCACCCGTGGTCAAAAGCCTTCGAAAGGTGCTCTTAATCGAGAAGCTGCGCCAATTTGGTAACTCAGAGGCCAAGTTGAGGTGCATGTGAATATGACTATGAACCCTTGATTTATAGCCGTTGTGGGGGAATTAACGCCTCTCTATGGCGAATGGAAACTGAGCGAGCGCACAAATCTTGCGCCAAGTTGGATAATCAAGCTATGTATTGCAACTAGCCGGAATCACCTACTGCTCCGGCTCGCACCGTTTTTAATCCAAGTCTGGAGAACACGCAGGCCCAGAAAAGAGAAAACCGCTCCCGAGAAAACCCGGAAGCGGTCTGCAAAAAAACCAAATAATTAAGCAGATTTGTTTTCGCAGACCACCCTTCCCCTGTCAATAAGAAAAACGCCTTCTCGGTGAACGGCGAAGCCTTGTCTGGTCCCTTAAACAGGAGACAGGACAAATGAGGGAAGCCCTCACGAACAAGCGGCTAACTGGCCGCAGAATGACAAAGGAGAGAGCCGAGTTCCGGCGACTGGCACAGTCAACGGAAGTCGGAACGGTGACGCGCGGCCAGTTGGCGGTGTTGTCACAGAGCCTTCCATGCACTGGCCTAATTACCAGTACCGAAAGCCATCTGCTGACTGTGATCATCAACACCGCCCGTGGCGACGCCTTCGACAAGGGCGGGCGACCCATTGTGTTCAAGTCCAACAATCAGCTGGGGTTCGAGATTAACCGCTCACCTGGTCGTGTCAGCCGGATCCTGTCGAGGTTGTTCGACGCCGGGCTCGTTACCATGCAGGACAGCGCGAATTTCAAGCGCTATCCGATCAGGGACGGCGAAGGCGAAATTTCAGACGCGTGTGGCATCGATTTGCGTCTGCTGATTGCCCGCTACCGTGAGCTCGACGCCCTAGTGCGGCAGAAGCGAGAGGAGAAGCGCGCCAGCGATGCCGCTGCCCGCCGCTTTCGCGACGCACTCAGGAGCGCCCGTTACGCGCTGGTGAATGCCGCCGATTTGACGAAAACCGCCCTCGCGAGCCTTGCATCTCGCATCGACCGTGTCGCTGCCTTTGTTGGTATCGCCGGCAGAGCGCCCGCTTTTGTTTTGAGGCGTGCAGCGAGCCTGCTGGAGTGGCTTGTTGGACGCTCTCTCAAGGCATCGAGGCGGCCGCAAAGTGTGTCTGATTATGATAATATGACATGCACGAATGTCGAAAACGACATGCACAAACAGATTACAAACCCCCATCCCTTTGACTTGAGTAAAGAGGAACGGCGTCCGGCTCACGCCGGACAACACAATTCGGTTAAGGCTGGCTACGCCAGCAAGAGGGCTTTTGAAGAAAGCCTGACGAGAGGGTCCGACCCAGACAATAGGCAATCTCGCCCGCAGCAAGGAATTGTTGCTCTTGATGATGTGTGGAGGGCGGCGCCATCGTTGAAAGACTATTTCACAACCGCGCCACGCAGCTGGTCCGACCTTGCCCGCATCGCCCCGCAGATCTGCCGTTTGGCGGGTATCTCAGAGGACGCGAGGCTTCGCGCCGTCGATCAAATGGGCCAGCAGGTCGCCGCGATCGCCGTCGCGGTTACGTTCGAGAAACATTCTCGCCAAGAAGTCAGCTCGCCCGGAGGGTATCTGCGTGCCATGACGGACCGGGCGGCATCCGGTGACCTTCATCTTTCGCGTTCCGTCTTCGGGCTTGCCGCCCGCAACTCTATGGAGGCCTTAAATTGAGAAAAAACCTCGTTTTTTCGGCACTTTTGTTCGCCCTGCTGTTTTCACAACCTGCCGGCGCGGCAGAGTATTCCGGGCAAGCACGCGTGATCGATGGCGACACCTTTAGCATTCGACAGCAGCGGATCAGGATCGCGGCGATTGACGCCTGCGAGCGCTCGCAAAAGGGCTGGAAGAATGGAGCCGAATGGGCGTGTGGTGTGGAGGCTCGCAGCTATCTTTCTCGCCTTATCGACGGGAAGCATGTCACATGCACGATCATTGACGAGGACCAATACCGTCGCCTAGTCGGACAGTGCTTCATCCAGCAAACCGATATCGGCCTTGAAATGGTGAAAGCCGGCCAGGCGCGACTTCTGTTGCAGTATCTACCGCGAGGCAACTCAATGCCTCTTGACGCTTACCATCAGGCCGAAGACAGCGCCCGTGCCAGACGTTTGGGCCAGTGGGCGGCCGAGATCGATGCGCCGAGCAATTATCGCCGTTCCAGTTCTCATCAGTAGCCCAATGACAATTGGATCAGGAACCGTCGAGAACCGCTTTTGGTAGCGCCAAATTGGCTATCTGGCGGGACAAAAAGCCGTTTGTTTCCGGTTGTATGCTTGCGAAAGTTGAATAATATTGGCGCAGGAATATGCGGTTATTGTTGTTGGTCGTACAGGTGATGTTTGGTAGACGCTTTCAGTAGACACCCCTCCAAGGCGGTTGCTCTTGATGCCCGTTCGCACAGCGACGCGGTTTGCGCAAAGCTGGCTGTCTTCCAAATTTCCCCGCCTTCGGCTTCCTCGCGAAGCAAATTTGGCAGCCTTCCAGCCTCCTCCGCTGCGCTTCGGCCTCCGGTGCGCACCGCTTTCCGCTGTGCCTTGTGAACGCTCATCGCAACCACCAAAGAGGAGTGACTACCATGAAAAACATCACCAACTACATCCAGTTCAACGGCGACAACATCGAAACCGCAGACGGTACCGGCCTCATCTCCACCATCGAGCGAGACCTCGAAATCACGGTAACGCCTTTTTCTTCCACCAACGAGAGAGCCCCGACGCACCGCGTTTATGCAACATCTCCCGCAGGTCACAAGCTCGACGTGGGCGGCATCTGGAAAAAAGAGAACGGCGAGGGCAGGCCCTACTACACGATCTCGATCAAGCGCATGGGCTTCAACGCCAATCTAGGCCGGTTCCCCGGCCAGGACGATCCGACCCTTCAGGCAATCATCGAGTGGGAACCACGCGATTGATTGCGCAGAGAAGCCCGGCTCATGACCGGGCCTCTCACCCCGAAATAGCTGAAAATCCGCCAAATAGCTGGATTTTCGGCCCTTTTCGTGTTAGGTTGAACAGTAATTGGAGATTTGTCGATGAACATTCATTCCACCCGTCCCGACCGCTCCCCGGAAGCCGTAGCGGCTCGAAAGAAGAGCACCGATCAGGCTCGCGCCATGAACATCCGCCAAGGCTATCAGGGCGACGACGCTCTGCTCGAAGCGGCGACCGCTGCTTATGTTGCCGGCGATCTCACCCGCGAAGAGTATCGCGCCCGCATCTTGCCGCAGCCCAAGGGCTGATCATTTCATTCAAGTCTCAAGAGGCTCAAGGCCGTCTGCTAGCGCAGACGGCTTTTTGTTGGTTTGCGCATGGCTGAAGAACACCCCAAGGGTTCCTACACTTATCCCAACACGTCAGACGATCCGGATCGCCGGAACGTTCTTCGTAATAAGTTCGGTATCGAATCCAAATCGGAGCTTCGCACAGTGGAGTACCGTGCAACGCAGGACCGAATTTCGGAAATCCTTGAGGGTGATGGTCCCAAGGGGAACTTTGATGCCGCTCATCTCAAGGCGATCCACGGGCACATATTTCAGGATGTGTACGAATGGGCGGGTCATACCCGAAACGAAAGCCCGGTGGTTGACGGAACTCGTGTCGAGCCGATTGGTGGCCTTTCAAAAGGCGAAACGTCTTTCCTGCATGGCGCGCGTATAGACATGGGTCTGAATGAGGCGCTGAAGCCCATCAGCGATCCGCAGGCGCTACGAGCCGCCAGCAGGGAAGAATTCGTTGAGCGGGCCGCAAAAACGCTGTCAGAACTGAACTACGTGCATCCATTTCGCGAAGGCAACGGAAGAACCCAGGAAACCTTCATCACGGAGCTCGGCCGGCATTACGGGCATGACATCGATATGAGCGTGATCAGCAAGACCCGTATGATTGAAGCGTCCATTGCCACGACAAATGACCCTGCCAGCCCTGCCCTGAAGCACGTCATCGAGGATGCGATAGACCCCAACCGCCGTGAGGCGCTGCGCGGTGCCTTCGCGGATCTGGAGCAGGTCGGCGAGAAGCCCTTCGAGCATTATGTTCGCACTGCCCGCCCGGGCGAAGAAATCGAGGGTCAAGTGTTCGGCCACGACAACCGCGTTGCAACCGTTGTCACCGAGAACGGCATTATCGCTGTCGATCGCGCCGACCTTCCGGAGCGGATTCCGGCCGACGACGAAGAGGTGAAGTTCACCGCCCGATCTGACTTCCGAACCTTGGGGCGGCCGGCGCAGGAGGCCCAAGCGCAGCCTCAGAGCGTCGAGCAAAAGGCTGAACAAGCGCCGCAGCCGTCAAATCAAAACGCAGAGCTCAAGGCCCTCGAAGCGCAGCATCTGGCAACCCGTCAGCAGCAGAACGACCGGGACGATCGGGATCGTTAGCCCGGCTTCCTACCCGTTGCAGTACCGGCAACCGCAGCGCCGTTAGCGGCCCCTGCTCCCTTGTGTTTACCGTCTCCCGTTTCGTTGGGTGATTGACGGACAAGCTACGATAGCCCCTCCCCCATTCAACCGCTTCGCGGTCCTCCTCTCCGTTGCGGCCCTCCGGGTGCATGGGCTCGTCTCGGCTATCTCCGTTTTTTGCCGTCAACCAACGAAAAGGAGACGGCTATGCAGAGCAAGGACACCTACCAGCGTATCACGGATGCCATCATCGACCAGCTGGAAGCAGGAACGAAGCCCTGGATCCGCCCTTGGCGCGGAACTGTTCGCCGCTCGCCGGTACCGCAACGCGCCACCGGCGAAGCCTATCGCGGCATCAACGTGATCATGCTGTGGCTTTCCAGCCAGCTCGCCGGCTACGACGAGAACACTTGGATGACCTACCGGCAGGCTCAGGATCTTGGGGGCCAAGTCAGAAAGGGCGAACAGGGAACCCTCGTCGTCAAGTACGGGACCTTCACTCCGAAGGAGCAGGAAGCCGACGACAAGAGCATCCCGTACCTGAAGGGCTACACCGTCTTCAACGTCGAGCAGATCGATGGCCTACCCGACCGCTTCAAAAGCCCGGTTGAAGACATTCCGGAAGGCCCCATGCCGCTCCTCAGGCATGTCGAAGACTTTATCGGTCGAACCGGCGCGAAGATTACCTACGGCGGCAAGCACGCCTGCTATCGTCCAGGTCCCGACGACATCGAGATGCCGCCGCGTGAACGCTTCCTAAGCGAAGTCCATCTCTACAGCACGGTTCTGCACGAGCTCGGTCACTGGACCGGCGCAAAACACCGTCTTGATCGCGATCTTTCCGGCCGGTTCGGCACTGAAACCTATGCCGTGGAAGAGCTCGTTGCCGAACTTTCGGCGGCCTTCGTATGCGCAGACCTTGGCGTTGAGCACGATCCGCGCGAGAACACAGCGACCTATCTCGAAAGCTGGCTGAAGGTCCTTAAGCAGGATAAGCGGGCAATCGTCACAGCCGCTGCCAAGGCTCAGGCTGTCGCTGACTATCTTCACAGCCTTCAAGGCGCAATGGATATCGAGGCGGCCTAGCGTCCCCTCTAACACCAAGGCAGTCGTTGCGACGAGGTTCGAAACGGAGGCAATTTGCCTCTGTTTCATACCGATTCTCTCCAACTCGGAGACCGTCAGATGATAAGGACGATTCTCAAGCAATCCGTTGTCAGCTGACAATTGAAGTAACCATATGAAATGTCATATGAAATTAAGAGGCCGCAAATGGTTAATTTCGGTTAACCAAAAACTGCTTGACGGTTATGCGGTCTATGAGATCATTTGCGCAAATCGAAGAGAATTGTCAGGTTTACCGTGAATGGCGAATAAGAGCGCAAAAAGCACTAAAGTCGACAAAATCGAGCGCGTCTCGATTGATAAGACTATAGCCGATGATGCCGCGAAGCTCAGCAGCAATCTTCAGGAACTTTCCGCTCGGCTGTTTTCACCTGATGCGCAAAAGGCACTTCGCCGATTTAGTAGCACGGAAGCCGCAAAGCTGCTCGGGGTAACGGACAGCTACGTGCGTCATCTGGCGGCTCAGGAAGATTCTGTTACCTCCGAGAAGACGTCGGGCGGCCGGCGGACTTTCTCCTTGTCCGAAATCAACACGATCCGCCAGATTTTGGGTAAGACAAAACCAGCCTATCTGTCCGGACGCCGGGAAAGCGAACATCTGCAGGTTATCGCAGTGACCAACTTCAAAGGCGGATCGGGTAAGACAACGACCTCCACGCATCTCGCTCAGTATCTGGCTCTGCGCGGCTATCGCGTCCTCGCTGTCGATCTCGACCCGCAAGCTTCGATGTCCGCAATGCTGGGCTATCAGCCGGAATTTGATGTCGGCGAAAACGAGACACTGTTCGGGGCTATCCGATATGATGATCTTCGTCGCCCGGTAGGGGAGGTGGTTCGCGAAACCTATTTCCCGGGTTTGGATATAATCCCGGGTAACCTTGAGCTCCACGAATTCGAGCACGATACGCCGCGAGCGCTCGCAGAAAGAAACGGATCCGAAACCGACATGTTTTTCATGCGTGTCGGCAACGCGCTGGCTGACCTCTCTGACCGATACGACGTCGTCGTAATCGACTGCCCACCGACCTTGGGGTTCCTGACGCTTTCGGCGCTATGCGCTGCGACGGCAGTGCTAATCACTGTCCATCCCCAGATGCTGGACGTGGCATCCATGAACCAGTTCTTGGCAATGACATCGGACCTTCTTTCGGTTGTCAAGGACGCGGGTGGCAATCTCGAATATGATTGGATGCGCTATCTAGTCACGCGGTACGAGCCAAACGATGGCCCACAAGCGCAGATCGTTGCTTTTCTACGAAGCTTGTTCGGAGATCGTGTTCTGACCTCGATGATGGTGAAGTCTACGGCTATTTCTGACGCCGGGCTCTCAAAGCAAACGATCTACGAGGCTGCAAGGGAATCGATGAATCGGCAGACTTATGATCGCGCTGTGGAATCAATGGATGGGGTGAACCTCGAAGTTGAGGCACTTCTCAAGAGTTCATGGGGGCGTGCATGAAGGGCCGTGACATTCTGAAAAATATGGTCAGTTCAGCGGGTAGCGAAGGGCCACCTAAGGCAACCACTCAATCTCAGCCACAGCACAAGCCAGCTGGCGCAGTGCGAGCCATGAACTTGTCTCTTGGTCGTCTCGGCGATGAAGCCGCTGCGGCCAAAGAGCTACGTTTGGCGCTTGCAGCCGGTGACAAGGTCGTCGAGTTGACCCCGGCCCAGATTGACGCATCCTTCATTCAGGATCGCATCCCGACGGACCACGATGCAGCCCTTGAGAATCTTATTTCCTCTATGCGCGAGAGCGGGCAACAAGTCCCCATCTTGGTGCGGCCACATCCCACGAAGGAAAACCACTACCAGGCGGCCTACGGGCACCGCCGATTGCGCGCGGCCATCGTTCTGGAACGCTCAGTCAAAGCCATCGTACGCCAACTGACCGACGAGGAACTTATCGTCGCGCAAGGCCAGGAAAACGGGCCGCGCGTTGATCTCAGTTTCATCGAGCGCGCTCTTTTTGCGAGGCGGCTCGAAGAGCACGGCTTTGATCGCGACCGCATATCTCAAGCGTTGTCTGTCGATAAGCCTGAAACCTCACGGCTCTTACAAGTGGCCGACGTCATTCCAACAGAAATCATTATGGCTGTTGGGCCCGCCTCTAGAATCGGTCGCCCACGCTGGCTGGCCTTTGCCGAACTGTTGAAGGACAAAGCGGCGGCGGCACGGGTAGCGGATTCCATCGCGGACCCTCATTTCAGAGGAATCGATACGAATGAAAGGTTCGCTCGTCTGTGGAGCCAGGCTCAGGATGCAAAATTGCCGAAGAAGAGCACCGCGGGCAAGATTCGCACGCGCAAGGGTATCGTGCTTGCATCGATAGAGCGAACCACCAAGGGCACCAGGATCACAGTTACATCAGAAGAATTTTCAAAATTCCTTGACGCTCGTATGAGCGATCTCGTTGAACAGTTCGAAAAAGAAAACGCTTCTGAAACAGACCATTAGTTCGATTGTCAGCTGACAATCCGATCGCAACTAGGAGATCAAATCCGCAAAAGAAAAAGGCCCCCAAACGTCGCCGTCGTGGAAGCCCTTCTCATATGTGTCGCAACTAGAGAATCGCATTTCCCCGAATCCCAGTCAAGAGTCTTTGGCGCTGTTTTGGCGAGCGGATTTCTTTTGCCTTTGTGAGGGCTAAAGAGATGCAAACAGGAAGTGTAACGACGCCTTTTGGGCGGCGACCAATGACGCTTGCTCTGGTGAAACGGCAAATAGCTGTCTCCGAGATCAAGTCGGGTAAGAGTGCTGACAAATGGATGATCTTTCGCGACGTCAAAGAAGCGCGCGAGCTCTTCAAGCTGCCTCCTTATTCGATAGCGGTGCTTGATGCGCTGCTGACGTTCTATCCGGAAAGGGAATTGCGTCAGGACGCGCAGTTGGTGGTATTTCCTTCCAACGCGCAGTTGATGGTACGCGCCAACGGAATGTCCGGAGCAACCCTTCGGCGGCATTTAGCGACCCTTGTCGATGCAGGTATGATTGTCCGCAAGGATAGCCCCAATGGCAAACGATACGCTCGAAAAGACGGGGCTGGGGAGATCGAACGCGCATTCGGATTTGATCTCTCGCCGCTTTTGGCTCGATCCGAGGAGTTCGCGTTGGCCGCTCAACAGGTGGCGACCGATCGCCACGAATTCCTCAAGGCCAAGGAGAGCCTTACCCTCTGCCGGCGGGACGTTCGAAAGGTTATCAGTGCCGCGATCGAGGAGGGTGCTGAAGGCGACTGGGAAGCGATAGAGGCTGTCTACCTCGACATCGTCCGACGGATTCCCCGCACCCCGTCAGCTTCCGACCTGGCGAAAATCCTCGACGAAATGCAGCTTCTTTACGCAGAGGTGATCAACCGGCTGGATTTGATGGATAATTCGGAAGATATAAGCACCAATGATGCTCAGACAGAGCGCCACATACAGAATTCAAAACCGGAATCCACCAATGAACTTGAACCTAGCTCTCGAAACGAGCATGGCGCGAAGCCGAGTGAAACCAGTCGACCGACGAGGGAGCCGATAAAGGCATTCCCACTCGGTATGGTGTTGAGGGCTTGCCCGCAGATAAGCGATTACGGGCCGGGCGGCCAGATCGGAAGTTGGCGAGAGCTTATGTCAGCCGCTGTTGTCGTTCGTTCGATGCTCGGCGTCAGCCCGAGCGCCTATCAGACCGCCTGCGAAACCCTGGAACCCGAGAATGCGGCCGCTGTCATGGCCTGCATTCTGGAGCGGGGGGGCCAGATCAACTCGGCCGGCGGTTACCTCCGTGATCTGACGCAACGGGCGGAGAAGGGTGAGTTTTCGCTCGGTCCGATGCTGATGGCCTTGATGCGCGCTAATGCCGGGAATGATCGGCAGGCGGGATGAGATGGTCAAATTCGGCCCTGTTTCCGTCTCACGCAACACTGGTGAGGAAGTTATCCAGCAGGACGTTAAACTCCTTGTGCCTTTGCCAGTGGAGACCGTGTCCGGCATTTTCGACACGAACCGCTCCACGGTTCCAGAGGTTCGCGAAAGTCAGGCTGTCAATGTAATCGAGATTGATCACGGGGTCGTCGGCGCCGTTGACGATTGCCAGCGGAACAGGCGAAGTTTCGACAATGGTGCGCTGATCGGAATGTTTTCCGGAAAGGGCTGCATCGATCATCAACTCGCGGGAGCGTCCGTCTGTTCGTCTGACAGCGATTTTCCAGAACGTGTCATGGACGGCGTCCGATCCATGCGCGAGTTCAATGACCATGTCGATTTCCGCTTCACTCAGAGTCTGTTTTCCCGTGTAGGCGAATTCCGGATTGGGAAGAAAGCCGAGCGCTGCCCCTTCAGGGCCCGGAGGGATTGGCGGTGTGCCGAAGATCATCGTGCCCGCGGCATTTTCCGGCAGGAGCCTCATAAGTTCCAGGGCGACGTGGCCGCCGAGAGAGTGGCCGAGTATGGCGAAACGATCGAGGCCGAGTGCTTCAATCACTTCGCAGATTGCACCGGCGTATCCGTTGAAGTTGTACGTGCGCAGCGGATCGATAGCGTCGGAAGACAGACCATGGCCCGGTAGGTCGACGGCGATGACCCGGCGTTTTCCGGCCAGCGCCTCGATCTGGAAATGGAATGTTTCCTTGCAGACCGAATTGGCGTGGATCATGAGGGGGGGGATTTCACTGCCGGCTGTGTCGAAGACTGCGATCTGTCCATGGGATGTCTCGATCGTTTGTTCACTCATCATCAATGCTCCGTGTTCAACTTCAAATTCTCGTCCTGACCGAGTTGCCGAAGGACCTAAACGATCTCTGTGACCACAATCTGAAGCTCGTGTTATGTGACACCCGCAAGCCACCATCCGGCAGGGTCCCGACCGCCTGAATGTTAGAGGCCAATTTTCCAGATATTGGGCACATAAGTCGACTTTTACTGAAGTGTTTCAGCCCTCCTTAGATTCATGAGGTTCATAGAATTCCATATTTCTCACGGTGATATTTATGCGTCGTATTGTAGAAAAATCGATTGTCACCGGATTGCTATCGGTGTTGGCCTCGCTGGCGATCTCGTTCAGCATTGTGCCGTTGTTGGGCGGTCAAGTGGCGGGCGCGGGCCTGCTCATGACCATATTTTGTCCGCTGGCCATATCGATCCCAGCGTCGGCGCTGCATTTTAAACAGTCGGAAAAAGTGCGACGGGCAGAGGCAGCGACGAAAGAAGCTCTGAACAAATTGGCCGATGCCTATGAAGCGCTCCGTCTTCAGTCTCGCAGCGACGGCCTGACTGGCATTCTCACTCGAAGCGCATTCATGGAAGATCTGGCTTTGACGAGTCAACGAGGTGGGACGGGAGCCCTGCTATTCCTGGACCTGGACTACTTCAAGTCGATCAACGACCGGTATGGTCATGCGACCGGTGATGAAGCTCTTCGCTGCGCCGGACTTGTCCTCGCGAGCTTCTTGAGCCATTCAGATTTCGCAGGACGTCTTGGCGGTGAGGAATTTGGACTGTTTCAGAGCGAACTGGCGTTCGAACAAATGCGCGGTCGTTGCGAGGAGGTTCGGGAGGAAATCGCCCGTATCGTCTTGAAAACACCGTCTGGCACCCAGGTGCGGATCTCCACGAGCATAGGTGGATGTTATTGCCGGCAGGGCTTTGATCCATCGGACTGCCTGAAGGCAGCGGACCAAAATCTCTATCAGGCTAAAGCTCTGGGTCGAAACAGGGTCATTGCATAAACACCGCTTACGGTTTTTCCAGAATCCACTGTCGGTGTTCTGACATCGAAATAGAATTCACTCTCACGACAGCGTCGGCTGAAAGTGTTTCTGGGCCTCGCCCGGCTGCCAACAGAATGGTTGGGGAGAGGGGGAACATCCATGTTTGCTGATAACGATCAGGCATAACAAACTCTCCTTCAGCCGCGTGTAACACCCCCCATGTCATTCCACTGCCTCTGCTGCAAACCCAATTGATCTCCCGCTGCATCCGGGGCCACGCGAACATTCGACCTGGTATGGATCCATCCGGATCAGAGACAACGTAGTTGGCCTTTTCCAACTGGTCGCGGTCATCGGAAGACCATCCGCTGATATTAGCGTGTTGTGGAAGACCTTTCATCCCGGTCATCGCCTGGAGACCGGACCCGGTGGCATTTGCTTCGACCAGACGAGATCGGACTGTCCACAACGCAAACATGGCAGTGACCTGATCGCTCTGTCGCTGATCAATGATAGTAAGCTTCGCATTGCAGACGGCATCCGCTATCTCTTGAAAATTGTCTTCAATAGGCTTGTGGCCATTTTCGCTACGCTCCTCCCACAGGCGGGAAGCACAGAAAACGGCGTTCTCTGGCTTTGCAGGAAAGGTCGCGCCGTCCCTTCGCGTAACACGAACAAGGCCGTCGTCGTTGCAGAACCGGGCAATACTCTTGCGGGGAATAATATGCTGTCTCTTTGTCAATTGGTGAGGGTTCGTTGTTCCCATCGTGACCTGTTCCTCGGCATGTGCGGGTGGGGGATCGGCCTTGGCGGGCGCTCATGCCGGCGCCACGCGCAGTTCCTCTGTCACAGAACCAACCGCGCAGCGCGCCCCAGTTTACGTTCTGTATTGTTGTAGTATCCCGACGCCTGCGTGACCGACTTGTGCAAGGATTGCTGCATCGCCTCGGGCAGGGGAATGCCGCGGTTGGCAGCCTCTGTCAGGTAGCCAGAGCGGAGACCGTGGGCCGAAAACTGCGCCGGGTCCAGTCCGGCCTGCTTGATGCGCGTTTTCAGGATGAGGTTTACAGACTGCGGCGTCATCGCACGCCGATCGAGATTGCCCCACTGGTCGATCCGGCGAAACACCGGCCCCGCTTCGATCTTCGCCTCTGTCAGCCAATGCTTGAGTGCCGTCACAGGCCTGCCGATAAGGACCACATGCTCGTCGTCATCCGCTGAAGTGGTCTTGGTGCGACCGAGATGGATCGTTAGGCAGGGGAGGAGAGGGGAGTTCTCATCAGCCGGATTTGCCCGAACCGGTTCCTCGTCGACCAGATCCTCGACGCGCAGTCCTGCCACTTCGGAACGGCGTCTGCCGCCGGATGCGAAAGCCATCAGCAGCAGCGCCCGATCGCGCAGATCGACCAGCCGATCGCCCGCGCAAACGGCGAGCAGTTTGGCAAGGATATCACCGGTGACTGCCTTCTTGCTCTTTCTCTGCCGCGGTCGATTACTGGCGCGAACCGCCAACCGAAGCGCGCTTTTCAGCGACGGCGCCGAAAACGATCCGATCTGTCCACGCCAGCGCGTCAGGATCGACCAGCTCGTCAACCGGCGGCGAACGGTCGCCGGCGCATGCGGGCCGGTGCTTCTCAGCAAGCCCTTGAGGCGTAGAGCGATCGCTACGTCCTCAGGCATGCCATGATCGGTGTTGGTTCCCCGCTCGACTGGGTCCCAAAGATGGTGGGCGACGAATTTCAGAAGCAGACTTTCAGGGGCAGGCCAGGGGAGGGGAGTGCCGGTCGCCAGAGAGCTCCACGCTTCTAGATAGGCGAGATCGGACGCCAGCGCCCGCATGGTGTTGTCGCCCATGCCTTCGCTGGCCAGGTGCTTGAGCGTCGCGACGTCGTCGTCGGTGAGAAGCTCGGCGAGCTGGTCTCTGCGCTCAAACGGCAGGATTGCATAGAGGGCATCCAGTTCTTCTGCACGCTTCAGAACTGTCTGCTCTGCCGCAGGCACGATCTGCGAATTTTGCTTCATCTCACATGTCCTGTCGATATCGCGAGTTTGCAAATGTTCCGGAAATCCCGTATATTCCGGAACAAAGGAGTTTTATCATGACATCCACGGTTACCGCTGCGGCGGTTTCGAAAAATTTCGGGGCTTATCAGGATGCGGCCGTTCGCGAGCCGGTGATCATCACCAAGAATGGTAGGCCCCGCACGGTTCTGATCGCTTATGAGGACTATGTGCGGCTGGCGAAGCGTGATCGTCGGGTAGAACTCTCGTCGGACGTCAGTGACGATGACCTCGCCGCTATTGAAGCATCGCAGATGGAGCCTGGTCTGGATCATCTCAATGCCGAACTGTTGACGGACAAGCATGCTGCCGACTGAACCCAAGGTTGGCTGGCTGTTTCGATATTCGTATCTCTGGCATTGGCAACATCTCGAAGGCCGTGAGGAAGGCGACAAGGACCGTCCCGTGCTGGTTCTGGCGATTGTTGCCACACTTGAAGACGGAACGCCGGCAGTGCGGGTTCTGCCTGTCACGCATTCGCCGCCGTCCGATCCGCAAGACGCTGTTGAAATTCCGGCGGCCACCAAACGTCGCCTGGGCCTTGATGACGAACGCTCCTGGATTGTTCTGACCGAAAGCAACCGCTTCGTCTGGCCCGGTCCCGACGTCAGGCCGATGGACGGTGAAACCGGCTATTACGGTGCGCTGCCACCAGCCCTGTTTGAAGAGATCAAGCGCCGTTTTGTCGAGCAGGCGCGGGCGCAACGTCATCGCGCGACGGCCCGAAGCGAATAGCTGCCCTGTAGTGGTGTCATTTTCTATCCTCGTCTGGTGGCTGCGACCGTGATTTGCCCGGACTTTACAGCGTTCGGGAGTCGAAATCCATCACTATCGATACATGAATACTATCGTTAATGATATAGCCAACCGGCGATCATACCATGTGAGGAACCGTAATATTTAGATAGAGTTCTTGTAGGAAATCATTTACCATGATTTCAATGGCTTACGATATCATGAAAATCAGCATGAGTGCATTGATGCGGCCGGCTTTCGACGCCGGCATCGCACTCGCGCGCTTGGACGAGCGGATCGCGCATTCGCCGGTCGGGCCGGGCTTCCTCGAACGCAGCCAGTTCACCGATGCCTGCGCCTCGCTGTGGATCAACGGCGAACTCGTCCATCTCGAAGACCTTGTCCTCCACGACGCCACGAAGGATATTCGCACACCCACTCATGAGTTGACAATCGCCCGCGACGTTCTTCGTACCCGCCGGCGTATTGCCGCCCATCTTCCCGGCTGGGCGTTATCGGGAGAGGGCATCCGAACTTTGCGACAGACGTCGGACATCAATCCGGTCGGCGCTGAGGCGGTGGAGCCGGCCAGCGTCGTTCGCTCAGCAGTCGCCATCGGTCCGGAAGAGGAGGGTGACGATGGTGATGACGCGGAGAATTTACCCGGCGTCGACTATGCCGCCATCGATGCGCTGCTCGCGCGCTCTGACGCAGCGATCGAACGAGCCAAAAAGCCCGGCCGGGCTCCGGCCGATCCGCTGGTCTATGATCTCGATTGGGACGAGGACGCGCGGCTGGACGAATGGCGCGCTGTGTTGCACCAGGCGGAAAGTCTGCCGGCGGTGGTGCAGGCGATCGTCGCCCTCGACGCCTGGAACGAATTGTCGGTGCTGCAGCACGCGCCCTGGCTCAGCCGCCTGCTGGCCGCATCGATATTGCGGCAGGCCGGTATCACCACCGGCGCGCATCTCGCCGCCATCAATCTCGGCCTGAAAACCATTCCTGTTGATCGGCGCCGGCATCGTGATCGGGAGACCCGGTTGCTCGCCATTTCTCAGGGCCTGATCGCGGCCGCCGAGCTCGGTCTGAAAGAGCATGACCGGCTGATGCTGGCGAAGACAATGATGGACCGAAAGCTGGACGGGCGCCGCACGTCTTCAAAACTGCCGGAACTGGTCGAGCTGGTGATGGCGAAACCGCTCGTGTCGGCCGGGATGGTGGCGAAGACGCTCGACGTCACGCCGCAGGCGGCGCGGCGGATTGTTTTGGAGCTCGGCCTGAGGGAGATGACAGGGAGGGGAAGGTTTCGCGCGTGGGGTATTATTTGAGTAACTAACCAATATCCTTTAGGGCGTTTGTCAAGCCAACCACGATACTGGAATCAGGAAATCCTCCTCCCCGCGCCAGTTGCCGGCCTCGAATATGTTGTCATGTTGTCCCCAGGCCTTTTTGTCGGCATGGTCAAGGACGATAATTTGAAGCCTGCCTTTGAAGCTCTTTTGGGCGCGGGAAAGGGCACTGAAGATGCTTTTGGTGCTTTCCAAGTCGTCAAGATGACGACGCGGGCGGCGCTGTGAGGTCGCATTGTTGCTGGCCTGCCCTTCGATAAACTCCTCAAACGTATCACTGGGGAAGTAGACTTGGCTGGGCTGGTCGATAATTAGGAATGTAGGCACGGGATTGTCTCCCTTACGCCTCAGGAATATCCCGTGAAGGGCCAGAAGCGCAGCTAAATGATAGGCCATCCAATTCTCGCCGCTCCCGATCTCCCAAAGAAAGTCGGGGCGACTTGCGCCATCGCGCATAAACTTCACGTTCAGTTCTTTTTCATCAAGCAGCGGGGTACCTGTCGCGCCGGTGACAGCCAAAGCACCGACAAATTTCGAGATGTAGTCCGAGATTGCTTTGCGAACGGCGGCTTCCCGGTCTCTTCGCGTTTTATCATCCGACTGCTTCTTCAGGCGCGTCAACTCGTCCTCGAGACCCGCGATTTTTTTTACGAGCCCATCCTCGCCTTCGACATCGCCCAAAATCTTGAGCGCTTGCTCAGTGTTGCCGAGGAATCGGTAAACGCCTTCAAGGGTCTGAGTGTGACCTTGCTCAGATTCAACGGTCGCTTCAAATTCCTGGCGCGTCCTTCGAAGCTGCAGCATTGCCCTCTCGTCTGCCAGCAAGCCGCGCTGAATACCAATGATTTCGCTATCAACCATAGGTGACGTTGCTTCAGCTCCAGCGGTTAGCTCCGTAAGTTCGCGGATTGGTCCAACCAGTTCCTTCAGGTGAGTATGCGCTTCGGTCGTGGCAGAACCACACAAAACGCACGCACTGGCTTCGACATGCTCGAGAAACCAACCGGATCCCTTGACCCTAGCCTGCTGATCTTCAAGGACAGCTGCGTAGTCAGAGACTGATCGCCTCAAACTCTTGAGACGCCGTAGGCGACGACGCTGCGATGAAATAGTGGATTCAAATTCTTTCTCTTGGCTTCGAATAGCTTCGAGGCGTTCAACTGACGCAGACACGCGGCCAGCCGCAGGGACCACCGTGCCCGCGTTGTCCACCACTTGCCGTAGTAGCTCAACAATCTCCCTCAGATCAGAAGGCGGGTCTCCTGGCGGCAAAAGGTTTAACTCTTGCGCTCGGTAGAAAGCCCCCGTCGCATTCGCGCGCCAGTTCTCGATTCCTGTTCGTCGAGTGCGTAGATCGGCCTCCTGCTTCCGTATTTCCTCTCGGAGCATTTGTATTCGATGAGACCGCTCAATGTCAGCGTTCGAAACAATGCCTAGTGCCAAGGGTAGGACGTTTCGAAGCTTCTCCCGGTGCTCGCTGGAGTCCGCCTTGAAGAAGAGAGTGTACGGATTTGCCACGATGTGTTGCGGTAAGAAATTGAACGCCGCCATGTCGCGAAACGACGCGCGCTCGTTGAACCCTCGCGTTTGCTCGGGATCTAGGCGCAAGTCCGATAGACCGGAGAGAGCGTCCATCATTCCACGGATACGATCTGCATTTGTCGTCGCCACCGGCGAGATCGGCAAAGGGGCCTCAGTCTCGGGACCTTCTTGGAGCCAATACGAATTGTCTACCTGGCGACCATCCGGTTTTTTACGCGCAAGCCTCATAGAACCGGCGCTCGTTTCCAAGAGTAGACCATACCAAGAGGCATGGTCTCTAATTTCGCCTACGGGTATTGTACAATGTTTGGCACCGAGGACGTAGTCGATGATCGAAATGACCGACGACTTCCCGGTTGAGCTCCACCCGCTGATGACGCTGATCTTGTCGATATCAAAGTCCACAACACGGGGCTTATGATTTTGATCAACAGGCCAAATGACTATCTGCTTGATAAAAAGCTTCATCTAGAACTCCACCCTAAGATGGCGTTGGACTGCCAAAGACGATTCTGAAGCAAACCACGCGCCTAGACGTTTAGAGGCGGCCAGCATTTCGGTCACTGGGCTCTCTGGTCTCCGCAATTCTCGGGGAAGTTCGTTCCCGATAGCCCTAAATGATGGCATCCCGTCACTGGCGACGCGAGACAAAAGCTTGGCGCTGGCAGCGACTTGAAGCGTCAGCAACGTGGATTTGGAATAGTCTTCCATTCGAGACTGCAGACCAGCAATTATGTCTGGTCGGTCAGAGATGGCTTTCAGGATCCCGCTCTCAAAGTTCATGCGATAGGCTTTTTCGACAGTTGGCTTATGGAAAAGCATTGCTGCTACGATAAAAAACAAAGGGAGAGTGGGGTAGTCGTCGTCGCGGCTCTCCGCGAATGTCCTGGCAAACTGCCAGAACAGGCACGCGCCAAGTACTGGGTTACGCAATATGAGTTCTTCATGGTTTGCACGCATCAAGCTTCTCCGATTGCGCGGTAGGTTGGATGCCACCATACTTCGTCATCGTCGGCCAGGCGGTGGTAATGGCCCGATGTCATGTAGATTTCACTGCAGCTTTGGCCTCCTAGCGGCTCGCAATGGAAATAGGTCGCTTCCGACATGATCCTTTGACCTACCTCCACAGGCCTAAGATCGCGATGCACTCGCCTCGTATTCTTCACTATATTGCGCCATCGCGTGATCAGCCGATCTCCGCGATCTTGCCACTCTCGGTCCGCTACATCCCCATCTGCGCTAAGTCGATGCTTCTCAATATTGAACTGTACGAAATGTTCGACTGCCTGCAAAAGATCATCGTCATCCGCTTCGATACGTCGAAGGTGCTCAGCGAATGGGCGAGCTAGTGCTCGATTTCGCTCGTTGACTGCGATCAACACATCACGTGCTGCACGAGGTAAGAACCTCTGTCGGGCAAGTGACGCCTCGATTTCGCGGCATTGTCGAATGCATGCCAGTCGCGAGATTAATCCGGGCTGACCCATGTCCCATGCTTCTTTGAGCACACGCGTCATCCACCCCAAAAGAAAGTCGAGTATTTGTTGCTGATCCAGCCCTGGGTGGAGCGCGAAGCCATTTATCATCTCTTGGCGGGCACTTGCGAGAGTAAAACCATCAATGAGCTCAATGCGGCTTGCGAGCATTGTCAGAACGCTGTCATCAGCAGACACAACATCCTGCATGGTTTTGACGATTTTGGCTTTCGACTTCGTCTTACTGATCGTCCTGAGTGCCTCGACTATATGGGCCGGTGTCGCCGTGGTGTCTGCATTCCGCTTCCACATTGAGGCTACACCGTCTTCGATCCTTACGTTTGTTACGAGTAGGTATCGATCACAAAAAAGTCCGGTATCACGATACTGCTGCATCCAAATTTGAAGGGTTCGCCAGAGCGCCGTGCTCCGATCCCCTAGCAAATCGGTTCGATTCTTAACACTGTTCTTATCCTGCTCTTGAACAACTGGTAGGCCATTTTTGAGCTGTGCAACGTCGTCGAAACGCTCGACCGCAATTGTCACGTCATGATCTGCTTGGCTCAGGTGGAACAAGGCCCGTTCAAGCTGCAGGAGATAGCCCGACGCTTGCGGTGCTGCGGTATGATCTGTTCTCGGAGCTAGACCCACCTTTTCCCCACATCGTCTCGGATCGACTAAGTATGATGAAAGCAACTTTGTTATTCAAATACTTATGTCTTGGTTTCCGGCACCAAACCCCAATTTTCACAACAAAAGCGGCGTTGGTTTCCTCGTCTCTTGTTTTTTGGCCGATCACAGAGATGTAACCATTGCCGTGTCGGTGAATCGGCAATGTATGTAGTCAGTCTATTACAACAATCGGGTGGCCACGATACCGTGGGGAGCCAGGAAACTTCGAATAACAAACTCTGCTGTTGGTTCGCACCGAGGGACGCCTTTCTCCATAAACGCTCTCCATACTAAAAAAGACCGGGGCACCCCCTTCGTCGATAAAGCCACTGTATCCATTCTGGATAAGATTGTTTATTTCCCCCTCGCTTCGATGGACATTGATGTAGCAGACGCCTGAAATCTGTTGGACGAGATCGTCTGCGGTAGGGCGGTCGTCGGGTGCGTACGAGAGGCACGCTTCGACGATGGACTGCAGTTCCGAGGCAAGCGGCTGGTATTGAGCGTTACTTGTCATAAACGCTGGCCATGGGGCACGATTGCGTGTCTGCACATTGACGGCCGCCTGTAAATAGACGCCAAACGGGTAGATGCCCGTCATAATTTTGAACATCATCGCTCCAAGCGACCAGATGTCCGCTTCAGGTCCGGGATGATCGCCGGGAGCGCGAAACATCATCTCAGGCGCCATGAACGGCAGAGCCCCCCTAATTGTGCCAGATGTTGATCGGGTGAGATCACCATCTTTGGCAGCGTCAGCAAAGACCTCTGCGGTAAGCGTGGCGATCCCGAAGTCAGTGATCTTTAAGTGGTGAAGGTTAACCCCGGGCTCTGCAATTACATTACTCGGCTTAAGATCTCGATGCACCACGCCCGCGTGATGCGATGCTGCTACACCCTTCGACAAATGATGAAAGACTCTTGCAGAAAGGTGTGGGTCTACTGCGCCGAAACGAGCTAACTTACTATCCAGTGTTTCTCCTGGAACATATTCCTCAATAAGATACAGCCTCTCATCTTCTTCGATATAGTCGAGCGTTTTTGCGACATTGTGGTGGTTCACTTTGGCGGCAATAATGGCGCTTTGGGAAAAGCGCTTGTTTTGCTGCCCGGGCTGCGGCGTCTTGAGCGCAACATCGACGCCTAACAACTGGTCCTCGGCAAGGTATACATCCTGCATCCCGCCACTGCCGATCGTCCCTTTAATGCGGTATCGATTCGATATTACCTGATCTACTCTCATGACATGACCTCTGGATGCGACACATCGAATGTAACAAATCTCCGGTTCGAACCAACCCCGAAGGTTATCACGCAGCATCCCGGCATAGAGGAGCCGGAATTCGCAACTCCGTTGTTGATGAAAACGTTACCGCTCACAGAAACAATCACGAAATCGTAGCCGTTGTATTCGATTGCTATAGCACCGACCGTGCCTGCGTTGAGTGATATCTTCCGCCGCTTATTGTCCAGCTGGTGTATCTTTCCGTCCATGACGACGAGCGCGCGGTGTGCGTTTGCAAGCAATCTGCGTTCAATTATCCTTTGAACTGCGACCATTGTCGGGCGTTTCGCCGAGACATGATCGAGACAAGCAACGAGCGTCGCCATTATCTCATTCGGGACCGTCGGGAATGCGCCCATCAGGGCAGGAACAGACACTGGCCTTGGTGGTATTCCGGCCAGCTCAGCCGGAACACGTTGGTTTAAGAGGGCCAGCGCCGTCACGCCGAAAGCATAGACATCAATCGAATTGTTGAAGCTTACTGTGTCGCTGCCCCAGAGTTCTGGTGCCATAAACACGGGGGTTCCAACTACTCCACGTGTTCGAGCATCGTCGCGAGATCGGGCAAGTCCAAAATCAATGATCTTGACCACGCCTTCGCTGTCTAGGCGGATGTTGTTCGGCTTGATGTCTCGATGAATCACCCCCGCATCATGAATATCCTTCAGTCCGCAAGCAATTTGCCATATGACGCCAAGGTAGTTGCGATCCGGGGCAAATGCGCCGATAGCAAGATTAGCGCCAGCTATATATTCCAACACAATTGCTTTTTGTGGCCGTTGAGGGGTTCCGACATCCACGATATCGTGAAGCTGAACCACGTGCTTAGAGCGGACTTTGGCTAAGGCCTTCTGTTCATCGAGCAAGCGCCTCTCATCTATACCCAGCTGAAGTCGCTTTACGACCACCTGCCGCTTTAGGTGGAGGTCTGTGCATTCAAGAATTTCGCCCATTCCTCCAGCGTCAGAATTACCAGTGGGCTGATATCTATTCGCGATTATCACCGGTGTCCTCTCCCGAATTCCCCTCAATTTTTATCTCGAGCTGAATGTCCTCTTTCGCAATGCTCTCTTTCTTCTTGCCCTTGTTATTGTTTTTACCCTTGTTGCCTGCGGGCCGGCTACCGCGTGAGGGTGCGTGTGGGCTTCCCGCGGTCTTATCCACATCCTCAATGCGGTCGCGGGTTGGCAGGGTCGCCTGAGAGGAGAGTCTTGGCGCGGCAGGACTCGCCGACTCCAGACTAAAACAGAGGCTGCCATTTGGATCCCACACTTGCAGTAGGTCTTGCGGAACTGCGGGGCTTGCCGAAGCTAACATTGAGAGGTCAACGAAGGCGCTAGAGGCATTGTCAGGCCCGCCGCACCAGCGCGCTAGTGCGGAAAGCCGCTCTGCGGCGCTTCTAACAGTGGGCGAGTTAGCCAACACCGTTTGCAGCGTTAGCGTTTCAACAAAATGTATGCCGTCGCTCGTAATCGCGAGATTTTTTGATCCACTAGGAATCTCACTTATGAACGGCTGCATTTCGGGCCCCATCCCAATGAATTGGAGAAGTTCCCGCCCGTGTCCACCAACTGCTTCTGCTAAGGAGTCATCTTTCGTGAGCCGTTCGACGCGCGTGTTGGGGCCGAAGCTGTAAACTCTGCTGTCGCCTACATGAGCGACGAATGCAGCGCCACCGCCACCCAAAACTACAGCAGACAGCGTCGCACCACCCTTGCCGCCCGCGAATTTGAATACCGATTCATTGGCGGCGGATACTGCTTGATGAATTTTTTGCTGGATAGGGCCGTGATGCGTCGCAAGGGTGACAAGGAAATTGGTCATGGCGAGCGTGGCGCATTTGGCACCTTCGCGCATGCCACCCATACCATCGACCACGGCTGCTACGAGGAGCCGATTGCCATTGGTCCCTTCCATTGATAGGGCAGCCACCCGGTCTTGGTTTTCACTACGCTGTAGCCCGACATCTGTGGTCAGCACGACGGCAGGCAAGTCGAAAGCCTGACTGATGGCGCGATCAGGCACGTTTCGAGACAGCCATGTTTCTAACTTCTGCCGCAAATCCACCTCCTGATTTTGCTCGCCCCCCAAACTCGGCCCAACCGCTTAGTCACGCTCGTTCCGAATGTTTCACAACTACCTGTCCGTTGCTGCTCAACGCGCAACGTTAAAGCGTTGGTCGCTGTGGACAAGGCCAATCTAGCAATTTTATCAAGTTATTAACGTTTGTAGCTCGTCCACGGAACGAGGAAGGTATCGGAAAGTAGGTTCGGGTGGAACTGCGCAGAGATGACGTTGGGCATTCTTTCTCAATGATGCAGCCATTTCAGCAGGCTTACACCCACTGTCGGCGCGTTTATTGCTTTTTTTGCTCAGTGACGGGTCTGTTAGATGTTATTTACGACTTCACTCACCAGTGCATTGCCCCCAAACTAATTTGAAAAGGAGCTTCACTTCTCCGACCGGTCCTCCGGAGTCATCCGTGCGACAATGCCGATCAAGTTTCTCACAGCCTCGTGTGGTAGACCACGGGTAAGGTGCGACAGCTCGAGGTGATCTTTTGCCTCTTCCGGCGTTCGCCCATAAAGATGAGGGGCGACTGCAAAGAGCATATCGATCGGCTGAAAGCCCAGGAGCTCGCACAGGTGGATCATCCGTGTGACTGTCATCCTTGAAAACGCGCGTTCGTAGCGACCGTATACGGCTGTCGAGAGACCGACGATTGAGGCGAAGTCCGCCCTGGTCAGCTTTTCGTCTTCGCGAGCCTTGCGCAGGAACGCGGCAAGTCTCTCGTCCATTTCCTTGAAACTCACAATGCCTTCGAAGCCTGGGCGGCGGTAAAGCGGCCGGTCTACTTCGTCGTCAGTGGTCTCAACGAGGCCCTTCGAACTCTTGTATTTGATTAGGTCTCGCGTTTCCGACATCACCCTCAGCCTCAATCCGCTTTTCGAGCGGTATTATGTACCAAGCTGAACCAACATGGCACCAGTCTGTTCCTATGAATCACCAAACGGTGTTTCTACCAATTTGGGGGTAAGGTGTACAATCGGCGGCAAGTTGCAAACTTAGCCAAATTGGCAAACTTAGCTTTGATATGATTACCGCTTCGACAAGCGGAATATAGCGTGTTTTCAAGAAAATCCAGCTATTTGGTTCTGAGAGAAACTAGAGCTAAATCCTCATCTTTCCGCTCGAAGACCCCTTCCAAGTGGGTATCTTCTTTGATCCAACCGAGTTTCGCAGTCATCTCACATGCGATGGCGTTTCGAGCTAAACGAATGCAGCGATCAACGTGAACTGACGATTGGGGGCCGTAGTTTTCTATATCCCATTTGGATAGCATAAACAGTTGCACCTTGGCCGCTTGGTCAGTCGGCCAGTCGCCCTTATCGGTTACATCTGTCCCATTCACTGTTCGCGCCAAAATGGAATGTTTAAGGCCGGGTAGGTCTATACCGACCATTGCCGCTTGTGGCGCGAGCACAACTCCGAGCACTCCGCCCAAGGCAACACCAATCAGGAATTTTGGATCGAGGATCAATACCCGTTGTCCCGTAAGTATTGGTCTATGGCCGTTTTGATGATGACCGTCATTTTTATTTCATTCTCAACAGCGGCGCGGGCAAGGCGCTGCTTTGTGTCGAAGTCCAAGGGGCAGTTCACGAAGTGCTTGCTTTCCCTCGCCTTTGTCTGCTTCAGGTCCTGCAGGCGGACACGCGATGCCTCCTGACGGAGTGCCCGCGTCGTGGTGCGCTCCCGGCGGACCTCCTCATCGGGCGAAATTAAATTTCCGGCGCGTTGTTCCGGCGGCGGCTTCGTCTCTGCTCGATCAGGGGCAGCGTTGGTTTCTCGGCCTACCGGGACGGTGTTAATGGGAACGTCTTTTAACGGAGGCTCGGGTGGGACCGGCGCGTTCTGTGGGGCTTGTAGGGGCATAACCTGAGCGGCTGGTAACTCCTGACGCGGCTTGCGAGGAGCCACCGCGAAATCTGTAACGCTTGTATCGCGTTTCACCATTGCATTAACTCCTTGCGTTGGTCTGCAGGAAGCCTTCGACTTCCTGCTTAAGGGCAAGAACCTCTGCCCTGGCCTTTTTTACGGGTCCCGTCAGCTCGAGCATCTGGAGGGTGCCATAGCCAGTTCGTATCTCTCGATAGGGATTGCGTTCGACAAGTTCAGTTTCGAGCAGATGCGAATTGTAGCCGCCCGAGCGAAGGTTGGCGACGAACGGGCGGATCAATCGATATTCCTCGAGGGCGCGGTTCGGCATGCTTATCCGCGTCCGGTAAATGAGGTGGGGAATGTCTCGGCCTACCCGATCACTCATTTCCGCCACGTCGTTTGCGGCTTGCCCTGCGGCAAGAATCTCGTCCTGCGATGGCTGGACCGGCGTAACCACAACATGGGAGCCCGCGATGATCGTATCCCTCGTGACGGTGTCTTGACCGGGGGAGTCCATGATCACCACATCATATTTTTCGGCGTCCCGGTTGAGTATATGCCGAATACCAGCGTCCTGGGCTGCCGTAACAAGAGTTATGCCGTCTGGCTGGTAGTCCTTATCAATCGACCGCTGGAACCACGTCGAGAGATTCTGCCTACCGTCTGCATCAATGAGGAGGACAGTCTTGCCTTCCAGAGCAAATTCTCCGGCCAGCAGGATGACAGCAGTCGTTTTTCCTGCGCCGCCTTTGCCGCTCACTGCGGACATACAAATCGCCATAGCTATCCCTTTGTCTTCCCGAAGAGAATGGTGGCCTTGAGCCTCGAAGAAGTCGGAGCACCCCTTCTGTCTCGCGTTCTTTTGAATGAGCCCAGGCAACACGCACGGTTGTTGTGATCTAAACAACGGCAGTGAAACACGGTGCTTTCTTACAACGGATAAGTGAACCACGAACCTATTATGGAAAAATAGGGTGCTGACGTGCAGTTCGTCAACACACTTGTTGAGATTTGAACCACGCTACATCCACATGACATGCGATAGCGCAGTGCCTTTGACGCACGACTTACTCATGTTGCGAGAGGTATGGAAAAGGCCAACTGGGCAACCACACGACCTATCGTGTGGTTTTCTCGTGTGACCTGTTGGATTGGTGAACCCCGGAGCCGCGTGAAGGCCGACTTTGGCAGCCGTACTCAGCCGCAAGGGCGTAGAGCGAAGCGTCCCTTGCGGCTGAGTACGGCTGCCATACCAAGGGCTTCTTAGCGGTTTTGGCGGTGAACCCTGGTGAGCGTTTCAATGCTTTGAAGCCGATGCGTAAGCGTCGGAATCAGTGGGCGAGGAGATGGATTAAGGAGGTTGGTTTTGTTCGTAGTTTAAGGGTGGCAGGATACGAAAAAATGTTTTACATTTTGGTTGCTGCTATCGAGGGACTGGCCCTCGATGCCTTCGCGTTGCTCTGGAAAGGCCTTCGGCTGATGAGTGAAAACAGTTTGGTGACGTCTGCGACTAAGGCCCGTAAAGACCGGCTTGTAAACGTGCGCTTGACGGATGCCGAACATGGAAAAATCGAGGAGGCAGCCAAAGCAGCTGATATGAGCGTGTCGGCATTTTTCCGTTCGCTTCTGCTTGAGGGCGCAGGCGTTCGGCCGATATTGACGCGTGATGACCGGCTTATCATGGCGGCTTTGCTGGAAGATATGCGCAAAATCGGCGTGAACTTGAACCAGGTCGCGCGAGCCTTGAACAGCGGTAAGGCCGTTCATCCGAGCGAACTGGATATAAATCTCGCCAACGTTCAGTCCATTCAGGCTGCTGTAATGCTTGAGCTTCGATCGCTTTCAAGGCGTGCTGGCTATCAGCGGCGTGGGGAGGAATAGCATTGGAGTTCTTCTTCGGAGCGTTCACAAGCGAATGGGAGCAGAAGCGCGCGGCGCTTCTGCACGAAATGTCACTTGGGGGAAAGGCTCAGCAATCCGAAGAAAACCTCTTCAAGTACGTTCATCAGATAAAGGAAGTTAGGCGCGGGGGAGGCGGACCCAAGGCTAAGCCTATGCGGATGCCGCGCATGCAGTTTCCCCGGATCTCCATGCCTTCTGGTATCGCGGCGGCTTCCAACCGTCCGATGGAGGCGCGTCTTACCAGCGTTGCGAAGGGTAGTCAGCCAGCTGTTGTGAAAATGGCCTCCTATGGCGGCGGTGCACGCGTTGGATCGATGCTCAACTACGTCTCGCGTAGCGGTGAGTTGAAGGTAGAGAACGAAAACGGTGAGAAACTGGAAGGTCGTGAAGATCTTGCTCGTGTTCGGGGCGACTGGAACCACCTGTTTCAGAACCGGACGGAGAGCCGTGATATTGGAAGCTTCTCGGTGGAGGTCGCGGCCAGTGCTGATGGAGAGGATTTGCACGGGCGGGTGCGAGATATACTGTCGAGCGGTTTTGGCGACCGCCGGTATGCTTATGCCGTCGCAGAGCGCGGGGATGGCTCATTGACGATTGATGGCCTTGTCGTTTTACGCAGCGGGCAGGGTGAGAGGCTTACAGCCGACGCCAAGGCCGCCGGGATCGTACAGCAACGTTTTGACGCTAGCGCCGTCGCAGGTCAGGGCGCTGCAAGGTTTTCCTTCGGCGGCTATGGAAACGGTGTCGAATACGGCACCACGAAGGTTCGGGAGCTGATAGAGGACAGTGCTGAGGTTCGGGACGATCGCGGTCGCTTCATAGCAGACGGTAAGGCGGCCGGGGATCTCGTTCAAAAAGAATGGCGCGAAGAGATTCATAGCCGCAAAAGCCGTGATTTGATGCATGTCATCATGTCGGCCCGTGCCGGAACCGATGCGGGAGCCTTTGAAGGCGCTGTTCGAGATTTCCTCGCCGACCAGTTTGCTGGACATCGGTACGTCTTTGCGATGCACGACCCAGAAACCGACACCAAGGAAGCAGGGGAGGGGGGCAAGCGTCCGCATGTCCATGCTCATGCTATCGTCACGATGCGATCAGAAGCCGGGGACCGCATCGAGACAACGCCGGCAACCTTCCGCCAATGGCGTGAAGTGATGGCCGAGAAGGCGCGCGATCACGGCATCAATATGGAAATGACAGATCGACGGGAGTTTGCCTCAGCGCCTGCGTATACGCGTAACCAGGTCAGGGCCGTAAACCGCGACGGTAGGACCGAGCACGTTGGAACAAGTGAGCCCGCTCAGGCTCGTTACGATGCCAAGCGATCAGGGCGACGCACCGTCGCGTCAAGTGATCGCAGCCGGCAGTACACGGTCAAGGCCCAAGAGACGTGGCAAAAGATAGCTGCTGTTTCCGGTGATAGGCGGACTGTAGCATTTGCAGCTGAACATCGTGATGTCATTGAGACCGGGCTCAGGGAGCTCGAATCTGCAAACAACTCAACAGTCGTTCACTCGGATTTCGGCGGCGATTTCCGTACAAATATGATATCATTGCAGAAGATGCTTTTGGAGGTAGAGGACATGCGCGAGCAGACACGCCAGGAGTTTGAATCATACGAAAAGACTGTCGAAACGGCTCTGTTCAGACTTGAGCGAAGCGCTGGAGCTGATGACAGGGCCGGTTTCGATGAGGTTGCAACTACGGCCCGTGAAATCGTGGATCTCCGCCGTGAAATGCTCGAGCTCACCGAGCGCGTTGGTGACAGACAGATTGGCATCGACGCCGATCGGGAACCGCCTGCTGACGCCACGGATCAGCGTGGGGGAGCAGAGGAACGAGGTGAAGCCATCGCCACGGACGCTGTCCGCGATGACGCCCAACGCCTCGCCAACGAGGCCAACGAGGCTGACGAGGTCAGCAAGAAGTGGGATGAGGCTGTCGCCAAGCATGGCGAAGCCGTTGTTGAGGCTGGCAATGACGCGATGATCGATGTCGAGCATTTCAGAGAAGGTATCGCGCTGGTACAGTCGGGCGAGTTTTCTGAAGAAGACCTCGAAATGTACGAGACTGGGCTTAGGTCAGCGCTTCGGCGTGCCGCCGAGCTCGCCGCCGACGGAAACGCCTACCTTCGCGATGTCGCTGTCGAGGATCCCGAGCTTCGCAGCGAAGTCGAGAAAATCGACCGCGAAGACCGTCGGACAGACGAAAGCACGACCAACAAAACCGCATCCACGTCGGATGTTTCTGACGATCGTCAGCGCGACCTTCAGCTTGATGCGGAAGAGGAGCGGGGCCAATTGCCAAACGAGCGCGAGACGCACGAGCTGGCCGACACAATCGAGGCTACAAACAGGCAACAAGATCGTGTAAAACAGGAGCGTGAGGCTGGACAGAAAGCAGGAGAAACTACGCGAACTGACCCTGCGCAGCAGCACGTGCCTCGTCTTGAAGAACTTGAGCGGGAGCAAAACGAACAGAGGGACCGCGATCGAGACGATCGTGAGCGGTGATAGGCCATGACAAACCGATACGTAATTCAGACTGAGAACAGAAAATCGGACGAAGCCGTAGGAAAAGGCATCGTCGCGATCTTTGGCTTTGTTGCTGCTCTTGCTGCTATCGGCTTTGCGTATCAGACAGTCGTCGGATGGTATGACGCTACCGCGATCTGGCTTGGAGACATTGGCCAGTATCTCGCTAGCTTTTGGCCATTTTAGGCCTTCTACCCGAGTAAGTAGATTCTTACCGGCCCTAGAGCGAAACTCTTAGGGCCGTTTCATATTCAAGCTGTCTCTGGATCTGGAACGGTCGCAGCGAACACGTCCATGATATTCTTTCGTTTCGTCGGATTCTTTCCGACGCTATTTTTCTCGACCTGCTCGCGAAGCCTCTTTGTTGCAAGGGAATGCAGTGCTTCAATCTCGTCTCGCCGTGCGATGTCATCCGACGCTGCGCTACTGCGCTTCCGTGGGGCTTTAGGTCGGGCTGCGGGTGTGGATTTGGCTTTCGAGGTCAATGCTGCTGGATTGACGATACGCTTCGCTGGAATGGCGGCCGGCGCTGTTACTTCAGCGGGCTCTAGCGCCATCGTTGCAGGCATCTGCTTTTCCGGCTCTTTCTGAGCGGGATCGGCTTCCGGTATGTTCGTTTGGACTGCAGCCGAAGGCTCAGCTACCGGCGCTACATTTCCGGCATTCTCATATTCTGCAGTCGTCGCCGGGACCGGCTTCGATGGAAGGTACTCGATATCCGGGACACTCGGGATGTGAGCCTGGGCGTAGGCCTCAGCTGCCTTGAACGGCTGGGTGTTGAAGAACCGAAGCTTTTCGGCAAAGATTGGACGCTGGCCCTCTACCAACAGGATCATTCTGTTTTCCGGCATTTGCCGGACTTCCTGAGACATCATGAGGTCCCGCTCGCGAATTTGCTCGACCTTCGTCCGCCTTGGGAGTCCCATGATCTCGATTGTGCGAGACTCGGAGGAATAGCGAATGGTCCTCTTGCCGAGAGCTCGTGACGCATAGTCGGCCGTCGCTTGATCGTTTGCACCAAGGATCAACTGGTAGCCGCAATTGCCCAAGAGCGAGTGCCGGGAGGTTTCTCCATATATCTCATCGAGGTTTTTCAGGTCCTGGATAATAAATGCGAGTTTGATCTTGTAACCGGCCACGTAAGGCAGCTTCGTCATGATCTCGTCCATGCGTTTCAGCTGGCGAAATTCATCGAGCAGGAAATAGACAGGAAGCGAGTTTGGATCGTGCTCGAGCGTGAGAATATCCATGACCTGTTGGACAAACAGGGTCAGCAAGGGCCTGAGAAGCGTGATGTCAGTGATGTTCGGAGCGAGGTAGATCGCTATAGGCCGCCGCTTCATGGATCGAAGATCCATGTCCGTGAAGTTCGTTGCGGCGACAACACGTTCGTTCTTGAAAGGCCGCATAGCCTTCTGGATATCGAGAAGGGCTGATGCAGCGGCTCGATCAGACAGGGAAAGATATGAGTTGAAGCTCTCGACGGTAAATTTCGAGAGGTAGGGCTCTTTCTCCTTGATGTGCTTCATCAAGGCCTGGAGGTCTACGCCGCTGTTGAAGAACGAGTTGATTTCGCCCAGATTGCGGCGGTCCCGGTAGAAGGGGCTTTCGAGAATGTAGCTTATCGCGCCGGCGAGGACCTGCTGCGCGGTGGCCTGCCATACCGAATTCTCAGACTCCGTGTTCTCCGGAACAAGAATGCTGGCAATGTTCTGAATGTCGGTGGTTCGATTGCCCCGTTCCGGTCGCACAAAATCCAGGGGATTATAGCTGTTCGTGCGCTCGGAGCCCGGTGCAAAAATGAAAACCTGGCTGCCATTCTTCTTCCGATAGCCGGCCGTCGCCTTGAAGACCTCTCCCTTTAGATCGGTAACGATCATCGAGCCTTCATGCATGAGAGCATTCGGAATAACGTAACCGGCACCTTTACCGGACCTTGTCGGCCCGATGATCAGGTGATGGCGATCGTCCTGCGCCCGGAGGACCTTGCTTCCAAAACGACCGAAAATATGCCCCTTCTTGCCGAACCATTTCCCCGTCCGCAAACCCGCGATGTCCTGAAAAGCGGCGTCCCCTAACGGGCTCGTGACAGGTCTAAGGCCGAGATAGGCAGTAATTGCGGCGATCACGAACGCCGGCACCAACGACCCCAGGGCGACCTTCTGCAGGGTAGGATTATCGCTGTAAGCCCAGAACTGTTGGATTGGCGCGAAAGGATTGCTTCGTATCGTGGAATCGAGGATTCTGCCGTCGCCGTAAAACAGGTGGAGGCCAGCGCCATATCCAAGCATCCAGGCCGCAAAGGCAACCGCGAGGCAAAACGCTAGATAGACGGCTTTGAAGCCCTTCGTCATGCTTCATCTCTTGCAAAGAAAATCTCCGAAACGCCGCGCTTGCCTCCTTCGCGGCGGAGCTGGATGACGATCGGGATCACCATTTGAATGTAGGACATTAAGTCCTGCTTCGAGTAGCCCGCCGACATGCCGGATTGCTGCATCATCATGGCAAGTTGCTCATATGCCCCCATAGGGGTGTCCGCATGAACTGTGGACATGCTACCCGGATGACCGGTGTTGATGGCGCGCAGGAAAGAGAAAGCTTCAGCGCCTCTGATCTCGCCCACGAAAAGGCGGTCAGGACGCATGCGCAGTGCCGACTCGAGCAGGTTTTGAATGGTCACATTGGACGTGCCTTGCCCACCTTTGGAAGCAACCAAGTGGACTGCGTTTTTCTGTGGCGGAAAAAGTTCCCGCGTGTCTTCGAGCGTCAAGATGCGCTCGTTCAGCTCAACTGAATTGAGGCAGGCATTTAAGAATGTCGTTTTGCCCGAGGACGTGCCGCCGCTGATAAGGATCGAAACCCGCTTCGTGATTGCAGTATGGATGAAGTCGTAGATCTTTTCTTCGCGCAGATATCGAATGAGCTCGCGATCGACGTCGCTCAATCCCCCCACGGCAACCGACACCTTATCCAGCGATCCGTTGTCCCTGTAATCTTCCAGAGAGAAATTCTGGACGACCTGCTTTCGGATGGTAATGGATCCTCCGTCAGGAGCCGCGGGCGGTAAAACGACCTGAATGCGCTCACCAGTGGGCAGCGCCGCGCTTAGGATTGGATTGGCCTGGTTCAAGAACTGCTTTGTTGAGGCGGCGACGCGTTCTCCGATGTTCTCTATCTCTTGCGCGGTCAGAACATCGATAAGATGATGCTCCATATGGTCCGCGCCAAACCGTTCCACGTACACGTGGCCCGGCTTGTTGATCGCGATTTCGACAACCTTTGGATCATCTAGAAATGGCCTGATGGGCTCCAACGAACGAGTCAGGAAATAGTGGGGATCATGAACCAGTGGATTACCTGCCGGAGCGTTCACGTTTGATCTCCTTCATCGCTTCTGTAACCGGATCGTCGTACATGTCGCTGAAATCGAGGTCTTGGCGCACGAAGATGAAGATGCGTTCGCCCTGTGGGACGCTGATCGTCGGGGGGATGCGAAGATTTTCCGAAAGCACGGTGTTTGCCATGTCGCTAAACGTCTGTGCGATCGTCTCGCGAGCGAGATCCGCCCCACGCTGCGCATCGTCATTGTTGGAACCTGAACTCTGTTCGCTTCCATATCCCGTCAGATAGCTTGCGCCGCCACCAACGATCGAAAGAAGGATGGAAGCGCCGAAACGCTCCCGGAACTTGTTATCAACGTGACCTGTCAATCCTGATCGACCGAGGCTATCCGCTCCGATTGAGTTTAGCCTCACGCTGGCACCATCGTCACGGATCAGGCGTGTCCAGACGACGAAGATACGCTTCTGTCCACGCGTAACCTCCGACTGGTATTCGCCAATTAGGCGCGTGCCTGTAGGGATGATCACGCGCCGGCCGTCGAACGAGTAGACATCCTGAGATGTAATGGCACGGATCTGCCCGGGAAGATCACTCACGATGGCCGTTTCCAGAATGCCTGGAATAAGCGTGCCTTCTGGCACTAAAGCGTCGAGGCGCTTCAGCTGTCTGGCCTTGGCGCTGCGATCTCCTATCGCGCTCGCGGACGAGAGGTATTGGCTATTCTTGTCCTCGCCGGCAACCGTCAACGGCTGACCGCTGGCCGACCCGTCCAGCGAACCATTTCCGTTGCCTCCCAAATTCTGGTCCATAGTGATGAGCTTTGACCTGAAGCGCTCGGGAAACTCCTCCACTTTGGGTACTTCCACGATCGGAGGCGGAGCCGCTGGTGGTGGCGGCACGTTGAACGTTGTCGTGTCGGCTGGCGGCTCGGCTGGCGGCGGAGGCGGCGGAGGTGGCGGTAAGACGACGACCGGCTGTTCCGGGGCAGGTTGCGGCTCACCATCGCGCACGAAGCCAGGCGGCCGGAACGTCGTGGTGCGAAACTCTTCATCTGACTGGGAATTATCTCGCGGCTCATCTTTCGAGGTCGCAAGGACCATGTATGCGGCGATAACGCCAAAAATCACCAGAGCAGCCATTCCGGCCGTCTGGTTCCGTTTTGCGTTCTTGTTGCTGACATCCGTTTCGTCAGCCTGCGCCATAGCTTCAAGTTCGGGGCTGCGCTTCATCAGTTGCCGCTCCTTCTGCGCTTGCTTGCGTCCGGATCAGGTTTTGGAGCCATGATGTCAGGGTCAGGGGCTGCAAAATCGGGCTTGCGTAGATTGAAAATGCAGGTCCATTGGTTGCCGTCTCTCAGCGTGTATTGTGTCGCCGTGCCATCAACGACGATGTATTCGCCCTCTTTTCTGAAATTCCGAAGGGTCTCAGAGAAGTCAGACTGGACCGCAAAAATAGCAGGTACGCGTCCCTTGAACTTAAAGAACGTCTTCTTCCCATCATCGAAGACCATCGACGGCTTCAAAGCGGAGTCACCCGAGAATGAGTAGTCGATATTGACGTTTGCCTTGTCGATATTGCTGATGTTCGGGTTTACCGCCCGAAACTCTGCTTCTTTCCGCAGAGATGCGTTCAAATCCTTCTCGGGATACACAAAACGGATACCGAAAACCTTCCGTTCGTCTGTCGGCGCGTAGTCATTCAGCTCCAAGAAGTAAATCCGCTTGGATGTCACGACATTCATGTTCGTAGAAACACCTTTCGCAATTGGTTTTACGAATAGGATGTTGCCTTTCTCAGACGGTGCGACCTGCCAGCTATCGGTGTCGCCAAGCGAGATCGTCTCGAACTTTTCATCTTCATCAAAAATGATCATCGTTGAGATGCCGTAGGTCGCAGAGACCTTCACCACGTTATTCGGCTGGTAGACAACACTCGTAACGCGTGAATCCAACGTGCCGGGTCTAGGCTGCTGCGCGCCGAAGGCGTGACTCATCGTCACGGCCATGAAGGCCGCAGTGACAAATAGTCTGACTTTCATCCTGCTGCTCCCGGCGTAACCGTTTCCTGATCGCGTCGGTAGTTGTAGACCTGGAAGCCAAGCGGATTTTCAAAACGCCAATCGTTGCGCTCCGGCGTATCCGTGTATCGGAAGCGGACCACAGAGATGTAGTGCCGTGTGATGTTATCGCTCTCAGAGCTTTCGGTGGTCGAGAAGCGGACCAGCGCGGTGCTAGCGTTCGAGAACGTGACCGACTTAACGTCCACGGTGATTTTCTTGTTTCTGCCTAAGCGCCTGCCTGGGTTGTTCGGATTGGCCGCGCTCCATTCGTCTTGGAGCTCCTTAGCGGCGTCTGCCGTTGAAAGGAGGGCGGCAATTCCGAAGTTTTGCTGTATAGCAAACGGGTCATAACCCTCGCGCGAGCGGATGTAACGGACCACATTGGCCTGAGTAACGGCCTGCTGGTCGGTGAGGTTTGCAGAGCGCGTGAGCCCGGTTTTCACCTCAATGTAGCCGGTGTTTTTGTCGACCTCGACGATGTAAGGTTCGAAACTCTTGAGCGGCACCAACATCACCAATGTCCCGAGCGACATAAGTGTGATGGCGCTCATTATCATGGCAACGAACCAAGCAAATGTCCTTGAGCGATTTGCCTTCTTTACGATCTCCTGTTCCCATTTATCGCCATCTTGAAAATAGCTCCTGAGAGCTTCGTTTGAATCTGCCATGGTCTAGCCCTTAAACCCCTCTGAACAGCCTGCGTTTAGCGCGGCACGCTGTTGCTACTGATGCGATTTTGCATCGCACTCGCACTTGCATTTCGAATATTTTCCCGCATGCCGGCTTGTGTCCGCTCGCGTGCCTCCATGCCGAGTCGGCCAGCTGTGCCGGAGGCACTACGCGCGCCGGTTAGCATTGCAGCTGGAGCACTGAAGCCTGTCAGGCCCCCGACAGTTCGCGCCACTTGACCGATTCCGGCCGCGACGCCGCCCGTGATCCCCTGGGCAAGCGTCTGAATGTTGAAGAGGACAAAGGCACCGGCAGCACATAAAAGAAGGAAAGCCGCGACATCATCGAGTTGAAGTCTGCGCTGGTCGGCCGCCGCAGTGACCTTCGTCAACTCTGGATCCATTGCGGAGATCAGGAACGCAGCAACCACGTAAACGAACAACGGAATAAGCGCGTACATCAGTACACTTTGGAACCATGCCATTCCGTAGCTTCGGGTGGATTGAAACAACAAACATGCGATGAAAATCGGCGCGGTTCCTAGCAGCACCCACATCATGACTTTAGCGAGCAGAAGGATCGCGAGAGCGACGGCAATAAACACGCCGACGAAAAACATGATGAGGAAACCGACCATTGCCGGGAGAACGGAAAAATATCCGGCCTGCTCGGCAAAGGCCCCCGCCGCTTTATTGGCCGTTTCCCAGATCATCGACAGGCCGTTCGTCGGCTCCGTGATGCCTGTGTTGCTGACAGCTAGAATGGCGCGGCCAACATCTTCGGGCGTATCGCTCAGCCAAGTGTAGAAGAATGTGTTGAAGTTACCCCATGAGTTTATGAAAGCAACGATCAGCGTCATCCTGACCACGCGGCTGATGACCTCGCCGACACTGACCCGAGCCGTCCCCATGATCAGTTGAAGACCGTAGTAGGCGACGTAGGCGATCAATAGCACGGTTAGAAGCGGCGCGACTTCGCTGCCAACTACCCCATAGGCGCTTTGCGTGAAGCTAGCGCCTGTCTGTTCAATCCGATCCAAAAGCCCACCGAGGAAATCCTCCATCGCCCAACGCCCCTATTCAGTTGCTAATTTGTCGATGGCCGCGAGAGCGGCTGATGGATCACCGTTGACGTTCGTCATCGGGCCACAGTCGTGACGCGGATCCTCAACGAAAGACGTCATGTTGGCCGGTCTTTTGCAGGGTGCTGTTTTCTCTTTCGCAGCCGTTCCACAGCCGGCAAGCCCGGCCGTGAACGTCGCGATTAGAAGCACTTTTCCAGCTGTTTCGAATGCCTTAATCACCGTAGGTCATCGCCTTTTTCGAGTTCGACATATCGACAAGACGCTGCTGATTTTGGGCATTAAGCGACTGAACGGTGCCATTCATGACGCCAATCATTTCGTTCAGCACCAGCCCCGATTGAACTTGGAGCTGCGTGTTCTGATCGATCGAGCCCTTGATATCCTCAGCCTTGCCGATCTGCTGACCCGCTTGCTGGAAGGATTGCGTACGCTGCTGCACAGCCTGATTTGATCCAGTCACCAGAGCAGCTACGCCAAGGACCGTATTCATCACTTCCTCATACGACTTATCGCCTGAGAACGTGCTATCGGCCTTTCCCGAAAGGTTTTTCACCAGCTGCAGCCCGTTGATGAATGTGGAGGCTACTTTGCCGATATCGCCGCCCATGCCTCCGAAATTCGGTACGCCACCGCTCATCAAGCTGTCGAATGACGGCATCTGGGAAACACTGAAGCCATTGCCGATAGCAAGGTTCTGCATAGGGCTTTGCACGCTTCCACGGTCACCCGTTACGGCTTTAAGTGTTTCTTCGACCGTCTTAAGAACCTCCTTGTTGGTATCGAGGATGTCGGTCGTTGTTTTCGATGTTTCCTGAGCAACCTTCAGGTTAGCATTGTCGATTGTGGGGACCTGAGCGTACGCTGTCGAAGCTAGAGCCAGCGAAAACGCCGTTGCGATCGTCTTTTTCATGGCAGTTCTCCTTTATTGTGTACTCAACATCAGTTTCATTTCGGACGCCCGTTCCCTCTTCTGGACGCAAGCTTGTTCCGTTTCATTCCATTCTACGTTCAGTGCCGGGTCGCAGAGCTTCACCGTTTCGGGGTCTTTATCGTCTTTTTTCTTCACCGAGCTCGTGCGAGAGGAGCCGGACCTTTCACCGAGATCCAGCGCGTTCTTCGAGTTCATGAGTTCAGCCATTGTCGCTCCAAGACGAATGACCTGATTCATCATTTCGAGATTCGCGTTTCGCGCCCCTGAGTTCTGGTCCCAGCTGTCTTGGATCGTGCCCGTCTGCATCTGCCCGAGCTGCTGCAACCACGAACTGACATTGCCACTGCTTTCAGTGATGGACTGGCTCGTCGCCATAGCGTTCATCGAGCTGTCACGAGCACCCGAGAAGGCTGTGCTGCCTCCTCCATAGTTCATCGGAATGTTGGAGGTATCCGACCCGCCAAACTGCGGCATCCATTGTTTCGTGATGCTCGCAACGTATCCTTGGGTTTCTTTAAACGGAGGTATGCCGCCGTACTTCTGGACGTTCCCAGGGCCAGCATTATAAGCCGCCAGAGCTAGGTTCGTATTCCCGTTGAAACGCTTGAGCTGTTGCTTCAGATAGCGCGCGCCGCCCCGAAGGTTGCCTTCGATGTTGTTTGGATCAACGCCGAGGTCCTTCGCGGTTCCCGGCATAAGCTGCGATAGCCCTGTCGCACCTACAGGAGATTTCGCGCAGGGGTTAAAGCGGCTCTCTTGATAAACAAGCGACATGAATAGCGTTTCGTCTACGCCCTCTTCCTGAGCAACACGCTTTACGAGGCCGACGATTTCCGGATTAGCCTGCGCAGCGGACGGCGCATCGCCTCCCTTGCCCTTTTTGTACATGGAGCACGTCACGCTGGTGCTGACAGTGTGACGCTTCTTGTCAGTTTCCTTGATGTCGTCGGTTGTTTTCTCCCTTACCGTATCGTCGCCCGTCAGCGCGGCGTCAGTAATCGGAACCTGTGTAAAGGCGGCGCTCGGAGCGCCAATCGACATAGCTGCAGCGAGCAGCACCAGAGTGGGACTTTTCCTCATTCAGCATTCTCCCATCCGCAAAATTTCGCCAACCAGTTTTCCGGCTCGTCTCCGTGTTGCTCGCGGAGCGCGGCGCACTCCTCGATCGTCTCCTTTCGCCCGGACAGGACTTTCACCAGATCAGGCATGCTCGACAGGTCGAGCCTGGCAATGACGGAGTCATTGCCGTGCTTGATCAGGAAGGTCCGCTTCTCCGGCGGGGTGTTCTTGATGAAGTTGAATTCCTTCACCGTGAGACCAAAGCGCTTGATGTAGCTCTCCTCGTCTGCACGCGGATTTGGGAAGTGAATGTTCGTGGCAGACTGCTCAATAAGCGTATGAGAGACCTTCGATTTGGCAATATCGGCGGCCGACTGTGTGCCAAAGCCCACGATGCCGTTGAGCTTACGAATGGTCTTCATTTTGTCGACAATGAACGCGCTGAAGGTGTCGTCCAGGAGCAACTGCCAGCCCTCGTCCATGAAGAACATGACCGGGTTGCCATCCAGCAGTTCATCAAGCCGATGGTAGAGATACATAAGCGCGGGGGTTCGCAGCTCCTCGTTTCCGAGAATGTTGGTCATGTCGAAGCCGAATACGGTCCTGCCGGAGAAGGACAGCACATCGTGCGGTGCGTTGAAGAGCCACGCTTTCTCGCCTTCGATCCAAGGACGAAGGCGGGAATAGAGATCGTTTGCGTCCGCCCGGGCACGGCCCATTAGCAGGTTGCCGAGGTTGGTGAGATTTCGCTGTTGTGCCGGTTCCTCCATGAGGCGGACTACAGCGCGCTCGATAATATCTTCATCTTCCTGGGTGAACTCGCGGCGATCACGCCCACCGAGCATCGCCTTGAGAAGGCGCTGAAGAAATTCTCTGTTTGGTCCGGTGTTCTCCAACTGGAGCGGATTGAATCCCGTTGGAGTACCGGGTGAAAGGACCTCATAAGATCCGCCAATGGCTCGAACGAAGATTTCTGCTCCCCGGTCTTTGTCAAAAAAGACGGCGCGCGGTGTTGGCGAAACTCGCATGGCCTGCGCAAGGAGAAAGCTCAAACCGACAGTTTTACCAGAGCCGGTCGGTCCTGTGACGGTGAAATGCCCGATGTCTCGACGGTGAAAATTGAACCAGTAGGGCGTTTGAGATGTCGTCTCAAGGATTGTGATGGGAAGGCCCCAATGTGTGCGTTCCGCCTGACCACTGGCGAAATTGTGCATTGATGACAGGCCCGAGAAGTTAGAGCTGGAGAGCATCGCCTTTCGAGCGATGTAGGAGTGGTTGCCGGGTAACTGTGCCCAAAACGCGGCCTCAAGATTCAGATCTTCGCGCAGCCAGTTGATGTTCATGTCCGTGAGGCATGCACCAAGTTCCGACACGCAGCGGCTCAAGCCTTCAAGGTCCCGGGAAATGCAAAGTAGCGAAAAATGATGGAAGCCGAACACGGCTTCCTGATTCAGCATGCTGTCGAGTGCAAAATTGATGTCAGATTCTACAGAGGTCCCAGCCTCGTCCGAGGCACGGATTTGTCGCTGGAGGCGCGTTATGCGCTCTTGTGCAATCGGCTTGTCGGCAAGGGTAAACGACTGCGTCAGGATGAACTCGTGGTTCACCTGTAACAGTCCGTCCAACATGCCGGGTCCAGTGAAAGGTGGATATTCCTTGATTGACAGCAGTGCGCCATACCGCGACTCTTCGTCGACGGCGGCTTGCGCGTGAAAGGCGCGCTTGGCGAAGTGGAGACGAGACGTTCCGATGAAGTTTCGAATGCCCATGCGCGGCAGTCGCATCTTTCGAGACACGCTACCCGTTAGGATAGAATTGAAAAATTCGCAGGGCTCGGAATAAGGTTCGCCCTTGGTTTCTTCCTCCTGCCCCTCGATCTTTGCGGTATCGTCGGACTTCTTCCGGTAGGTTATGCCGAGCGAACGGGCTCCGTATTTACTCAGTTCACGGACGATATTCCCGATCAGTTCCTCCAGGTCCGTTACCTCTTCGCGAGTGGCCTGTGTTTTAGCGTCCTTGTTTGACTGCGTAAAAATTCGCTTGAGAGAGTCGCCAACACCAAGCGCGCCGCGCATGCCCGAACGGACAATCGTCAAGTAGATCTCGTTTGTGAACATGCGCTTCTTGCGAAGCTGGTCCATGTATCGCGTATTGAGGATGTCGCAGAATGATTGGTCGAACTTTCCACCGATCTCGGTTTCGACCTCGCGACGGATCACGGTTGACCACAGGGAAAACCGGCTTGAGCCGAGCGCGCGGATCATCGTGTTCTGAACGACCGATCGCATATTCAATTCGGCCTGATCTTCGGTCTGGAAAAACAAGCCGTCGAGCTTGATAACACTGGCGAGCGATCCATTCTCAAGACCTATCACCGTGTCCGAGACATGCCGCATGTAGGGAATATGAACGGACATAGGCCGCTCGTTTCCGGCGACCTTCCCAAATCCTAGCTCTTCTTTGACGACTTTCAGCATAATTATGGTCCGTACGAGTTGGTGCCCCAAAAGCGCTTATTGGGAGTGCGGGGGGTCTTGCGTGACGAAACCTGAAGCACGTCGAGAATTTTCGCGTCCCATGTGCAAAGCGAGAACAGGACCAGGTAGCCCACAGGCGCGAGCAGAAGCGCGGCAAGATGGTTCGACGCAAGCCAACCGATGATGGTTATGCCGATGATCAGCACAACCGCCATGTATGGCACGCCCCAAAGGGTAGGTGACCGGGTCAGACCGATCACCAAAGGCGTAAGCGCCGGCTTCTCATCCGAGAACTCGCTCAACTTACTGCCCGCCCACCGAAGAGATCATCTGATCAACAATGGCGGGAGCGCCGAACACGAGCCCGATACCAATGACGACCGCGCCGGCTGTAAACCAAGACAACCGACCGGCAAATGCCATGAAGCCCAAGGCGATTACGGCGATGATCGCCAACAACCGGCCAAATGGGCCAGTGATGAAATCCACGATCATCTGCACGGCGGTCTGAATAGGGCCGAAAGCACCACTGCCGCCGCCACCTGCCCCTTGCGCAAACGCCAGCTCAGCACCGACGATCTGTACCGCCGCGACCACGCCAAGAAGCGCGATCACCTTAACCGCTTGGGATTGACCCAACTTCACACTTTTCATCTGATTCTCTCCTTAGAAGTGCATTACGCCACCGACAAACTTGCCGGTCTTCTCCACGGCAATTACCCCGCTACCGTTGGCCGTATTCGTCGCCGCTGCTTCGCGGACGACATTTCCGGCCTTCCGTTTGCCGGTAGGCATCGGAAGGCCAAGCTGAAAATTGAGGACCTTTGCGACGTACCCGACCGTCTCCTGAAAGGGCGGTACTCCGCCATATTCGTAGATCCGGTTTTCGCCGCTGTTGTATGCGGCGGCTACGAGCAGAGGATTTTGAAACTCGTCGAGGAGGAAGCGGAGATACTTGATGCCGCCTTCGATGTTCTGAGCAGGATCGCAGATATCCACGACGCCGAACCGCGTAGCGGTGTCAGGGATAAGCTGCATGGGGCCACGCGCACCTTTGGGCGAGTTGCGAACCACATCAAACCGGCTTTCGGCCCATGTAATCGCCACAGCAAACGCCTCGTCTACCTGATGGCGGCGCGCGGTCTCTACAACCAAGGCTTTGATCTCGTCAGGCGTCATCGGAGACGCCCCACACTCCTTTGCCCCCACCACGGGCGAAGCTAACACGTTTTCTGCGCCAATTTGGATAACTGAACCGGTGGCACGAGGAGTAATCGGGGAGTCGGCTTCTGATCCTGTCACATCCACATACGAGGTGTTTCCTGCGCCAATTTTAGTAATTGGCAAACCGGCCGCTTTGGTCGCGTCTTTCTGCTGGTTCGCGTCCTTCACTACGCCATCAGCGCCCAAGACAAATTCTTTAGCTGCGACAGGCTCCCCAGCCCATCTTTCCGCGAAGTTGGTAGCTAGTGACGGTAGTTCAGACGTTGTTGTATCATTGTATGCGCTGGCTATTCTGGTATTTTTTACAGCATCTTGGGCATATGCGCAGTTGGCCGACCACAGCGTAGCGAGAGCTGTCCCAAAAAGGACGGTGGTGCCTAAAAAGCCTGCCATGCTAGCCCTTTTTTCCATCGTCTCCGCCTGCCAAACGGTGTTGTGATTAGGAAGAAAACCGATTAAGTTGATGCTTGTATGATACCGATTTGGCTCAGACTTACAAGTTTTTGTGCCAGTGTTAAACCCCCTTTCTCAAGGGAATCCGTTGTACCAAGATGGTTAGGGCTAGAAAATGATACGGACCATCATTACCGCACTCACAAGTTGCGCAATGGCAACACAAGCTTTTGCCGCGCCGGCAATTAACAAGGATTACGTCAAATCACTCGTAGCCCCCGGTAAAACGGCTTTGGTGGTCGAGTATTATGACGGCAATGGAAAGGTCGTTGACCGGAAGGGCTATGCAACAGCCTCAGGGTTCAAGGCGGTCTCCGGAACCGACTTCAAGATCGATGATAAGACAACAGTACATCTGTACGGTCTGCAGCCGTGTAAGGGCGATTTGGTCAACCGGACGGAAGACTATGCGGGAACGTGCGATGACTACGCTCTTAAGCAGCTTCAGGTCATGTTGCAGAGCCCAAAGGTCGTTTTCTGCCGCGCCTTCGTCAGCGAGAAGGGGGCGCCGATGCAGAATGCGACGTGCTACGGGTACTACAATTACCCTGGTGCCATGGACTCGGTCGATAATTTTGAGGAACAGCTTCTTTCTCTAGGCGCTCTTCGTCTCGCCAAAAAACCTGATGGATCAGTGGAGCGGCCTGATCTTCAGGAAGCCGAGAATCTCGGCAAAAAGGGCGATTTCGGCATGTGGGCCGATCCGCGGGTAAAGTCGCAATGAAGCGGATAGCCCTTCTCATGGCGGCACTGATGCCTACCTGGGCTCTCGCAGCCTCGGAGGGCTATTTCGATTTAAGGCCGGACGGAATAACGCTCGAGACCGGGGACACATGGGTATCCAATGGAGAGCGGTTCCGTCTCTATGGAATACAGTCATGTTTGCGCGGTACCAACTATACCGATGCGCACGGTAACACTCGCGATTGCGGCGAGGCGTCCCTCGCTGTTCTTGCCGCGTATATCATGGACACGCAGCCGATTTGCGCACCAGTCGCTAAGGCAAACGACATTTCGTATGTCATTTGTTACGCGACCGTTGGGAGCCAGCGGCTGGATCTAGGGCAGGTTCTCGTCAGCAGTGGGTACGCGTTTGCTGCATTGAAGAGCGACGGACTTCCATATCATGTCCCCTACTCTGTGGCCGAACAGATGGCCCAGCAGAAAAAGGCGGGTCTCTGGCAGTTCAAAGACGTCCAGCACCCGTCGATCACCCTCAGCCGAGAAGCCAATCAGCGCGCCAGGAAGGCGGAGCAATGAAACATATTCCACTGCTCGGCGTCATTATCGCTGCGATTGCCACACCTTCAATGGCCGCCGACCTACAATACTATACCCCGCGCTACTCGGGGCGCGTGGCACCACCCGTCGATTCCGCGCCCGTCAGGTTGCCGGTCTTCAAAGGCGTTGTAACCGTTTTAGACGGCCGCACTCTTTGGTATGACTCTCTCGGACGTGGCTATAAGGTCCGCCTCGCGAGTATCGATGCATGCGAGCTCCCGCAATGGGCTCTCCACCCCAAGTGGGTAGACCGGACAAAGAACCAAGCGCCTATGCCGGTTCCCTGTGGCCCGCTTGCAAAAGCTTGGTTGAAGCGAACCATTGGCAACAAGGTGACGGTCTGCACGACGCTTGGGTATGGAAATGATGGCATTCCTCTCGCTCAATGCACGGTCAAAGGCCGAGACGTGGCGACGGAAATGCTGCGCGTAGGTTGGGCGCGAGTGGATTCCCCCTACGCCAACCAACAGTACCTTTCCTATCAGCACGATGCCATGGCCGCCCGTTATGGAATGTGGGGCACCTACGTGCTCGACATGAACGAATGGCGGCGCAAAGCGGTTGATAAGACCCTTGAGCGGCGACCGCTGGCGGACTTCAACCTTTTGGCAGAACGAAAAAGCGAAATCTCGCCGCCGTTTGCTGACGCACGCAACAAACCTAAGAGGACAGATCGATAGTTGCCGGATATCGCACATATCGCGACATCGTTCGCTATCGATCCGATGGCGGCGCTATTGGTTGCCATTCCACTTTCGCTCGCCCTGATCGTGCCCTGCGAACGTTTGTGGTCGATCCACGCCCCCTGCGCTCTGGTCCTCCTCGTGGTCTCAGCATTATTCCAGGCCGAGCGTCATCTCGCTCTCGACAGCTATCTTGTCGGCTTTTTTGCATTTGCGGCGGTTTGCCGGGATATCCCAAACCGCCCCCTCCTCTACCGCGTCGGTATCCTCTGGTTTGCAGCATTCTCGTTGATCGCCGCCGTCATTTATGCGGCCTCCGACCGAACAGACCCCCACGCGATAGAAGCCAAGATCTCACACCGGCCAATTCCGCAGTGAACGAATGAGAGAGGGAAAGCTAATGAAAGCTCTGTATTTTATCGCCGCAGGTGTTGCGGCTCTCGCCATGACACCTGCCGCAAGGGCGCAAGATGCGTCTTGGGGGTGCCAGATCCTCCTTTGCGCAGCGTCCAAGAACCCTTCATGGCAGGGGGTTGGGTACTGCGTGCCGCCCATGCAGAAATTGATTTCGGCGATGAAAAAGCCCGGCTTCTCGTGGCCGATCTGCGAAGAAGCTAAGGCCGGCAAACCGGGCAACGAGCCTTTCGAGGATTGCCCTGCCGGTTTTCAAGCCGGGCGGTCATCTTCTGGTCGCGACAACGAGTCCCTCTTCGGCGGTGGCGAGGCAAATGTTTGCACAAAGACAGTCAACCAGTGCAGCAACCGCGGCGCTTTTCGGACGCTCTATGGGAACGACCGCGCAAACAAGCAGGCGGGCATCACAATGCGCGAACTCAATTCAAACAGTAACGACAATGGCTTTGGCGGTGGCAATAGCTGCCAAGTAGTCATCACACAGCCAAGGCCAATGAGGGCTGACCCGTATTACTTCGACATTCCGAACGATAAAGGCGTGAAAGAACGCCATTGGTTCAACCTCAATCTGTAGGCGTCTCTATGAACCAGAAAATTATACTCGTAATAGCTGCCAGCTCCCATATCGCATTTGCGTCCAATGTCAGGATCGGAGCCATTGTAGCAATTCGGGTCCGAGAAGCCGCGCGTTCAATTGTTCGTCTGAGAGTTCAACGAAACTGTCAAGGTCACGTAAATCCATGAGAGGCACGCTGACTGGCTTCGCTCCAATCCCAAGGCCGCCCCCACGTCTATAACCGCTTTCCCTGTGGGCCCCGAACCGTGAATATGGTCAAGCTTACCCACCTAACGGTCGTCAGCGCCGTAAATTGTGGCACCTTCTAGCACAGCGGGGGTCAGCTCCGTGCTGTCAAGGCGAAGATGTTTGGTATGGTCCCTTGTAAATCCTCTATTTGGCATTGAATGAAAGTGCGGAGATCGTAACTTTGTTCCCTCCTAGCGTTCCCGAGACGATGTTGTCGTTGTGGGGAAGCGTTTGTTAAGCCGCAGCACCAGTCCCTTGATAACCTCAATCGATGCCAGCGTATGTCAGATCATGAAGGTTTCGCCTTGGCCAAGAAGCCGAAGCCTTACGAGCCATCGAAGGTAAGATTCGGGCAGCTATGTCCCCGATTTGCTGCACCTGGGCACATGCTCGCTGATCGCGAACGGTACTCCAGTGTGTCACTCGAGATAACTGGCAGTCGAGAAGTCATCGGCGTGCGGATGGGCAGGCAGTCTTTCTGGTCACGACCATCATTGGTGTCACCGGGCTGTGGCCAGCAGTTCTTGCCGACACTGGAGCGACGGTGCTCGTCACCATGAACGCGCTGCGCCTGCTGCGCCCATTTCCATTGAGTAAGAGGGTTTTCAGACGATATTTGCCGGGATATACCGCTCAGAGCCAGCGCCAAGGGTCTTTGGCACCAGGTGGAACTGTTTTAGCAAGAGCGCGGGTAGGCTCGCGAGAACGGAGTATACTTATGAATCTAAGGGTCGCTGCTTCTGGCGTGTTCGTGGCTCTCATTGCCGCGACAGGCGTTCCCGTCTCCTCCGACGCACATGACTTCAAGGCGGGCAGCCTTGAACTTAAACACCCTTGGTCGGCCAAGGCACCTCCGGTGGCGCCCGTACTTGGCGCATATCTCGTGATCGTCAACACCGGAGAGGAAGCCGATCGGCTTGTTGGCGGCAGCACGCCCGCCGCCGAACGTCTGGAGCTACACGAGTCGACACTGGTCGATGGGGTCGCGCGCATGCGACCCGCGAAGCAGGGCATCGAGATCCAAGCTGGGGAGACCGTGAAACTGCAACTGGGCGGAGCACACATCATGCTTGTGAACCCCAGGCAGCGCCCAGGCGAAGGAGAGAAATTCAAGGCTACTCTGCAGTTCGAGAAGGCGGGTCCCGTCGAGGTCGAGTTCGTGGTTCAGTCAAAGGCGGAGGCCCCGTCGGCTTCCCAAGACCATGGTGCCCACACCAAGCCGTGAATTCGCGCGAAAGCGGAGGTCGTCCGGGTCTGAATGTCTGAAGGTGTCTGCTGGGAACAGGACGGGCGCCTTCGTCAATTTCAAGATGGCGTTCATCGCGTGACCGATCCGCGGACAGGTGGCAGCGGCACACCCAAGGCCAGAGCCATAGCCTGTTTTTCACTTCACGGCGTATCTGAGCAAACTGGCGTTTGTCCGATGGCGGTGATGAGATAGCTTCCCGCTCGTCGCCGAACAATTCATGGACGATGATCCCATGACCAATCAGTAGTTGACCAGCATCTGAGGGCCGGTTTCACCTCCGAACCGGGGCTTCACATCAAGCAAGGCTGCTGTTCTCTCGATGATCTCCTTGGTCATCGGAGCCGCGGTGGAAGCCGCGGTCCTTCCTCCGTTCACACCTGTTTTCGGCGCATCGATGATTGTCAGCACGACGTATCGCGGCTTGTCCATCGGAAAGCCTGCGACAAATGCGTTGAAGTTGATGTCGCTGGCATACCTGCCATTTATGACCTTGTCGGCAGTTCCGGTCTTTCCGCCCACATGAAAGCCTTCGACCTGGGCGCCTCGGCCAGAACCCTTGAGGCCGTTCCAGTTGTAGAGGAACCGCATATCCGCACTGGTCTTCTCTTTGATGACGGCGCGGGAAACCAATGCTGCATCGTCTTTCGAACGTGGAAGGAAGGTGGGGTTGATGAGGTTGCCGCCGTTGATCAGGGCTGCGGCAGCAACGGCGGTCTGCAGTGGGGTGGTAGCTACGCCGTGGCCGAACGAGATCGTGACGGAATTGATCTTTTTCCACGTTCGGGGTTGGGTAGGGGTCGCTACGCCGGGCATCTCCGTGTCCATCTTGGAAAGCAGCCCCAGTCTCGTAAGAAACTCCTTATGCCCCTCTATCCCGACCCTGTCGGCAACAGCCGCCGTTCCGATGTTCGATGAATACTGAAAAACCTCCGGGATCGATAAAGGTCGGTTCTTTCCCTTGAAGTCCCTGATCGTAAATCCGCCCATACGGATGGGGCGGGACGCATCCACAACGGAATTCAAGGTGATCTTCTCTGCGTCCAGACCCATGGCAAGCGTAAAGCTTTTGAATGTGGACCCCATCTCGAATGTGGCGTTGCTGATCCGATTGAACCAGCCTTTTTCGTATTCCTTGTCGACCGAGCCATCGGGGAGGGCGCGCGAAGGCTGGTTCGGATCGTAGTCAGGAACGGAAGCCATAGCGATGACCTCGCCAGTTTCCACGTCGAGAATGACGGCACCAGCAGCTTCTGCCTGATAGTTCGTCATCGCGCGCGCCGCGATTTCGCGAACGATATGCTGGACGCGGACGTCGATCGAAAGCCTCACAGGCTCGAGCCTGGTATCGTTCGTCAGGCCCGTCGCTCGAAGGTCGGCATAACCTTGCTGATCGATGTACCTCTCCATACCCGCAAGACCGAGGTTGTCGACATTGACATGGCCGACAATATGGGAGGCGGTGGCAGCACCCGGATAGAAGCGTCGCTTCTCCGGACGGAAACCTATGCCGGGAATCCCAAGCGCAAGAATATCAGACTGCTGCCGGGGCGTGAGCTGGCGGCGCAACCACTGAAAGCCGGAACCGGATCGGAGCTTCCTGTGCGTGTCGCTCCAGTCAAGGTTTGGCAGCACGGTTGCAAGTTTCTCCACAACCTCGTCAGCGTCGACAATACGTCGCGGTTCCGCATAGAGCGACACGGTGTTGATATCGGTCGCTAGAAGCTCGCCATTACGATCGAGAATGTCCGGGCGCGTTGCGACGGCATTGGCGCTGGGATGAATGGATCCCGTCACCACCGGGTCGTTCAGGCCATACTGAACGAGACGTGCGCCAACGACAATGTACATCACCGCAAAGCCTGCAATCAGGAAGCTCAGCCTTTGTCGACTATCACGCTTGCGGCGTTCGGATGTGCCGACAAAGGCTTTAGTAACAGGCTTGACCCTGGACTCCACACTGAAATGGGCGCGGCGGTTAAGCCGTACGATAAAGCCTATCATATCTAACCGTCATCTCCGAAAGCATTGACCATGAGCAGCCCAGACCGTCCGCCGATGTGTAGTTTGCACCTGGCGGGTCTGAAACCAATCGAGGATTTGGTACGACACCAACCGCAATGAAGTTTGCATTAATATACACTTAAAATTGCATAAAACTGATTAACGTTTCGTTATCCTCGCCCGTCGTGGATGTTGATACGCAGCCCGTCGCGGAGCGGGAGAGACTGACAAACGCAACACGATGTTTTCTGAAGGACTACCAAATCCGGTCTTCGATCTGACCGGGGAAGTGGATCATCATCAGCGAATTCAGGAAAATATCAGCGCTGAAGGCACCAAAGGATATCGTCTTGCCAACGCCATCGATTAATGCGAATGATTTGCAGTTGCAATATAGCAAGGGCTATGAAGGCGAGGCGGGGCTGTGGACAAACCGATCAAAGGCTGGCGGCGGACCGTGGGTGAGGCATCTCTATCGGATGTTCACCGTTCCATCGGAGTTGCTGCGGGATCAGGCACCTTCCGCAGGGCAATGGCCTTTTTCGGCCCCGGCTATCTTGTTGCGGTCGGATACATGGATCCGGGAAACTGGGCGACCTCGCTGGCTGGCGGATCGAGATTTGGATATGCGCTGCTCACTGTGGCACTTGTCTCGAACATCATGGCGATCGTCCTGCAGTCGCTCTGTGCGCGGCTTGCTATCGGCTCCGGGCGGGATCTGGCGCAGGCGTGTCGGGACGCTTTCCCAAAGCCAGTGGCTATGGTTTTGTGGCTGCTGGCCGAGATCGCCATCATCGCGACAGACATCGCCGAGGTGATCGGCACCGCGATCGGCCTCAACCTTATCTTCGGCATCCCGCTGGAACTAGGTGTGATCATCACCGCGCTGGACGTTTTTCTGATCCTGTACCTTCAGAAGCTGGGCTTCCGTTGGGTCGAAGCGCTCGTCATAACGCTGCTCGGCGTGATCGCTGTCTGCTTCACCATCCAGATCGTGCTTGCCGATCCGGACTGGGGTCAGGTGATTCTCGGATTCGCGCCCACCACTGAGATCATCACCAACCCAGACATGCTCTATCTTGCGCTGGGCATCCTCGGCGCGACCGTCATGCCGCACAACCTCTATCTCCATTCAGGGATCGTGCAGACCCGCAACTACGGCCACACGCTGCCCGAGAAGCGCGAAGCTCTGAAGTTCGCGACGATCGACTCCACCGTCGCACTGATGTTCGCTTTGCTCGTCAACGCCTCCATCCTCATCCTTGCCGCGGCGACTTTCCACAAGACCGGACAGACGTCCGTTGCGGAACTGGGCGAAGCCCATAATCTGCTTGCCCCACTGCTGGGCCTTGCCATAGCTCCGACGCTGTTCGGGATCGCGCTTTTGTGCTGCGGCATCAATTCGACCGTGACCGCGACCCTTGCTGGCCAGATCGTCATGGAAGGGTTCCTCAAGATACAGCTAGCGCCGTGGCTTCGCCGCCTGATCACACGGGGAATAGCCATCATTCCCGCCGCGGGTGTCACCATCGCATTCGGAGACAGCGGCACCGGACAGCTACTGATCCTCACTCAGGTCGTTCTCAGTCTCCAGCTTTCTTTCGCAGTGTTCCCGCTCGTGATGTTCACTTCTGATCGCGCGAAGATGGGGGAACTCAAGGCACCGCTTTGGCTCACATCGTTTGCCTGGCTCATCGCCGTGGTGATCGCCTTACTGAACATCAAGCTGCTGTACGACTTCGTCGCGTAGTCGGCATGAGTGGCGACCGCGCGATCATCTCACCGTGAGTAAGTGGACGCTGTCCATCATCGTTTCGGTTTTTAATCGTGATCCGTGGTGCACATGTCATGATTGGCCAGCGCCCGGATCACGTAGCAGTCGCGCACCTGGTTGGAGTGGCAGTGTGTCGAAATCCGCTCGAGTTCTGCCTCTAGCTTCCTCAGCCGTTCGATCTTCTGTCGGACGGCGATGAGCTGTTTTGCCGCGATCCTGTCAGCCTCTTCGCATGGTTTTTCCGGATGCTGGCTGAGATCGATCAGTTCACGGATCGCTTCTATTGTCAGACCGAGATCGCGTGCATGCCGGATGAACGAGAGGCGTTCTTGCTCGGTTCTGGAATAGCGGCGTTGGTTGCCTTCCGAGCGCTCCGGGGGCGACAGAAGCCCCATCTGCTCGTAATATCTGATGGTTGGCACTTTCACACCGGTCGTCTTCGACAGGTCTCCAATAGTGAGCATCGATCCTCCAAGCGGCACGAACAGGGCCGCGATATTGCAAAATGAGGATTCCCCCATGGTAAATCAAGTGAGTCCTTCGTGTCCGGCATAGCATGGTCCACCGTTATCATCGGTAGGTCCCAACAATCATCATGTCGAGGGAGAATCCGGCTTCCTCGCACGCCAGTCTCTGAGCCATAGGAACGTCTCGATCCCGATCGCCATACCAAGTGCGATCGACGCGACCGAACCAACGATCGCTTCCAGTAGGTCGTGGCCCGTCACCCAGCAGACAACCGCGAGCGTGAGCTTCACAACGGTATAGCCCGCTACCGAGAAGACCGCGATCCAGGATGCGGCACAGGTCCCGTTTCAATCTGACTGGCATACAGATATTCAAATGCATCCTGTGTTTGAACTGCCCCACGAAGAAATATCAGCGATAAAGGCAATGTGTAGAAAGATGATCCTCGGCATTAAGCAGCGAATGATTGACATCAAACAAAGCTACTTGATTGATGGACATGATTAGAAACTTCATCGTCGGGGTCTCATTTTAACACGTGACCGATCAGGGCAGAGGGGCATTGTCGAAATGAGCGACACGACGCAAAGCCGGAGCCTTCAGATCAGTCCGAACCACACGGTCGCCTTCTGGCGCGGCCTCGAACTGAATCTGAACAATCCGAAACAGGAGGACGCTTCGGTCATTCAGGCCCAGTCAGCAGAACGGCCACCATTTCATGTCTCGCACTTCCGGGACAATATTACAGTCAATCTGACTGTGACCTCGCTGCTGACTTCGTTCGTCCGGGACTACGACTTCGATGTGACGATCGGCCTGACGGAATTTCATTGTGATAGCCCCGGCAAAGTCCTCGTCGGTGGTGTGGTTTACATTCCAACGAGCGGTATCCTTGGTCGCGACTGGAAAGAAGACCTTTGGAAATCGGTATGTATGTCCCCGGTCTCATGACTCGCCGGCGATGCTAGATTGGCAGCGCGACGGATATAGGCAATGTTGACCGACGCCTTCCTGCCAGGGATACTGACGCCGTTGGTGTAGACCCAATCATTGGCCCCAAACATACCCGGGACTTCTTCGATTATGCGGTCCGAGACTACGAGTGGCGATTTCAATAGGCTGGCCAGAGACTCCAGGCGTTGAGCGACATTCACGGCGTCCCCGATCACGGTGAACTCGTCATGGAAGCCGCTTTCAATGACCCCGCCGAGAACGGTACCATAGTGAAGGCCGATCCCCGCGTTCAGACAGGGGCCGCCCCTGCCAATGTTGTCGTTGCGCCACTCGTCGAGCGCCGCAGTCAAAGACAATGCGCAGGCCAATGCCCGCTGAGCATCGTCCGCCTTGGGCTTCGGCTGCCCGAATACCGCCATCACGCCGTCGCCGATGAACTTGTCAACGGTTCCGCCATAGGCGAACACAGTGCCGGCGACGATGTGCCGATACTCACCGAGGACACGGGCAAGCTCGCGTGCTGAAGCCGTTTCCGCATATGACGTGAAGTCGCGGATATCGACGAACATGATCGCCGCGTCTCGCCGCTCGAGGTCAAGGTTGGCACTGGCAGTCTGAAGATCGGCGACGACTGTTGGCGAGAAGAAGCGTGACAGGTTCATGCGCTTCTCCTCGATCCTCAACGCCTGTCTGATGGTGCGGTCGTGATCACGCGCCAACAGATACACGGCCAGCGCCGTGAACGCGAAACTCATGGTCAGGCCGAGGTCCTGGTTGAAGAAGTTGGCCAGTAATGTTCCGGGCGCGCTGGCGTGATGACGGAACGCCATGAGGGCAAGCATAAGCACCCATGCCAAGACCACGATCGTCGAAAACAAAACGATCAGCCTTCGCTCGAGCTTCAAGGCTACGTGGTTCAGAAGGATGAATGAGACGACTAAGCTCGACGTCGTAAGGGCGTGGTCTTCCGTGATCGGACTAGCCAGGAGGTGTTCATAGAGTATCACCACAACCAAGGCCGCATCGAGCGCCACGAACACTGCGCCGAGGTGTTTCTGTGTAGGGAAATAGACAGCCACCGCGACGGATGCCACGCTGACGATCAAATAGACCGAACTGACGATGGCATGGGTCGTAAAGCTGGCGAGACCGTCACCGAAAACGAGATTGGCGAACAGGATCGAAAGGACAACGAACCGCAGCGAGGCCGACCTTAGTTCCCGGGTGGAAGCATTTTTGCCGAACGGCGTTGATTCCTGATTCATTGATCCATGCCCGCACTATCGAGAGTTCTCGATCCTTAGAAAGAGGTCGGAAGGGCCGAGCGTTGGAAGGCTCGGCCCGATAGCTTACTTAATTTCCGTGACGGTCAGGTTGCCCTCGACGCGCTCGGCTACAAACTCGATTTTTGCGCCTTCTTTGAGCTTCCCGAGCATTGCGTCGTCCTTGACACGGAACACCATGGTCATTGCTGGCATTTCCAGGTCCTTCAGTTCCTCGTGGATGAGAGTCACCTTTTTCGCCTTCGCATCGACCTTCTTGACCGTGCCCTTGGTGAATTCAGCAGCGAAAACCCCGGAAGCCACTGTGAGAGCTAGTACCGTCGCCGTGGCGAGCTTGATGAATGAAGTCATGTCGATTTCTCCTTGTAGGGTTACTTCTGGGCAACGGTGACGTCACCGTGCATCCCGGCGTCGTAGTGGCCAGGAACCAGGCAGGCGATCTTGAAGGTACCGTCGTTGGTGAACTTCCAGATGATCTCGCCGGACTTTCCGGCAGCCAAACGGATGGCATTCGGGTCGTCGTGCTCCATGTCGGGGAACTTCTCCATCACGGCCTTGTGCTCCATAACCTTCTCTTCCTGATCGAGAACGAACTCGTGATCCAGCTCGCCAGCATTCTTGATGGCGAACACAACCGTCTGGCCCTTGCGAACCCTGAAAGTATTTGGCGTGAAAATCATCTTGCCGTCGGCCGTCTCTTTCATCGAGACACGGATGGTCTGGGTGGCCTCTGCCTTCTTGCCGGGTTCACCGACAGCCATAGCCGCGTCATGGCCACCTTCGTGGGTGCCGGAGGCGAGGGCGGAAGTGGCGAGAAATGCGGTAAGAACTACTGTCAGTAACGTTTTCATTGATTTATCCTGATGGGGAAGCGGAGAGTGCAAAGTCGATATCGATCCGCACATTCTCTCACGAAGGGTTAGTCACTTGCGTTTGCTAGTCAGAAGCGTTGGACGCACTGGATGGACTAGCCGTAACGATAGCGTAGCGAACCGGGTGCGTTACCTGCGGTTGTTCTTGACGGACTCCGCCCTTGGATCAATGATTGTGACCGTACCATAACGGGTGTTCTTACGTTCTACCTTGCCGCTTTCCAGAACGCGGACGCTGACATCAGGATCTGACATAGATGATGCTGTATCTCCGGGGTTTCCATGTCCTTGGATAATACTGGCGACTGGTGAAGCCGTCTTACCAAGAGTGGTGTAGGCGAAGGCTGTCGGCGTAATAGCAATCACAGCAGCTACAGATATGACGATTTGTTTGATCATGACTAAAATCCTTATTTAGAACTGCGACCTGCAGCAAAAATAGGATAGAGCGTCTGTTTTTCCGTCACCTGTCTCCTGATATACAAATTTGTAATCCGTTCGCCAATAATCTGCCGTAAGAAAGCCCCAATCACGTGGCGTTGACTGCAAGATGTAAGGCGCTGTGCTAAAAGAAAAAGTGGCGGGTGGCATGAAGATACTGCTCATTGAAGACGACCAAACGACGAGAAAATATCTTGTAAAGGGCTTAAGTTCCGCTGGGCACTCGATAGACTGCATCGGGGATGGTCGCGAGGGGCTCTCAGCAGGCTTGGACACGCGCTATGATATTCTAATCGTTGATCGGATGGTTCCCGGCCTTGACGGCCTAAACCTTGTCAAAAGTTTGCGTGCAGCATCGGTGCGTACACCTGTCTTGTTTCTGACGGCAATGAGTGGCGTGGATGATAGGGTGGAGGGTCTTGAAGCCGGGGGTGACGATTACCTGGTTAAGCCGTTCGCGTTTTCGGAATTAGTCGCTCGTATAAACGCCCTCGTTCGGCGCCCCCCGATTGCCGCTGAGAAGACAAAGCTATGGGTCGGCGACCTTGAAATGGATCTCGTCGCGAGGACTACCTCACGTGCCGGACAACTCATTGAATTATTACCGCGAGAGTTTTCATTGCTTGAATTACTGATGAGAAACGAGGGAAGAGTGCTCACAAAAACGATGTTTCTGGAAAAAATATGGAACTTCAATTTTGACCCTCAAAGCTCAGTCGTCGAGACGCATATCAGCCGCCTCCGGGCAAAAATAGATAAACCTTTCAGCACATCACTTTTGCATACTGTCAAAAACACTGGCTACACGTTGCATGCTCGCGGGTAGTTTTCTCAAGAGTACCGCGGTCAGGCTCGCAATTATCTACATTTCACTTTTTGTTTCTGCGTACCTAATTGCAAACATTGTAGCTTATCAAATGGTTGTCAAATTTTTGGATGACCGACTGAATTCTAACGTCATGGAACGGTATCGCGAGATCGCGTCAGCCTACGAGGCGCGTGGTCTGAACGGGGCCGTTCAAATGATTGAAAGCCATGGTCCTGCTGTTAGGGGTGAAGAAACTTTGTATACGCTGCGCGGTGCCACAGACGACCTGGTTGCCGGAAACGCCAAATTTTCGAATGTACCAACAGGCCTTTCGACCTTTCGATTCAATAACCAACACGAAAGTGCACCTCACTATAAATTGTTCCGGGGACCGCTGGGAGAATATGATCTGGTTGTCGGAATTAGCTACGGCGACACGGACCAACTTGCTCGTATCGTCCTGATAAGTTTTGGATGGGCAACGGCAATAATCTTGGGCGTTGGAATGACCGGAGCTTCGATTTTTGCTCATCGAACTCGAAGGCGCATTTCCGTTCTTTCTACCATTGCGCATGAAATCGGGCATGGCGACCTCTTCAAGCGCCTTCCGATTTCCCCTCGTATGGATGAAATTGATGTCCTCTCCACTGAGGTTAACGTCGCATTGACACGGCTTGAATCAAGCGTGATCACGTTGAAGCAGGTTACCACTGACGTTGCACATGACTTGAAAACGCCAATTGCGCGTACCTTTCTAGTTCTCGAAGACTCCCTACAATCCGATGTTCCTGGTGATATGAAGAGCGGTATTGAGATCGCTCTTGTGGAACTGAAGTCTACGGCTGAAACATTTGACGCTGTTCTTCGGATTGCGCAGATTGAGTCGCGCAGTCGAACTGTCAATTTCAGGGTTTTCAATCTGCAATCATTGGTTCGAGATATTTATGAGGTTTACGAAGCGATAGCCGTAGATGCGGGTTACGACCTCACGCTTTCCGACAGCATTTCTGACTCCTGGATCGATGGCGATCCAGATTTGATTAAACAGTTGTTGGCCAATTTGCTTGCTAACGCAATGCGCCACACCCACGCTGGCTCCAAGATTGTTTTATCGCTTTCCAACAACTACAATAGCATTTATCTGGGCGTCTCCGACAACGGTCCAGGAATTCCCCGTGAAGAACGTGAGAGAGTTTTTGATCGCTTTTATAGACTTGAAAAGAGTAGGACGACGGCCGGGTCCGGATTGGGTCTCACGCTTGTGAAAGCCATTGTGGGTCTTCATGGGGCGAATATTAAGCTGCTTGACAACGATCCCGGCCTGTCTGTTGTTGTTGGTTTCCCCCAAGTGAAGAGGGTAGATCATCAGGCGCATTAAAACCCACCAGCTTTTTGCACGGGACGCTTGTAGATGCAGCAGACTGCATCAACTGAATTGACGATCACATGGCGAATCTGTCGGGCCGAGCGTTGGAAGGCTCGGCCCGATAGCTTACTTAATTTCCGTGACGGTCAGGTTGCCCTCGACGCGCTCGGCTACAAACTCGATTTTTGCGCCTTCTTTGAGCTTCCCGAGCATTGCGTCGTCCTTGACACGGAACACCATGGTCATTGCTGGCATTTCCAGGTCCTTCAGTTCCTCGTGGATGAGAGTCACCTTTTTCGCCTTCGCATCGACCTTCTTGACCGTGCCCTTGGTGAATTCAGCAGCGAAAACCCCGGAAGCCACTGTGAGAGCTAGTACCGTCGCCGTGGCGAGCTTGATGAATGAAGTCATGTCGATTTCTCCTTGTAGGGTTACTTCTGGGCAACGGTGACGTCACCGTGCATCCCGGCGTCGTAGTGGCCAGGAACCAGGCAGGCGATCTTGAAGGTACCGTCGTTGGTGAACTTCCAGATGATCTCGCCGGACTTTCCGGCAGCCAAACGGATGGCATTCGGGTCGTCGTGCTCCATGTCGGGGAACTTCTCCATCACGGCCTTGTGCTCCATAACCTTCTCTTCCTGATCGAGAACGAACTCGTGATCCAGCTCGCCAGCATTCTTGATGGCGAACACAACCGTCTGGCCCTTGCGAACCCTGAAAGTATTTGGCGTGAAAATCATCTTGCCGTCGGCCGTCTCTTTCATCGAGACACGGATGGTCTGGGTGGCCTCTGCCTTCTTGCCGGGTTCACCGACAGCCATAGCCGCGTCATGGCCACCTTCGTGGGTGCCGGAGGCGAGGGCGGAAGTGGCGAGCGCTCCCAGAAACAGTGCGATCATTGCAGTTTTCATAATATTGTCCTTTGGTTGGTTGGGAGAGATGATCAGCCGTGTTTCACTGGTTTTGGCGTAATCTGGGTCTTTGCATCTTTGGCCTTGGGGGTGTCAGGTAGGCTTCCCGTCCACTCCCAAGCCTGTGTACCGGGCGGGTTTTCATACCATCCTGGATCGCTGTAATCCCCCGCCGAAATACCCTCGCGGACCTTCACTACAGAGAACATGCCGCCCATTTCAATGGGGCCGTGCGGACCCCAGCCTGTCATCATCGGCACGGTGTTCTCCGGGATTTCCATCGACATCTCGCCCATATCCGCCATACCAGCGGTACCCATGGGCATGTACTCAGGACGGAACTGTCTGATCTTCTTGGTCACTTCCTTCTTATCGACACCGATGAAGGTGGGGATTTCGTGGCCCATGGCGTTCATCGTGTGGTGCGACTTGTGACAGTGGATCGCCCAGTCGCCGACGTACTTCGCGTCGAACTCGTATGCCCTCATCGCCCCGACCGGCAGGTCGATGCTGACCTCCGGCCATCGGGCCTCTGGGCGTACCCAGCCGCCGTCGGTGCAGGTGACCTCGAAGTCGTAGCCGTGCATGTGGATTGGGTGGTTCGTCATAGTCAGGTTGCCGACGCGCACACGTACCCTGTCATCCTTAGAGACCACCAGCGGATCGATTCCGGGAAACACGCGGCTGTTCCAGGTCCACAGGTTGAAGTCTGTCATCTCCATGACACGCGGGACATAAGTGCCTGGGTCAATGTCAAAGGCGCTCAGGAGGAAGACGAAGTCGCGGTCAACCGGCATGAACGTCGGGTCCTTCGGATGGACCACGAAGAAGCCCATCATGCCCATCGCCATCTGTACCATCTCGTCGGAGTGCGGGTGGTACATGAACGTCCCCGACTTCACGAGGTCGAACTCGTAGACGAAGGTCTTTCCGACAGGAATATGCGGCTGCGACAGCCCACCCACGCCGTCCATGCCAGATGGCAGGATCATGCCGTGCCAGTGGATGGTCGTGTGCTCTGGAAGCTTGTTGGTGACGAAGATGCGTACGCGATCCCCTTCGACCGCCTCAATTGTCGGTCCCGGGGACTGGCCGTTATAGCCCCAGAGATAGGCAGTCATGCCTTCTGCCATCTCGCGCTCTACCGGCTCGGCGACAAGGTGAAATTCCTTCACGCCGTTGTTCATCCGGAAAGGCGCGGTCCAGCCGTTCAATGTAACGACCGGGTTGTAGTCGGGACCAACCGAAGGCTTCAAAGGCTTCTGTGTTGTAGGGGACTCCATGACTGCCGCTTCCGGCAGGCCCATGTTTGAGGTCTGGCTCCATGTTTGGGAGGAGACGAGGGCAGCACTGGCTGCACCCGCTCCGAGTAACTGTCGTCTGCTAAACATCGTGTTCCCTTTCTTAGTCCGCATCAGCCGACGCGACTTCGGTCTCTTCTGCTTCTGAAGATTCGCTGCCGCCGTAGATGACAGGGGCGAGGTTTGCTTCAGCCAGCCAGAAGTCGCGTTTTGCGTTGACGGCGAGGATGGTGGATTCGATCTTCTCTCTGGTGTCCGAGATCAGCTCAAAGGTGCTGGTGATCATGCCGTTGTAGCTGCGCATCGATTGCTCTTCGATTGCGTTGCGCAGTGGCAGGACGCTGTTGCGGTAATGGCGGGCAATGTCGTAGTTCGATTTGTACGAAACGTAAGCGGAGCGGGCTTCCGAACGAACATTGACTGCCAGCTCCGCGAGCTGGTTGGCTGCTCGCATGTAGGCGAGTTCGCCTTTACGAAGACGAGCTTGGCCAGAGTCGAAGATCGGGATCGTGAATTCTAGGCCAGCTGTGCGAGTGGTCTCGGAAACAACTTTCCCATCTTCTCGTTCACGCTCCTTCTCCCATGTGCCGACCAGCTCGATATCCGTAACAATGCGGGTGACGTCCTCCAGCTTGTAGGACTGCGCCGTCGCCTGAAGTTCCAGTCGAGCCACTTGGAGGTCCATTCGTTTACGAATGGCTTCCGCCTCGATGTCGTCGCGCTTGATCAGTGCCTTAGGCAGGTTCGGCAAGCGGTTTGGAATCTGGAAGTCGATGTCGGAGCCCGAGAGACCCATCAATCGGACGAGTTCTTCTTTGGCCAGCTTTGCTTCAAGCCGTGCTTTTGCCGTCTCGCCGGTTACCTCGGCGTAGAAGACATGCTCGCGGGCTTGATCTGCTTTTGGTAGGGAGCCAGCTTCGCCGATTTTCTTGGCAAGATCAGATGCAGCGTCTGCCGCCGCCTTGGCTTGGTTAAGGTAACCTACGTTCTCCCAGGCGGAGACGGCTGTGATCCATGCACGACGAGTTTCCGATGCCAGCGAAATTGTTTCGAGAGCTGCCGTTAGCTGAGCCTGGCGGAAGCGCGTTTCCGCTAACTTGATGTTCTTGTCGTACGTCGCCAGAGCTAGGATATTGGCGGCGATAGCTCCCTCGATAACGCGGTAGGCTTCGAGCCCCGGACTTCCGATCCCCGTTAAGCCGACCGAGAATGTTGGATAGACCGACAGCTGTGTTTGCCAGACATCTGCAGCACTTTCACCAAGCTCAGAATAAGCAGCCTGAAGGCCCTTATTGTTGAGCAACGCTATTTGCACGGCGGTCTCGACGTCGATGGTCTTTTTTGCCAGCAGCGACTTCACTCGGGATCGTACAGCCTCGGCTTGTTGTCGATTTTGAACCCAGACCGTCTGCTTTCCGGTCGCCTCGTTGCTTTTTAGCGATGCGTTGGCGAAACCAGCATCTTTGGCAGCATAATCTGTCGTGACGCAGCCTGCTGCAATGAGAGGGAGAACGACGGCTGAGATGAGCTTGATGTGACGCATAGTCATCATGGTCATCCTTTCCTCGGAGCTTGGGCGTCGTTAAGACCGCGCCAAGGCTTCGGATCGACGGGCATACGATGCGTGTAGCCACCAATAGGGCTCTGATACCAAACGGGCCTGACATAGGACACGGTGTCAGGGGTGTCGGCCGAAGCTACGATTTCTGGCAATGTGGAAGCGCATCCGCTGACGACAAGCGGCAAGGCAACCACCAGGAACAAAAGTTTCATGATGAAATCCGAATAAGAGATAGAAGCTGCGCAACGAGCCATTTGCCCGTAGACGCACGTTCAGACCCGCAAGGGCGGGTTGAGCCTATTCAGATGTTCGGTGGGCGATGCAAAGGAACGAGTTCGCCGATGACGTCGCTGTCGTTCATGAAAGCATGGATGGACGAAACGACGGGGCCATTCCAAGTGTCTATGTTTGCTATGATCGCAATACTGACACAGAAGTCTTTGCAGCACTCCTGCTTTACCACTTTTGACGAATCCTCGTCCGCAGACACTTGATCGTGATGGTCGTGTTCGCTCATCTGAGCGCCAGCATACTCCATGCTTTCCGACATTACCATCGGAGCATCGGATGCCCGCCCGTGCATGGCTGCTGTGGCCGTGGACAGCGAGTATCCGGCCAGTGATACAACGATCACCAGTCTAATCAGAATCAGCAATTGCTTGCAGATGATTCGATACATCGAGCCCATTTCTCACAGCTACCTTCAATGGAGCCAAATTTCAACAACTCAAATATGTCAGGAAAATCGGAGTCGTATTTGTGACGACGAACTTTCGTCCGATTTGACGATAAGGGTTCCAACGCTGGCAAGGTCAAGAGCGGCAGTCGAACGAAATTGATTTGTAGTCGTTGTCGGGTGGCGCTTCACGGAACCGATGGCGAACCTGAGCGTTTCTCAGGGTCATTCACCGGAGCATCGCAGGAGCGTCACTTGCATGCCTAAGGGAAAATCTTCCATGTTCGGTCGCAGCATAAAAAAGAGAATGTGTCTAATTCTTGCGATACTTCTCATCTTGTCAAATATCCATGGAACGGCGCTGGCGGGTGGCGCATCTGCCGATCACTGCCCTTCAATCTCTTCATTGGCATCTAGCCACGATTCTAAAGGTTCTGTTGGACACGCTTGCTGCCCCACCATGATTTGCTGCCCAATCTTAGTCTCGGTGGACGTGCTTGGTGGTCCAGACAGACGGAGGGCTGTTGTATTCGTCGCGGTCGAACAACCAATCAGTTTGCTGTTTCTTCGTCCGGACTATCCGCCCCCAAAGCTTCTAAGCTGAGTTGCGAAGCGTACCAAATTGTATCCAATCAGGAGAACTAAAATGAAAACTATCGTAAGAATCTCGCTCGCCGCTGCATGCGCTTTGTCATTGCTCACTGTCATGCCCGCCATGTCGTTCGCAGAGATGGCCTATCCGGAAAAGTGTAAGTCCGAGATGGACATGTCAAAGATGGATATGAAGTCCGGTGACATGGGCATGGGCGACATGATGACCGACTATCAGAAGGCATCGATGGAAGGCATGAAGTCGATGCAGATGAACATGATGCAGGGCATGATGAAGAAGGACGCAGACGTTGCCTTCGTGTGCGGGATGATCGCCCATCACATGGGCGCGATCAGCATGTCCGAGGTCGAGCTGAAATATGGTGACAACGAATGGGCCAAAAAATCCGCACAGAAGATCATCGACGCGCAGACCAAGGAAATCGCCGAGATGACTGACTGGCTCGACAAGGAAGCGAAGTAGGAAGGAAGCATGACCATGCATCACATTTCAGATGAAATGAAAGTCTGCATCGACAATTGTCTCGCCTGCTATCGCGAGTGTTTATCGATGGCTATGGGGCACTGCCTGGAAATGGGCGGCGAACATACCGAGCCGAGGCATTTGAAGCTCATGATGGCCTGCGCGGAAATTTGCCGGACTTCGGCTCATTTCATGCTCCTGGGTTCAGAGCATCACAAGCACGTCTGCCGAGAATGCGCTGAGATTTGCGCTCAGTGCGCCGACGATTGTGAGCGCGTCGGGGACATGGAACCGTGTGTAGCGGCTTGCCGTCGCTGTGCGGACAGCTGCACAGAAATGGCGGCCTGAAAGTTGGGGGAGAGCATCCTCACTCATGCTCTCCCCCAATACGTAGTTTAGCAGGCGACAGCCGGCGACGCTGCTAGCAGCGTCCATTTTCGAACGCATCTCATATCCGCACGCTCCTCAATCTCAGGGCGTTGCCAATGACGCTCACCGACGAAAGTGCCATGGCGGCCGCTGCGATGATCGGCGATAGCAAAAGCCCGAACGTAGGGTACAGAACGCCTGCGGCAATCGGTACGCCAGCCGCGTTGTATATGAAGGCGAAAAACAGGTTCTGCCTGATATTGCTCATTGTCGCCTGGCTCAGTTCACGAGCCCGCACGATCCCCTGAAGGTCGCCCTTCAGCAGGGTTACGCCAGCACTCTCGATCGCGACATCGGTGCCGGTCCCCATGGCAATTCCGACGTCGGCCGCAGCCAGGGCGGGAGCGTCGTTCACACCGTCCCCCGCCATTGCGACGATCCGGCCTTCTTCTCGCAAACGCTTCACGATCTCGCTCTTGTCTTCCGGCAGGATTTCGGCTTCGACCTCGGTGATCCCAAGCTTGCGTGCGACTGCGGCGGCCGTCGTCTTGTTGTCGCCCGTCAGCATCACGACCCGGACCCCTGCCTTGAGCAACGCTTGGACTGCGTCGGGTGTCGTCGTCTTGATCGGATCGGCGATCGCTAAAAGGCCGCCGAGGTCGCCGTCTACCGCTACGAAAATGACTGTTGCGCCTTCTCCTCTCAGTGCCTCCGCCTGGCTGGTAAGAGCCGAGACATCGATATGAGCTTCCTCCATGATGCGGTGGCTGCCTATGATGAGCCTGCGTCCGTCGACACTTCCCGTAACCCCTTTGCCAACCGGGCTATCGAAATCTTCCGCGACGCCGAGAACCAACTGGCGCTCCGTCGCCGCGTTGACTATGGCAGTTGCCAGTGGATGCTCGCTCGCTCGTTCCAGCGTTGCCGCCAGGCGCAGCAGTTCGGGTTCTGTGAACCCATTTATCGCGGCCATGGACGTTACCTTGGGTTTACCCTCGGTCAGGGTTCCGGTCTTGTCGACGACCAACGTGTCGACTTTCTCGAAACGCTCCAGGGCTTCGGCATTCTTGATCAGGACACCAAGACCAGCACCCCGGCCAACGCCAACCATGATCGACATCGGCGTTGCAAGGCCCAACGCGCAGGGGCATGCGATGATGAGCACCGCGACCGCGGCGACAAGACCGTGGGCAAAGCGCGGTTCTGGACCCCAGATCATCCATGCTGCGAATGCGACGATGGCAATGCCGATCACCACGGGGACGAACCAGCCTGAGACTTCGTCGGCCAGGCGCTGGATGGGCGCTCGCGAGCGCTGGGCGTCCGCAACCATGCGGACGATCTGCGACAGCATGGTATCGCGGCCGACTTTTCCTGCCTCCATGACGAAGCCACCGGTCTGGTTCATCGTCCCGCCTATCAGCTTTGCACCGACCTCTTTGGTGACGGGCATCGATTCACCGGTGATCATCGATTCATCAACCGAACTGCGTCCTTCGATAAGGCTGCCATCGACCGGGACCTTTTCACCGGGGCGAACCCGAAGCCGATCCCCGACGACAACCATTTCCAGGTCGATGTCCTCGTCGACACCGTCGCGGACGCGGCGTGCCGTCTTGGGGGCAAGGTCAAGAAGTGCGCGGATGGCTCCACCGGTCTGTTCACGGGCTTGCAACTCCAGAACCTGTCCCAGCAACACCAGCACCGTGATGACGGCTGCAGCTTCGAAATAGATGGCGACTGAACCGTCTGCGGAGCGGAAAGTGGCGGGAAACAGACCAGGTGCAAGGGTTGCAACAACGCTGTAAGTCCACGCGACCCCGGTCCCCATTGCTATCAATGTGAACATGTTCAGGCGCATAGTGACGAGGGACTTCCATGCTCGCTCGAAGAATGGAAAGCCTGCCCATAGGACGACAGGTGTAGCCAGAACAAGCTGAATCCAATTTGAGGTCTGGGCACCAAGCACCATGTGAAGATTGGTGAGGTGTCCACCCATCTCCAGCATGAGGACGGGCACGGACAGAACGAGCCCGATCCAGAAACGGCGTTTCATGTCGAGATATTCGGCGCTTGGCCCGGTATCCGTTGTGACTGCTTCCGGTTCAAGAGTCATCCCACAGATAGGGCAGTTCCCGGGGCCAATTTGCTTTACCTGCGGATGCATAGGGCATGTGTAAATTACGCCCTCCTTCTGATACGTCACTGAACTCTTTTGGGCCACGAGCGTGGCCTGAGCACCGTGCCCTTGATGATGATTGTGGTGACTTTCATGGCTTTTTTGCTCGTCCATTAGATAGCTCCCTGTTGGTTCGTCTCCAGGACTTCGAAAGGAAACGCAGCACGGCGGCCTCGACAATCGCCACCGGAATGGTCGCCGTGCAGCTATGGCAGGCAACCGAAGGATCATACCGCCGTTGAGCGGAAGTGTTCAGAGAATGGATCAGGGAGGGCCGAGAACAGGTCGGTAGCTGAGACCTGTGATTAACTGCTGAGGATGGAGGGATCTCTGAGGGCCAGTACCTACATGAAAAACACCAGGATTCGTAGGCGGAAGGATGACGTTGCACAGGCTGCATACGCTTTTGCAACAGACCATCTGCTCGACATGGTGGCGATCATCTTGGCGAGCTTCTTCGCCCATGGACGTTTCGACATGTAGCGCTTGAGGTAAGTCGTTATCGCATAATTCGGAAGCAGCCTCGGCCATCGGCGCGACGAGGAACATAATTGCGACCAAAACGGCCAGCAATCCTCTCGCGTATCGTCGAATGGTTTGGCTTACGGCGATCATGATGTCGTTCGGTCCCTATCGTCGTACTCAAGCATAGTACCGTGGCGTGGCAAGAGTTGCGTTGATCCTGATCAAGCTCAAGGACGGTTTCAGACCCAGAAGGTTTGGCTCCGGTGTAACGGGATGGTCAAAAACAGGAGGAATAGCCTCCGGCAAAATGGAGTGTAGCATGGCATTGAAGGCGAGAGTGACGAAACTGGCCACTTCGGCGCTTTCAATAGTCATTTTCGGCACGGTGATCTCCTTGGCTATCGCTCAAAACGCCGCGCCCGGCAAGGTTGTCCAAAGACAGGACGGTATGAAGGCGATGGCAAACGCCGCCAAGTCCATCGACGCCATGTTCAAGGACTTGTCGCCCTATGACGCAAGAGCTTTCAAAGCGGCCGCCGAGACCATTCTGGCTCACTCGGGACCTAGCCTGTCGGCGCTGTTCGACGGTTCCGGTGCCACGCCTGGCTCAAAAGCCAGCACAATCATTGAAACCGACCGCCAACACTTCGACAAGCTGGCAAAGGACCTTGGCATCTACGCGTCAGCGCTGTCTGTCGCAGCTGACCGAAATCCCGACAGGCTTGGACCAGAAACGCGGATGCAAATAGGAGATGCCATGGGAGGCGGACCGCTCGCGAGAAAGGTCGACGCAGCGAGAGATGCAGCATCAATGCCCGCAGAACACGCTTTTCACATGATGCTTCAGACTTGCACGTCGTGCCACGCGACGTTTCGGGTCAAGACGGACTGATCAAATTCATTTTAGACAACGTTGGCGAGGCCAAACTTGGATGGCATACCAGGCCCGATGTTCTCCAGGGTGTCGGCGAAACCTTCGATGATCGGGCAGTCCGGCCGATCATCGCCGTGGCAATGGCTGGCGAGATGCTTCAACGTCTTCGTCATAGCGGCAATCGCCGCAGCCTTGCGCTCGAGTTCCGCGATGTGTTCAAGCGCGATCGCCTTGACGTCGGAGCTTGCCCGCGAACGGTCCCGCCACAGGGCTAGCAGCGTCTTCATCTGTTCGACCGAAAACCCGAGGTCACGAGCACGGCGAATGAACTGCAGCGTATGGACATCGCTGTCGCCGTATGTGCGGTAGCTGGACTCCGTACGGTGTGCGGGCGTGATCAACTTGATCTGTTCGTAATAGCGGATCATCTTGGTCGAGACGCCCGAAGCCTTGGATGCTTCACCGATGTTCATCGTGGTTTCCTTCCGTCAGGTTGTCTTGAAGCGTCGCAGGCGCAGGGCGTTGGCCAGTACGAACACGCTGGACAGGCCCATCGCGCCAGCGGCGAGGATCGGCGACAGCAGCGTGCCGTTAACCGGGTAGAGGACGCCGGCCGCAACAGGCACGAGGCTGACGTTGTAGGCGAAGGCCCAGAACAGGTTCTGCCGGATGTTGCGGATTGTCGCCTTGCTGATGGCAATAGCACGCGGCACGCCATTCAGATCACCCGACATCAGAACGACGTCGGCACTTTCTATAGCGATGTCGGTTCCGGTCCCGACCGCGAGGCCAATGTCGGCTTCCGAAAGGGCCGGCGCATCGTTGATGCCGTCGCCGATGAAAGCCACCTTGCGCCCGCCGCTCCGCAGCTTGCGGACCGCTTCGACCTTGCCGTCCGGCAGGACTTCGGCGACGACTTCGTCGATGTCGAGCTGGCGGGCGATGGCCTGGGCGGTGCGCCTGTTGTCCCCCGTGATCATCGCGACCTTGAGACCGAGCGCATGCAGGGTCTTGATGGCTTGCGGCGTCGTGTCCTTTATGGGGTCGGCCACTGCGATAATCGCGGCCAGTCTGCCGTCGATAGCGGCATAGAGCGGTGACTTGCCCGCATCGCCCAAGGCGGCCGCCTGCGCCGAGAACGCCGAGACGTCGATGCCGCTTTTCGTCATGGATCGGTCGGCACCGACCAGCACTGTCCGGCCGTCGATCCGGCCGCTCACCCCGTAGCCGGGGGCAGCCTCGAAATCAGAGACGTCGGAAAGTGAAAGGCCGTCGGCCTTCGCCGCTGCGACGATGGCTTCGGCGATCGGGTGTTCGGACTGCGTCTCCAGGCCTGCCACTAGCCGCAGCGTTTCGGCGCGGTCGAAGCCGTCGCTGACCACGAAGTCTGTCAATTCCGGTTTGCCCTTCGTCAATGTGCCGGTCTTGTCCAATGCGACGACATCGACATCGCGCAGTGTCTGGAGCGCTTCGCCCTTGCGAAAGAGGATACCGAGTTCGGCTGCGCGCCCAGTGCCGACCATGATGGACGTCGGGGTGGCAAGGCCCATAGCGCAAGGGCAGGCGATGATCAGTACGGCGACGGCGTTGATCAGAGCAAAGGTGAGCGCCGGCGAGGGGCCAAACAGCAGCCAAGCCAGGAAGGTGAGGGCGGCCGCGGCGATGACAGCCGGGACAAACCATCCCGTGACCCGATCGACAAGCGCCTGGATCGGCAGCTTCGAGCCCTGCGCCGCCTCGACCATTTTGATGATCTGGGCGAGAAGCGTGTCCGCGTCGATCTTCGTCGCCTCGAACGTAAAGGACCCCGTTTTGTTGATCGTGCCGCCAACGACATCGTCACCAGCGGATTTCTTTACCGGAACGGGCTCGCCCGTGATCATGGACTCGTCCACGTAAGAACCACCATCGACGAGGCGGCCGTCGACCGGGACTTTCTCGCCGGGGCGGATGCGCACTATGTCGCCGAGTGACACGGCTCCGATTTCGATCTCGACGAAGTCCTCGCCTCGCTTCACGTGCGCGGTCTTCGCCTGAAGGCCGATGAGGTGCTTGATCGCCTGACTGGTCTTGCCTTTGGCGCGCGCTTCCAGGTAGCGGCCGAGCAGGATCAGCGTGACGATAACGGCTGCCGCCTCGTAGTAGACGTTAGCGGTGCCAGAAGGCAGGACACCAGGCAGGAACGTCGCGACGACGGAATAACCCCAAGCGGCCGACGTGCCCAGCACCACCAGCGAATTCATGTCGGGGGTCCAGTGAAGCAGGTTGGGAACGCCCTTCCTGAAAAAGCGGAGCCCAGGTCCGAACAGGACGGCGGTGGCGAGCACGAACTGGATGACGAGGTTGTTGCCCATGCCGATGTTCACCATGATCCAGTCATGGAGGGCCGGGATGAAATGCGACCCCATCTCTAGGACGAACAGAGGAAGCGTCAGCGCCGCGGACAGGGCCAGCGACATCGTCAGGCGGTTGGCCTCGCGGTCTCGACGATCCTCGTCGTTGTCCGTGGAACGGACAGCGGTTATCCTGCGCACCTCATAGCCCGCGGCGCGTACGGCATCCTCAAGGACGAGTGTGGAGGTTCCGGAGACGACACGAACGGTAGCCTTTTCGGTCGCGAGGTTGACCGTTGCTTGTCTCACACCCTGAACGGACTTCAGTGCCTTCTCGACGCGGGACACGCACGAGGCACAGGTCATGCCCTCGACGCCGAGCTCGCGGGTTTCGAGTTTGGGTTCATAACCGGCCTTCTCGATAGCCTGGAGGACAGCTTCGGTTGGTACCACCTCATTATAGGTGACGGTTGCGCGCTCGGTGGCGAGGTTGACGATGGCGGAAGCGACCCCTGGAACAGCGGCGATGGCTTTCTCGACACGCACGACGCAGGATGCGCAGCTCATGCCTTCGATCCCGAAATCGGTTGGAAGGGGCAAGGTCTTGGAGGCTTCGATCTTCGGGATGGCAGTCATCGGGAAATCCTTTTGCTTAACTGCTCATATGGTTAGTCCTTCCAATCATGGGAAGGTCAAGAGGTGTCGTGGGAATTCGTACAACAGATTTCGCGGATAGAAAGTGCCTGGGTTAAGGCCGCCCCAGCAACAGGGACGGCCGCTGATCTAACTCAACGTGTCGTGTAAGACACCGGATATCCCGCGTCTTGGATCGCCTTGCCGATGATGGCCGGGTCCAGCGTTGTTTCGACAGTTGCGCTCTTGGAAGCGAGGTCTACGGTGGCGACTGCAGCCGGATCGGCGGCTTTGATGGCTTTCTCGACGGTGCCCTTGCAGTGGCCGCATGTCATGTTCTGGATATTGAACTCATACATCTTGATGTCTCCTGTCGATGTGCTGGTTTGATATAGGGCTTCCAACGATGGGAGGGTCAAGGCCCAGTGGCCAAGATTTGGCGTTTCCGAATCCGGGCACACGCGGATGGATCAACCTCTTCGACGAGATCCCGCATAAACAGCGGCAGCAATTTTCCGTGAGATGTCTTCCCATGGCGATGGCTCCGTGCCATGACTAGTGCCATGAGGTTCGTAAAGGTCATCTATCGACTGCTGTTCGTGACCGCCATTCTCGGGATCGTCATCGGTCCGATGAGCGTAGGCGCGGCTGACAGCGTCATGGCCGCCTCACTGCCTGTGGTGATGGACGGTATGGCTGGCATGGACATGCCTGACGACCTGCCGTGCTGTCCCGACGAACAACCGGACAAGCCAGACTGCGCGAGCAAATCCTGCCCGTTTGCTGTGATCTGCACGACGATGATCGTCGGTCAACTGGCAACCTCTCATTCCTGGTCGTTGAATATCGGTTGGGTCGCTCATCGGTTCCTCATGCCCCCGCATGGGGAGCTTGCTTCCTCACTGGTCTACCCGCCAGTCCGTCCTCCACGAGTCTGATCTCACGTCCTTGAACACGTCGTCGCTACAGCACGGCCGCAGGTTCGCGTCCGTGCTGTAGCGATGGCGATCCATTTGACTGAGGACGAGGTCGCAGACCCGTCCGAATGAGACATTGAACCATGAGAAATTTCACCTTTAACGCGAGGAGCCCGCTCTTCGCCGGCGCATTTCTGTTAGGCACCGCCAACGCTTCGTTGGCGGGAGCGCAGGACTACGAATTCCAAGCCGTCCAGACCGAGATCAAGCAGGGGCCGGCGGCGACCGTGTCCGTACGCCTGATCGACAAGCGCACGGGCAAGACCGTTCCCGACGCCGTTATCTTCACGACGCGGATGGACATGGCTCCCGATGGCATGGAAACGATGACCACAAAGGTAGACCCGGCAACCTCCGGGGAGCCGGGCGTCTACGCCTTTACGACCAATCTTTCCATGGAAGGCGGATGGCGTTTCCAGGTCGCCGCCAAGGTCCAGGGTGAGCCTGAGACCGTCAAGGGCGAAGTCGTCCTGAAGGCTGTCCCGTGAACATCCCGCGCATCATTGCCACGCTCTCCCTCGCCGCGATCGTCGGCGGGGGAGGCTATTGGGCCGGGAAGTACGATGTCGGTGCATTTTTTCAGGGGGGCGTCAAAGGGACCGGGATGGCCGCCGAGGCGGAACCGCGACGCGAAGGAACGGGAGCGGTGATCTATTACCGCCATCCGGACGGGTTGGCCGAATACTCCGCCACGCCAAAGAACACCGATGACGGGCGGCTATTCGTTCCTGTTCGAGCAAGCGAGGACATCAGCCTCGGCCCAAGCGGAGCCGTCGCGCCGTCACCCGATACGGCATCCGTCTCACTCGAGCGTAAAATCTTGTACTACCGCAACCCCATGGGGCTTCCCGACACGTCCAAGGTTCCGAAGAAGGATTCAATGGGGATGGACTATCTTCCCGTCTATGACGGCGACGTCAGCGACAGTTCAACGGTGAAGGTCCCTCTCGGTAAACTCCAGCGGACGGGGGTGAGGACTGCGCTGGCCGAAGTGACAACCGTCAGCCGGAAAATCCGAGTACCCGGGACAGTCACATTGGACGAGCGTAGGTGAGCATCATTTCGATGCGGGCAGATGCCTTCGTGGAGGACGTGGCGAATGTCACGACCGGCGATGCGATCACGAAGGGCGAAAACCTCTTTCAGTTCTATTCAAAGGAGATCGCCACCGCCGGAGCGGAATACGCAGCCGAGATGCGCAACGGGGCAAAGTCCAACCCTGACTCCGGGGCGGCGCTTCGTTTGAAAAATCTGGGCGTGCCCACGGCAACGATCGGCAGCATCGCGAGCGAGAGGAAAGTGCCGCAAAGTATCGCTTACACGTCGCCGCGTGACGGCGTCGTGCTCGAGCGTATGGCTGTGAGCGGCATGATGGCCGAGGCTGGCGACATTCTTTTTCGCATCGCAGACGTGTCCAGGGTCTGGGTAATCGCCGACGTGCCGGAATATGAGCTAAGCGCGGTCCGCAAGGGAGCCGTCGTTTCCGTGATCGTCCGCAATCTGCCCGGTACGACATTCAAGGGGACGGTCGATCTCATCTATCCCGAGGTCCAGATGCAGACCCGGACGACGAAGGTCAGGATCGAGCTTCCGAACCCTAGCGGCCAACTGATGTCCAACATGTATGCCGAGGTCGAGATCGAAGCCGGATCTGGAAACCCAGTCGTCGCCGTTCCCAACAGTTCGGTCATTGACACGGGCGACCGCCAGCTCGTCTTCATCGATAAGGGCGAGGGCAGGTTCGAACCGATGAACGTCGCGCTGGGTGTCCGAGGTGAGGACATGACCGAGATCACCAAAGGGATCGCCGCTGGCGACCGTGTGGTCGTGTCGGCCAACTTCCTGCTGGACGCCGAAAGCAACCTGAACGCCGCGTTGAGCGCGCTGACAGCGGATGAGGTGAAACCATGATTGCCAACATTATCTCATGGTCCGCCCGCAACTTGGTCCTCATCTTCGTCGGCGCTACTCTTTCCATCGCGGGCGGCGTCTATGCGTTGCGCACGCTTCCGCTCGATGCCATCCCCGACCTCTCAGACGTCCAGGTCATCGTGTTCACCGACTATCCCGGCCAGGCTCCGCAGGTAGTCGAGGATCAGGTCACCTATCCGCTGACGACCTCGATGCTGACCGTGCCGAAGTCTAAGGTCGTCCGTGGGTTCTCGTTCTTCGGCGTGTCCTTCGTCTACGTGATTTTCGAGGACGGAACCGACCCCTACTGGGCACGCAGCCGCGTGCTCGAATATCTGAACGCGGCCGCGAGCCGCCTGCCGGACGGGGTGTCACCGAGCCTCGGTCCCGATGCGACGGGTGTGGGCTGGGTTTACCAATACGCCGTCGTCGCCAAGGAACTGTCGCTGGCCGAACTTCGGTCGCTTCAGGACTGGGTCGTGCGCTTTGCCGTCTCCAAATCCGAGGGCGTTGCCGAGGTGGCCAGTGTAGGCGGCTTCGTCAAGCAGTACTCCATCGTCGTTGACCCGGCCCGCCTGAAGGCCCAGAGCGTCTCGCTTTCCGATATCGCCAACGCGGTCCGCTCCAGCAACCGCGACGTCGGTGGGCGCACGATCGAGCTTTCCGAGTTCGAGTTCATGGTCCGGGGCAAGGGCTACCTGCAGGGCATCAAGGACATCGAGAACATCGTCCTCAAGACGAATGCGGGGGTTCCGCTGCGTCTGTCCGACGTGGCCAGGGTCGAACTGGTCCCAGACGAGCGGCGCGGCATCACCGAACTGAACGGCGAGGGCGAGGTCGCCAGCGGGATCGTCCTTCAGCGAGACGGAGCCAACGCGCTGACCGTTATCGAAAACGCCAAGGAAAGCTTGGCGGCGGTACAAAACAGTCTCCCGGCAGGTACCGAGATCAAGCCCGTTTACGATCGCTCGACGCTGATAGAAGCGGCAATCGAAACCCTCAAAGCCACGCTCATCGAGGAGTCGATCGTGGTCGCCCTGGTGACGATCGCGTTCCTCTTGCACGTTCGCAGCGCGCTTGTGGCGATCATCATGTTGCCTATCGGCATCCTGATGGCGTTCATGGCGATGCGTGCGCTCGGCCTCGGTTCGAACATTATGAGCCTGGGCGGTATCGCCATCGCCATCGGCGCGATGATCGACGCGGCCATCGTCATGATCGAGAACGCCCACAAACATCTCGAGCGTGCGCCACCGGGCAAGCCTCGAACCGAGGTCCTGATCGAAGCGGCGAGCGAAGTCGGCCCCGCGCTGTTCTTCAGCCTGCTGATCATCACCGTGTCGTTCCTGCCGATCTTCACGCTGGAATCGCAGGAGGGCCGCCTGTTCGGGCCACTCGCCTTCACCAAGACGTTCGCCATGGCGGCCGCCGCGCTGCTGTCGATCACGCTTGTCCCGGCACTGATGATCCTGTTCGTCCGGGGCCGCATTGTCCCGGAACACAAGAACCCCCTCAACCGACTGCTGATCTGGATATACCGCCCGGTGATCGCTGGCGTCCTGAAGGCCAAGAGCCTTACGATCCTGGCGGCTATCGTAATCCTCGCCGTGACCGTCTGGCCCGTCCAGCACATCGGCAGCGAGTTCATGCCCAGTCTCGACGAAGGTACGCTGATGTACATGCCGACAACGCTGCCCGGCCTGTCGGTGACAAAGGCTGCCGAACTGATGCAGACGCAGGACCGGATCATCAAGTCGTTCCCGGAAGTCGAGACTGTGTTCGGCAAAGCGGGGCGCGCGCTGACGGCGACCGATCCGGCTCCGACGGAGATGTTCGAGACGATCATCACCCTCAAGCCGAAATCCGAATGGCGACCGGGTGTCACCTCCGACAGTCTCAAGCAGGAAATGGACGCTGCCCTCCAGTTCCCTGGCGTCTCCAATGCCTGGACCATGCCGATCCGCGCCCGCATCGACATGCTGTCCACGGGGATCAGGACACCCGTCGGCGTCAAGGTATATGGCACCGAGCTGAAGGAGATGGAGAAGGTCGCCCGTGACATCGAGACAGTCCTCAAGACCGTTCCCGGAACGTCCAGCGCCTACGCCGAGCGTGTTATCGGCGGATACTATCTCGACATCATCCCTGACCGCATGGCTCTGGGGCGCTACGGACTTTCCATCGACGACGTCCAGGACGTGATCGGGATGGCTCTAGGGTCCGAGGTCGTGACCTCGACTGTCGAGGGCAGGGAGCGGTATGGCGTCGCCATCCGTTACCCAAGGGCGTTCCGAAGCGATCCACAATCCATCGCCAGTGACGTCCAGGTCTCCTTGCCGGGTGGCGGTACGGTACCGCTCGGCGAGGTCGCTAAAGTTAAGCTCACCCGGGGTGCGACGACCATACGGACCGAGAACGGCCAGCTAGCCGTCTATATCTTCGTCGATATCGCCAATCGGGACCTCGGGGGTTACGTAGCGGAAGCCCAGGCTTCCGTTGCAGCAAGCGTCGAGATGCCTCCAGGATATTCCGTCGCCTGGAGCGGCCAGTTCGAGTATCTCGAACGGGCGAAGGCCCGGCTGATGATCGTCGTCCCGCTGACGCTCGCGCTGATCTTCCTGCTGCTCTACCTCAATTTCAAGGCGCTGACCGAGACGCTGATTGTCATGCTGTCCCTGCCGTTCGCTCTGGTCGGCGGCATCTGGATGATGTGGTGGCTGAGCTTCAACGCCTCTGTCGCCGTGGCAGTCGGCTTCATCGCGCTCGCTGGCGTCGCAGCCGAGACCGGGGTGATCATGCTGATCTATCTCGACCACGCTCTCAGGGACGAGAGGGCGAAATGCGAAGTCGAGGGCAGGATATTCGGACGGCAAGACCTCAACAGGGCTATCATGTTTGGAGCTGTCGAACGGGTGCGTCCCAAGATGATGACCGTCGTCGCGATCATGGCGGGCCTGGTACCGATCCTTTGGAGCACGGGTGCGGGGTCGGAGATCATGCAACGGATTGCCGTGCCGATGATCGGCGGAATGGTATCGTCCACATTGCTAACGCTAATCGTTATCCCCGCCGTCTACGGGCTGGTCAAGGGCTACGGATTGACGGGTGCGCGCGAGGAAAAGCAAGTCCCGGCATCCTTGGCCGCAAATCGGATTTGAGAGGGAGAACCACGATGAAAAGAAGAGAATTCCTCTGGACACTGGCAGCCATCGGAGCATTGCCCGTTGTCGGAAAGGCGCGGGCAGCCGGCGAAAGCATGGTTGTCTATAAGGACCCGAACTGCGGCTGCTGCCGTGCCTGGGCCGACGCGATGACGAAAGCCGGGTTTGCCGTGAAGGCTGAAGACGTGGACGACATCAATGTGGTGAAGGACCGCTTTAAAGTCCCTGGCGATCTGCGGGGCTGCCACACCGCAGTCGTTGCCGGATACTACTTGGAGGGCCACGTTCCGCTGGAGGCGGTGACGAGACTGCTCGCGGAGAAGCCTGATATCGCGGGTCTCGCCGTACCGGGCATGCCTTTAGGGTCGTTGGGAATGGGGGGCAGCCCCAGCGCGTCGTACGACGTCATGTCCGTTGGGAAGGACGGCGCTAGCACGCTTTACCAGGCGGTCAGGTCAAAAGGCTAGTTTCTCGTAACTTCGCCTGACGCAATATATGCTCGCGAAGACGCCAGCGCAGCAGTCGCCGCCGCGCCGCCCCATCAGGGTGGCTCAAAGATACCGAAAGTGAATGCGGTTGCTTCAGCTAACAGCCTTCGCGGACTAACATGCGATATCCAGGGAGACACGGAAACCACGATTCGCATTTTCATCGGTCGGCATGTGATGCTCATCACCTTCAGTTCCTGCTATGCGTGCCGGTCGATCGTTCGATGTCGCCGGTGTTGAGAAAATCGAGCAACCGCTGACCGTTGACGATCGTCAGGTTCGGGTTCGCGGCTGCAACATCCTTCGCGCCGGCGCCCGTCCGTCCGGTATGGATGAAGATCCCGCTGCAGTCCCGTGCAGCGAGGACAGCGCTGAAGGCCGCCACATGAGCGCGGTTGATGTGTTTGCCGTATCGCTTTGCCTGTAAAAGGTACGTTTCTCCCTCGATAACCACCGAACCATCCAGCCCGCCATCACCGCTATAGGACGCGTTGCGCCGAACGACATGGCCGCGCCGCTCAAAAGCCTCGAGCAAAAGTTCCTCGAATGTCAGGGGATCGATCTTGCGAAGGTAAGCCAAGCGCTGCGGCATTAGCGGAATGGTGTTGATCTTTGCCAGAACGCGGCGGGCCTGGTCCTGCTTGCGGCGGTGACGTCGCTCCTTGGCCTTCGGCCGGAGCAGCCGTCGCAACAGCAGAGCGGCCGCAAAAAGCGCGAGCGCGGCCGCAAGGATCATTATCTCAGAGGGCTGCATGCAGCCCTGCCCTACGGACGCCTGCGGCGGCTTTCCCTGTTATGGTCTGTGCGATGACTGCCAAGTGTTGCTCAACCCTCGCCGCTGCGGTCGCGGCCCCCATCCAACGCCAACCCAATGAGACCGAAATAGAGGCGCGGCTTACGCCGCGCCCCTATCTCAGCGGCCCGCCGTGGGTGTCGGTTTTTTCTCCATCGAGACAACCAGCTTGAAAATCCGCTCAAGACCTTCCGTGTCGAGCTGTCGGATTTCTGAGATCGTATTTTGCAGGAGCCGGGAATGTTCCTGATTTTCGCCCCATAGATGGGGAGCGGCAGGGGCTAGGATTTCCTCTGGCGTGGCGTCCAGAACTTCGCAGAGATGAATTAGCCGGGAGACGGTCAGTCGGGAAACACTCGTTTCGTACCGATGATAGACCGCGTTACTCAAGCCAAGCAGGGGAGCGATTTTAGAACGTGACAAGGACCGTTTATCGCGGGCCTCCCGAATGCTCGTACTGATTTTGTCGTAGAGTTCCGCATTCAGATGGACTTTGCCGTGATAGGGCTTCCGATAGACCGGCTTTTCAAGATCAGGATCCTGGACCAGCTGTAGGCCGAGTTGTTCAACCCAGTTTTCTATCGTTGGACCTGCCATGGTTTTACCGCGCTGTAATTTCTAAGCCTGATTCTTTGTTACCGAATTGGCTATGTGATAGGAACCCAGAAACATAGGTTTTCGGCTAAATTTGGCGCATCGCTTCGCGACCCCGCTCTATGCCTTCGGCACGGAGCCGCTGGAAATGCGTCTCCGCCCTGCGGGTAACGATCGCTTGCGCAGCGCGGCGGTCGCCGCGAAACAAATAATGATTTGCGCCATATTGGGCTATTCACTGGCATTTACAGTTTGATCGCAAGATACCATATTGCATCAAACCGGTCAGGTTGTGACAGGACACTAGCCCGTTCTGCCATGCCGGCAGGGGGCCGCTCTGCCTCGAAACAGGGCGGCCCCTTTTTATTTCTGGGGTACCAACGTCGTGGATATTTTCATTCCAGCAGTCATCGCTTTGGCCGGTTACGTATGGCTCGTGTTGAGAGCGAACCGAACCTTCCACGCCATTCGCAAGGAGCGGTTCGAGCAGACAAATCCCGCTGGCGTTCTGCAATTCGACACCTACGAAGAGTTGCGCAAATTCGAGAGCCGCGAAGCCAGCAATCAATTCTGGATCAACGTCGCCGCCGTGCCTGGCGGCGTTATTCCGCTGGCCGCTATTCTCGCCATCATCGCGTCGATCGCTGAGATGTCCTCCTGAAGAACCCTTCCGCGTGGGTAGATCAACGGTGACACCTTCGGTGTCCTGCTTGCTGGATGAGGGAAAGAGGAGCGCTGCCCTCTCTCCCTCGCAAGCGAAAAAACGGTATCCCCGTCCTTCCTTCGCGCTTTGCGCTCCGTGCAGGATCGCCGCTTACGCGCCGACCCTCCGTCTTCGCCTTCGGGCGGGCGAACCCCCTCCGTTTTATTCCCTTGCCACCCTCTCTCCCGCTGCTCCGCGCGAACTCGGGAGCAGGAGCGGGGCTCCTGCCCACGAGGGGCATGAGAAGACCGCTTCGCGGAAATGGAAGGGCTAGACATGACCAAAGCAGCAACCGTTTACCTGTTGGACCCGGAGGCCGGGACCATTCAAACCGTCGAGATCGATGCGCGCAGCGCCTTTGCTCAAACCTACACCTTGATTGGATGCGAGCTGGTTCAGGTGGTGCCGTTCGATAGCCACCATGTGCTCGTCATCGATGAGGACGGGTTACAGGACGGACTAACATCCTTCACCATCGCAGATGGATACCGGCAGCCATTGGCCGGGAAAATTGTCCTTGTCGGTGCACAAAACGGCGAACACTTCACGCCTCTCCAAATCACCATCGAAGACGCCGCCAAGCGGTTCACCGTCTGCAAGCCGGTGCTTGATCCGGTTTTTGCGTCAATCGATGAGACGACCATGAAGGGGGTTATCCTTGCCGGATTTCTGACCGGCCTGCAAACGCGGATCACTCGCACCATGCCCACCGTCAAGGTGGGAGTGAAGAAATGAGCATCACCATTGCATTCTTCGAGCGGGAAGCCGCCGACCGCGTTTTGGAAATCGTAGCAGACACCTTCGCCGCCAAGATCGCGGCGAAGGACATCGAGCATAATTTCAGCTGGCTCACCCACTCGCCCGAACGTCGCGCAGACCGCGAACTTGAGGCGCTGGCCCAGCGGCTGAACGATTTTGCCAACTATGCCATGGACCTTTGGACGGAGGCCGCGACCCCTATTCCCGGTCCCGAAATCGAGGCTTTCACGCGACGGCACATTGACGTCACCCGCAAATATTGGGCAGCGGAAAGCCGTTGCGCCAACTGGATGATAACCGGCCCTGCCCGCTTTCCCGTTGCTCGCAACGAAAAGCGCATGCGGGTTTCCGACGCCCGCCGTGCCGATATCGCCGCCCATGCGGAAAATGCCCGCAAGGCAATCAGGCGCAAGGCATACCCGCACAGAGCGGACGGTGAGCCGATCCGCTCCGGCGACCCCGAAGCATTTCAGCGGATCGCATCGCGCATCGAGGACCTGGCCTTGTCCATCGACAGGATGAAACGCGCCAACGCCATTATTCACCGGATGGAAAACGACCATGCCAGCGAAGCCGACATATTGGCTCGCGTGGTGTCGGAGACCGGCTTGCAGGAAGAGCAGGCGGCACGGGGCATTGCGCCGTGGCAGAGCAGGCGCGGCTTTTGCACCACCAACACCCGCGCCGAGCTTCGCCGCATGCAGCAGCGCCTAGCGCGCCTCGTGGCGATGAAGAAGCGCGGCGACAGGTCGGAGGAAGTCGAGACGGAGGCGGGAGCCGTGGAGGTGAAGGAAAACACCGAAATAGCCCGCATCCAGATGATTTTTCCCGGCAAACCCGACGAGGAAGCCCGCCGCATCCTCAAATCTCATGGCTTCCGTTGGTCGCCCTCGCAAGGCGCGTGGCAGCGTCACCTTAACGAGGCGGGACGCTATGCCGTCAAAACCGTCTTGAGCAAGATCAGCGGCGCTAGCGCCGCTTGATGGGACAATACCGCTGTTCAGATAACCATTGGCCGCGCCGATCGCGCGGCCCTTTCATCAGGAGGACTGACATTGAGCCGATACCCTATCACCGTAAAATCGGAGCTTCAGACCGATGAAAAAGCCGTAATCGGTTTTGATCCGCCGTTGCGCACGTACTTTTTGCAGGCGTTTCCTGACGAGGCGACGGACGCTTGCGCGTTGTGGCTTGGGGGCTTCCTTGAAGAGTATCCGAGCCTTGAATCTATCATCGATGCGGCTCGCGCCGAGGGCTACACAGTTCACGGCCTGCCCCATGATGTCATCATAGCCCTGACCAAGGAAGGCGGGACGCCGACGCCGCCGAGCATCGGCGAGCGGCTTGGGATCGTTCGCTAACCGACCAATCGGAGCTGATGTTTTTTGGGGCCGGTTTTACCAGACTGGCCCCATACCCATTTCGCAGGTCGGACCCGTGCCGCATCGAGCGGCCCAGGTCCAAGCGAGGGGAGCCCTTGCCCCTCCCCTCGGGCTCCCCTCCCACCCGGTCTTTTCAGTTCTGGGCCGCGTAGAAGAGGGCAAAATTGACCGTCAGCATGACGACGACCGTGCCGATGAAAGCGAGAAAAAAGACGCCGATTTTTTTGAGTAGGCTTTGCGGCTGCTTCTTGCGGCTAAACGCAACGACGCCTGCCGCGCCTGCCGAAATGCCGATGATGGCCGGGAGTGACATCATGTCTTGGACCTTTCGAATGGTCGCACGAGCCCGCTTGTGCGGGAATCCGTGCTTGATTACGATGTAGTTCAAGACGTTCTTAAAGTTGCGCTTCCTAAAACGCCGCAAGGTTAGGTCACGCATGCAGCGACGTTTTCCACCGAAAGACCGGGAAATGATTGCGAGCATATGCAATTCGGGATATTATAATATCCTCGAAAGGATATGTATCATGCCGCTCTACATCAAAGATCCGGAAGTCGATACGCTCACCGAAGAGCTGATCCGCTTGACCAAGACATCCAAGGTTGATGCCGTGAAGACAGCGCTTAGGCGCGAGATCGCCAGCCGCAAGGGCAGCTTGCCCATGCGCGAGCGCCTGGCCAAGTCCCTCGCAATGGCGCGGGACGCTGGTCCCTTTGCGCCGGGGGATCACAAACGCGAAACCGATGAAATGTGGGGCGAAGACTGATGCTGTTCGTTGACGCTTCCGTGGCCGTTGCGATCCTTGCCGGCGAAGACGATGCCAGCGAGCTGATGCAGCGGCTTGAGCAGCATGACGGCCCCTTTTACGTGTCGGCCGTGGTTCGCATGGAAGCCTCGCTTTCGCTGACGCGGCGCATGGCCGAAGCGACCGGCCGCGACCGGCCTGCGACCCCTGAGATGCTCGCGACAGCGCGCAGGATGGTCGATCAATTCTTTGCCGACCTTGAAGCCAAGGAGGCGATGATCTCCGGCGATGTGGGCACGAAGGCGCTGGACGCCGCGCAGCAGTTCGGGAAAATCGTCAATCACCCGGCGAAGCTCAATATGGGCGATTGCTTCACGTATGCCTGTGCCAGAGCCTACCGCACCAAGATTGCCTACAAGGGAAACGACTTTGCCGAAACCGATCTCGGTTGGTGATCGTCAATAGCAACGCGTGAGGTAGTCATGTCTGAAGATGTATCGCAAATTTTCTACACATATTCTCCATGCCGATGGGCCGAAGGCGAACGACGCTGGAAAGATGACGACGCAGGCTTTGATATGTTCGACACATATGAAGCTGCGAAGGAGGACGCGCTACAGCTACGAGAAGACATCGTGCGTCAGGGCGAAACTGAGTGGACACCTGTCCAGATCGAGAAGCTTGTCCTCGCCCCCATGAACAGGGAAAATCTGCTGCTTCTTTTCAATTCGGGCTTTGAGGCCGCTGTCATCGACCACGAAGTATTGGACGTGATCGATTAAGGTCAGCCACGACGAGCGGGATTTTCACATCCGGCGTGGAGCTCCGAGGAGCAAATCCATTTCCTTGGGCGTCAAAACATTGCCGGTTTTCAGAATGTAAGCTGCGATATAGGTCAGCTTCTCATTCACCTCGCTCTCACCCTGCGGCCTGTAATGGAGGATTGCTTGTCGGCTTTCCGCTTCTTGCCTCATCAGAGCGTCCTCACACTGACCGGCGTCTGCCATCGCGTGGAGCGTGGCAATGTGCTGATCAATCAACTCCTCGAGGCAAGTTTCAATGGTCTCCTTGCACACGAGCGCTTTGTGCGTGCGATGACGGGATGAGCGTGGATCGGATGACGACAAATCTATCATGGCTGAACAACTCACTGATCTATGAGCGTCCTAGCGTAGACCACTGCTTGCGGATGAAGGCACGATACACTACGAAGTTCCACGAAACGAAACGAAATCAGCGCCGGTAAGCCTTTGGAGAAGAACGGAAAGTTTTTCATCGCGCCCCCTAAGGATGGGCGTGATTTCAAGGAACTGTTCAAGGACCTAGCCGCTGCGGGGGCTGGACGCCCCCTGGACAGCGACGGCTTTCCATCGGGTCCGTGGACGCCGGAGCTTCTGGCCGAAGCGATTTCGCAGATAGATTCCAATCATGTCGGCGTCGATTTGCGAACGGTACAACTCTGGTTTCAGGAGAACGACAAGGGTGTAAGCGCCGCCAACATTCGCTGGCTTGCGAGGGTTTTCGGATGCGCTGATAAGCAAGCGACGAGCGAATGGCAGATGGAGCTCAGCGCGGCTCAATCCCGATTGGTCGCCAAGAGGCGGGATTCCAAAAAAGCAGACAGCCGTCTCAGTCGCATTCTTGATGTTCCTCTAGCCGAGCTCGAGGCCGTCGAAATCGTCTATGCGGCGCAAGGCGATGCGCAGACCAAAAAGCCACGCTTCAGTCTCGGCCGAATGTCGGAAGCGGTCTTCACGCGCGGCTCGCCCCTGAATCTGCCCGCTTCGGTCTTCGCAGGCGCGTCGGCTCTCGGGTTCTTGGCCTATATCCTGGGCATACACAGCGCGATCTACACCCGCGCCGATGGTATTGTTAAGCAGGTCGGGTTTCTTTGGGCACCCAACTGGACCTTTCTGTTCATGGTCCTCCTGCCCGTGTTTTTCGTGATGGTCACGGAGCTTCTGGTTTACTGGAAAAACAATGGCCGGATGGTGCTGGCAGGCCATGGTGACAGGATCCGGAGCAACCGCGATTGGGAACATCACCTCAAGGCCTATTCCTACTCCTATTGGGCCGTTTTCGTCATCTGCATTCCCTTTGCGGGTATCATCCAGTGGATCGCAGTGGATCTGATACCGCTGCTAAAGGGCGGTGGCGACTACGCGATAAGTTGGGGGACGTTGGCGCTTATTCGGCCCGAGGTGGTCTCGGTCCCAATATCGGTCGTTTTCACCGGCCTTGCATATCTCTACATGTGCCTCTGCTTCTATCTGCTGTTCGCCGGGCTGATCTTGCTCCATACGATCCTCCATG
>NZ_AP023278.1 GCF_013426735.1 Agrobacterium vitis
TGCTGTCGATTACGCTTGTCCCGGCGCTGATGATCCTGTTCGTCCGGGGGCGCATTGTTCCGGAACACAAGAACCCGCTCAACAGATTGCTGATCTGGATATACCGTCCGGTCATCGCTGGCGTCCTGAAGGCCAAGAGTCTGACGATCCTGGCAGCCATCGTGATCCTCGGTGTGACCGTCTGGCCCGTTCAGCATATTGGTAGCGAATTTATGCCGAGCCTCGACGAGGGCACGCTGATGTACATGCCGACGACGCTACCGGGCCTATCGGTGACAAAAGCCGCCGAGCTGATGCAGACGCAGGATCGCATCATCAAGTCGTTTCCGGAAGTCGAGACTGTGTTCGGGAAGGCGGGTCGGGCGCTGACGGCAACCGATCCGGCTCCGACGGAGATGTTCGAGACGATCATTACCCTGAAGTCCAAGTCCGAATGGCGGCCGGGGGTGACCTCCGACAGCCTGAAACAGGAGATGGACGCGGCGCTTCAGTTTCCCGGCGTATCCAATGCCTGGACCATGCCGATCCGCGCCCGTATCGACATGCTCTCGACGGGAATTCGGACACCCGTCGGCGTGAAGGTCTACGGCACGGACCTGAAGCAGATGGAGAAGGTCGCGCGTGACATCGAGACCGTCCTCAAGGCGGTGCCTGGAACGTCGAGCGCCTATGCCGAACGGGTCATCGGCGGATACTACCTCGACATCATTCCCGACCGCATGGCTCTCGGGCGGTACGGTCTTTCCATCGACGATGTCCAGGATGTGATCGGGATGGCGCTCGGGTCCGAGGTGGTGACGTCCACGGTCGAGGGTCGGGAGCGATACGGGGTCGCCATCCGATACCCGCGGGCGTTCCGAAGCGATCCGCAATCCATCGCCCGTGACGTCCAGGTTTCCCTGCCGGGAGGCGGCACGGTCCCGCTCGGGGAAGTCGCGGAGATCAAGCTCACCCGCGGTGCAACGACCATTCGGACGGAGAACGGCCAGCTCGCCGTCTACATCTTCGTGGATATCGCCAACCGCGACCTTGGCGGCTATGTTGCCGAAGCCCAGGCTGCCGTAGCAGCAAGCGTCGAGATGCCAGCTGGCTATTCCGTCGCATGGAGCGGCCAGTTCGAATATCTCGAACGGGCGAAAGCTCGGCTGATGATCGTCGTTCCTCTGACGCTCGCCCTGATCTTCCTGTTGCTCTACCTGAACTTCAAGGCGCTGACCGAGACGCTGATCGTCATGCTGTCCCTGCCGTTCGCGCTGGTCGGCGGCATCTGGATGATGTGGTGGCTGGGCTTCAACGCCTCGGTCGCGGTCGCCGTCGGTTTCATCGCCCTCGCAGGCGTCGCCGCGGAGACCGGGGTGATCATGCTGATCTACCTCGACCATGCGTTGAGGGACGAGAAGGCGAAATGCGAGGCCGAGGGTAGAGTATTTGGATTGGGAGACCTTAACACTGCCATCATGGTCGGGGCGGTCGAGCGTGTTCGACCCAAGATGATGACCGTCGTTGCGATCATGGCGGGCCTGGTGCCGATCCTTTGGAGCACGGGCGCGGGATCGGAAATTATGCGACGGATCGCCGTGCCGATGATTGGCGGCATGGTATCGTCCACAGTGCTGACGCTGGTCGTCATCCCTGCCGTCTACGGCGTGGTCAAAGGCTTCGGATTGAAGGCGGCGCGCGAAGGAAAGCAAATCCTCGCTACAACTGCCGCACATCAAAATTGAAAAGGAAAACTACGATGAAAAGAAGAGAGTTCCTATGCTCCTTGGTCGCCGTCGGAGCGATGCCCATCGCCGGACAGGCGCTGGCGGCCGGCGAGAGCATGGTCGTGTACAAGGACCCCAACTGCGGTTGTTGCCACGCCTGGGCTGACGCTATGAAGAATGCCGGGTTTTCGGTGAAGGCCGAAGACGTAGCTGACATGAACGTGGTGAAGCAGCGCTATAAAGTTCCTGGTGATCTGCAGGGCTGCCACACCGCCATCGTTGCAGGCTATTACCTGGAGGGCCACGTGCCGCTCGAGGCGGTTGTGAAGCTGTTGGCCGAGAAGCCCGATTTTGCGGGTCTCTCAGTTCCTGGGATGCCAGTTGGATCGTTGGGTATGGGAGACGACCCGGGTGCATCCTACGATGTGATCGCTATTGGGAAAGACGGAACGAGTCAGGTCTACCAGGCGGTCAGGCCAAATGGTTAGATTCTCGTTTCCATCACGAGCAAACCGCAAGATGCCGATCCCGTACGATCCCGCGCAGGTGGTTGCGCCAAAGATCGAGCAGTATTGGTAATCGTCGCGGCCTCGTCGCGTAATTCCTGAATTATGCAGCGTAGATTCTGCTAATCTTCATCGCAGAGAGAGTGTATCTAATTTTACGAAAAATTTAGGTTAATTAGCGGTTTCATTCTTGCCCTGTACCATCGCAATCGCAGATCTGTAAGTTAACTGGTATCAACCTTTGCCATCAAACTTCCGGAGCGTTGCGCATGACTATACTTGCTACCAAGAACAATGCGCATGCAGGCAATTTCTCCTCACTCTCGCATACGAGCGTCGTGGCGGTCGGCGGTCGGATGGTTGGACCCGATATCCTGCGCTCGCTGGCAATCCTGCTGGTAATGCTCGTCCACCTTCCGCTGAACGCAACACCAAGTCTATTGGTAACGGTGCGCGAATACGGCTGGCTCGGTGTCGATATTTTCTTTGTGCTGAGCGGTTACCTGATTGGCACGCAACTGTTCAAAGAAGTGACGCGCACGGGGGCCGTCAATTTCAAATCGTTTTACCTCCGGCGTGCCTTCCGCATCTTCCCGGCCTTTTTCGTGGTCCTTGGCCTCTACGCCTTGGTTCCGGTGCTTCGTGACAATCCCGCGATGCAGCCGCTCTGGAAATTCGCGACCTTCACGGTCAATCTTGGGTTCGATCCCAGAGAGGGAAACGCTTTTTCTCAGGCATGGACCCTAGCTGTAGAAGAGCAATTCTATCTCGTCCTGCCTTTGCTGGTTCTCCTCCTTTATAAGCGTATTGGCACGGGATGGGTGCTTGCCCTCGCGGGACTGTTGACGCTCGCCGGCGTCGTGCTGCGTTACGCGATCTGGGATATGCAGGTTGGCACCCTTGTCGCAGAAGGCCAGTTCCGCCCTGCCTTTGCAACTTACCTCCGCGATGTCTACTATCCAACATATACGCGTCTCGACGGCCTGCTGTTCGGCGTGGTACTTGCGGCCTCCCGCTTCTTCAGGCCAGAGCTTTGCAGGCAATATCTGTCGCCGAAGATCACCCTGCCTCTGGGCCTGATCTTTGTGATTGCCGCGCTCATCTGCTTCGCTGATCGAGGACCGCTTGCAGGACAAGGCATCTTTCCGGTGTTTCAGGCCCAGCTCGGCGCGGTCGTGGGCTTTCCGTTGATCTCGATTGGCATCGCACTGCTATTCTGCGCCATGCTCGATCTCGAACATGTTCTCAGCCGTTGGCCCGTGCCGGGTGCAGCTCTTGTAGCCACCCTGTCTTACAGCCTCTATCTCACGCACAAGTCCGTCTTTCACTTCATGCGCCTGCTCGTTGGAGAACAGAACCTGCAAGGCGGCATTGGCTTTGTCACTTACCTTGTTGCAAGCTTTGCCGTCGCGACCGTGCTCTGGTTTTGCGTAGAGCAAACATTCCTACATCTTCGGGATAGAATGCTGTCCTCGTCGAAGTAGGTCGGAGAACTGTCGCAAAAATCTGTCGCGAAACATCGACTTTTGCGAGCGACTTTTGCGACAGAATTTTCTCTGACTTTTCAGCGCTGGCAATCTTGTCGCGAATGTTAGGAGATTTGCGACAGCACGTCTCCTTTGCGCGGCGAGCGAAGCCAGGATGATGCAAGCTGATCATCAGAGCTGGATTCGGGAAGGGGCACCCTGACCTTGATCACAGGCCAGTCGCCCGCGAAATTAAGATAGCCTTCCAGATCGAGAAGCTTCTGGATCTTGGAATCACCAAGGCCGTGCGCAGGCTTGGACTGACGCAGGAGGAGGCAGGGCGGCGCGTCGGCCTTCCTCACCCGAAGGTCTCGGCGCTGTTGCGTAGCGATATCGCCAACCTCTCAAAACGCAAGCTGATGGATGCTTTGAACTGCCTTGGTTACGATATCGAGATCACGGTGCGGCCTACGGCCGATCCGGCACCTAACGCTCGTAGTCGCCTAGATTAAAAAGGGGCGTCGGCCGCTTCCGTGATAGTTTGCGAGGCAGCAATTTGCCGTTTGGCTGCTTGTAATTTTGCGTCTTGCACACGATGCTTTTTCAGCTTTTGCCGTAGAGAATTCATCTCATTGGCGGCTTTCTGCCCTGCATCGGTTTTTGCACCTACAATGTGTCTGAGAGTACCCAACTGCGCAAGAAGTACTTGCGTACAGTGATCTCGTTCATTGATTGTTTGGGCGCCATGATATTCTGCCCAAGCCGTTTTCAGTCTCAAATTCAAAGAATTTGCAGCAACCAGATGAGCGCCAACAACGCCGATCCCGGTGATAAAAATCGGCTTTCTACCAGAATGAAATCTTATCTTATGCGTCTTTAGTCCCGCCTCCTGGACTACCGCTCTGATCTTCTTCAAGATCTCAACAGATATATGACGGCCAGAAATAGTCAGGTCATCGACCCAAAGCGAGTAGCGTAATTCGTGCTCGTCACAGATCTCAGCGATACGGTCGAACATTGGACGGTGAATAAGCGCACACAAGACCGGCGTGAGCGGCGATCCGAATGAAACCTTTTCATCAATCGTAGACAGGTGGGTGAGCATCCCAGCAACATCGTCATACATGCCCAAATCATCTCTGAACCACTTCCAGACCATTTGAGCCGTTGTCGAGGGATAAAATTGCTTCAAGTCGAGCGTGAGATAGCGGTCCTGATCGAGGTGAAGGACCGCATTATCTCTTTGGCCCCGGTTTCGCCGGGGGCTAAAGAGGTAGCTAGGCAATTTCACTTTATTGAGGTGGAATTTCAGACGTTCGTGGACAGCTCTGAGGCGGGAAACTGGATATCGTAAATCTCTTTCTTTCTGCTTTTTGCCGATTATGGCCTTCCGCCGAACAACGAACTGCTCTTTGTAGTTGATCAGCTTTCGCAGATCGTCCCGGCTTTCCCCGAGCAGCTTAGCAATATCGCGCTGCGTCGGCTTTTGAGAGAAAGGTGATCGCGCAAGTTCATAGCGTTCAAACCTGTCGCGGACTTTTTTACGACGCATGGCGAAGCTCTTTAGGAGAAAGCTTCTCTAAGAGCTGCAAAACACGGCTAGCCACGATCAGCTTACCCTTCGTCTTCACAGGCTCACCGTCTAGTTCCTCTGCGAAAAAGAGCAGCTGCGACATTCGTACGTCAAGCTTGGCGCTATAACGTTCAAGGACTTCCATCGAGACTGATTTTCCGCCGTTCTCGATCTCTGAGACCATTGATTGAGAAAGCTCCAGCTCCGCCGCCAATTCCTTCTGTGATAGCCCGAGGTAGAGACGTAACAAACGCAACGCGTCGTTTATCATCGGGCGCTTAACTTCACTCATATTCGTTACTCCCCAAGAAGGGCTTTTTCCGAGGTCGCCGCTAGTCATCTCCGTTCCAATGTTTCAGAAAGTACAGAATAACTTGGCCTAAAAGAGTGATGACCTTAAAAAGCCAAACCCAATTAAACCCGCGACGCCGCCGCTGGTGATGATTTTTTCTGCTCATTGGTAGTCTCCTTGTCACCAGCGGAATGCTGGGCCCGTAAGACAAGGGTACGAACAGCGACGTTTGGACCTCGAATATGCCGCACCCGGGCCCGACGGGTGCGGACGCGCGCGCCCCCCAGCCAGACACGGGAGTGAGACGGAGGTTTAAGGCCTCCACAGGGCCTACGGCCCCACACATCGGACGGGTTCAGTAGTTTTGAGCGACCATCACATGACCTATATCGCCTATTGGCCGAAAGAAGTCAAATAACATATTACTCTAGGTAATATCCTATTGTGGATAGCCGGGTACATCAAGGAAGCTCAGATAGTCGCAGGATGCACCATCTTGGCGGCGGAGCAGCCTTGGCTCGAAGGCTAAGCGTTTCCCACATTGCGCTCTAGAGAGCCTGAGGGACGCACTAGCCTCTGCGCTTTGCGCCAATACCTGACATTGAGGCTGTCGCAAATCTTCCGAGGTTTTGCCAATTTTGCGCGCGATATCAGTCCCGTCGCAGAATAGGGATTTCCGCGACGGATCGCACGGGGTAAGATTCCGGTCAGCGCCACAGCGAACGGAAACCGCCTTGCTCATTGGATATGCCCGCGTTTCTACAGACGATCAGACCTTGGACCAACAGCGCGCGGCGCTGAAGGCGGCGGGGTGCAAACGCATCTTTGAGGAAAAGGTGTCCGGAGCGAAACGCGATCGGCCGCAGCTCGTTGCGTTGCTCCACCAGCTCCGCGATGGTGACGTGGTTACAATTACCCGGCTGGACCGCCTCGCCCGTTCAACGCGCGATCTTCTCGACATTGCGGAGCTGCTGGACGCGGCCAAGGTCGGCTTGCGGTCTTTGGCCGAGCCATGGGCCGATACCACGTCGCCTGCCGGTCGCATGGTGCTGACCATCTTTGCTGGCATTGCCGAGTTCGAGCGATCTTTGATCCACGAGCGCACGAGCAGCGGCCGGATAACTGCGAAGGCGAAGGGCGTTCGGTTCGGACGCCCCCCTGCTCTATCGGCCCAGCAGATCGCACACGCACGGCAGCTCATCAACGACGATATCAAACCGGCCGAGGTCGCCCGGCTCCTGAAGGTGCATCGAGCAACCCTTTATAGGGCGCTGAATAATTTGGAGAGATGTAAAGCCGCGCCTTTGGCGGGCGAATGAAGGATGGTGGGGTTCAGCATCGTTTCGAAAGGACGAAAAGGAGAGAAAATGTTTCGGTACTTGGCGCGGGTTTATGATCGTAAGAACATGTTGAAATCGCTTGAGCGACAGAAGCGTATCAGCCAAATGGCGATACCTTTTAGTCAGGATGGCATCGATGATGTAGTGTTTAGTGATATGTCGAAGGTCGAAGAATTTTTCGCTCCGATATCGCCCGCTGAACCGATAAGCGAGGGGCCTAATACGATCAGTTTTCAGTCTGATATTTTGACTGACGATAAGAACAACAATGCTTTTGATTGTGTTGTCACTGATAGCCTTTCAAAGGACCATGCGCTTGTCGTCTTTCATCATTGGTATGCCAGAAACAGATATCCAGCCTTTGCAAAATACTTTGCCAAAAAAGGCATAACGGTTATTCAAGCGACACTTCCACATCACTTTGGGCGGGCTACAAACGACTATTCTGAGGAGAAATTTTTCAACGCAGATCTAGGGTGCACTGTCCAGTCGATGAGGCAAGCGGTCTTAGACGGCCGGAAGATTGTTCGTTGGCTTTACAGTCAGGGGTATAAGAAAATCTCGGTTGTAGGGATGTGTTTGGGTGGCACCGTTGCAGGTCTCGTTGCGGCTCAAGAGCAGAAGGTTGATAAGGCAGTTCTCATGGTCTCGCCGGGAAGTCCTGCTGATCTCGTCTGGACCGGTGAGACGATGAGGGCGTTACGTGGTCGTATTGAGCCGTCCATCTCGTTGGAAGGGCTAAGAACCGCTTGGGGTGTCATAGATCTAGAGCAGAATCTTTGGCATCTTTCGCGTCCCAGTCTTGATTTGATGCTCCTACTCGGTAAGGACGATACGATCGCGCGTTCAGACAGCTCTGAGCGCGTCATTGAATTTCTGAAGAAGGTCAATCTTCCTCCCACGGTCGTCCGACTGAATTGTGGACACTCATCGATTGGAATGTTCCCCTACAATTTGATCGCAGCTCGAAAGGTTATGCGGTTTCTAAAAGAAACCCCGACTTTATCGGAGCTTTGGGAGATTCGAGGATTTCGCTATAACTTTAGCGAAGTTTTCGATCGTTCCTCATCTGATCGCGGCTAGGGCTTTGCCGGTAATGTGCTTTTTGTTGACCTGCATGGAACGCAGCAATAGGCGCATCCTCTGGACCAGGCTCTATTCCGCCGGCATGCCGGCTCCACGGAACCCCTGACGGGTTTCCGCGCATTCGCGTAACGATCCTTTGCGCACCGGCTTATCACGCCGGGAGAGACGCGCCGCCGGCGCGCCATTGCTTGTCTGATGGGGCACCGAGGGGCTTTGCCCCTTCTCTTCCCCAAACAGGCTTCCGCCCACCTTCCTCCGTTCGCTCCGTGCAGGCGGTTCCCCGCGAAGCCTGTTGTCCCCTTCCATCCCCACCGCTCGCGCGGCCCCGGGAAGCAGGACGAGGTCCTGCTTCGCAGTCCAAGGAAAGGAAGGGCAAGGGAATGTGTGAACCGACTTTCGAGGAATGGTTTTTGAGTTTTGCAGCCGAGCGCGAGCGGCTGACCCACGTGACGATCGATTTTGATCGCGCCTATGATTGCTACTTTCCGGCGTTCGAGGACGGCATTTGCGGCGGCACCTGCGCCCGCCTGTCCGTCCACGCCGGAGCCGATGAATACGCACCGGAGGAATTCGCATGATGCGCTTTGCTCCCTTCACCCGCGATTTCTACATTCCGAAAGGGTCCATCAAGATCGTAGACAAGGCCAGCGACGGCATTGTCTACATCTTCCGCAGCGCCAAGGATCGTCCTGCCGCCATGGCCTTCCACGGCAAGGCCGTAAAACCCGATTGGCATCATAGCTTTGCGAACGATGCCGCCCGCGAGCGCAAAATTCGGGAGCATTTCGAGGGACGGCGGCGCTGGGCCGAATGGCAGGGCGAACGCCGCGCCGAGCGCAAGAAGCCGCACGGTTTCGAGGTCGGGCACGTCCTCTATGCCTCTTGGGGTTACGACCAGACCAACATCGATTTCTATCAGCTGACCAAGATCATCGGTGCGCAAATGGTCGAGGTCCGCGCCGTCAGTCAGATATCGGCCGACACGGGCAACGAGCCGTGGATGACTGGCAAGGTGGTCCCGAAGCTCGACGGCTTCACCGGCGAGGCCCTGCGGCGGCGCGTCAATGGCCGCTCAAAATCCATCCGCATCGATAACGTACGTACGGCATTCCTCTGGGACGGACGTCCGATCAACTGGACCGGCTACGCCTGATCCCCTCCCCGCTTCCATCATCATCCATCAGAGTAAGACCCCTCAAAATCAGGGCCAGAAGGAGCATTGTCATGAACGCAACTATCGCATCCACCGAAATCGCATCCGCCGTTGAAGTCGAAATCGCCACCACAGCCACGATCACCAGCCTCACTCCCGATATCCGGCATATCCGCTGTCCAAGCTCGTTCCGAGTGCCGCTAATGTCCGGCGCGTCAATTCCACGGCTGGCATCTCCGAACTGGCCGACAGCATCGAGGCGCATGGTCTTATCCAGAACCTCACCGTCAGGAAGGCCAAGAAGGGCGACAAGTTTGAGGTGGTCGCCGGAGCCCGCCGTCTTGCGGCGCTGCGTCTGTTGGTCAAGGAGGGCATCTATAACAAGCTCGTGGAAATCCCCTGCAAAATTCTTGATGCCGAAAGCGATGCGGAAATCTCGTTGGCCGAAAACACCCAGCGTGAGGCTATGCACATCGTCGATGAGATTCTTGGCTACCGTCAACTGACCGAGGACGGCATGACGCCTGAAACCATCGCCGCCCGTTTCGGGCAATCCGTCGCCACCGTGCGCCAGCGCCTGAAACTCGCCAATCTCTCCCCTCGAATTCTGGACGCCATGCGCGAGGACGAACTGACCGTTGAGCAGGCGAAGGCCTTGGCGCTCAGCGATGACCATGCCGAGCAGGAAAGCGTCTGGTTCGAGCGTGACCATTGGAGCCGCCAGCCGCAGAACCTGCGATCGCTTCTCACCCGAGAGCATGTGCCGAGCCGCGACCGGCTGGCCCGCTTCGTCGGCATCGAGACTTACGAGGCAGCAGGCGGCGGGATCGTCCGCGATCTGTTTGATGAAGACGGCACAACGTTCTTGACCGACCGCGCATTGCTGGTGAAGCTTGCGACGGAAAAGCTGGAACAGGCGGCAAAACCCCTTGAAATTCAGGGGTGGAAATGGATAGAGATCAGCCTTGATCCGTCCATCGTCTATAGTGGAGGATATGGCCGTATCCATGCCGAGGCGCGGGAACTAACCCCCGACGAGCAGGCCGAGCTTGCCACTCTGGGCGAAACCTTCGATGACCTTTCCGCCAAGATCGAGGCCTATGCCGAGGGCGATCCGCAGATCGACGCCGACGAGGCGCGGCTTTATGAGACCGAGCAGAAGATCGATGCCATCCGGGACGCCGCCAAATCCTACGATCCGGCAGAACTGGCGCTAGCCGGGTGCATCGTCACCGTAGCACATAACGGCACCCTGCAGGTCGCCGAGGGTTATGTGAAGGCCGAGGACCGGGCCGCAATTGCCCGCCTGCAGGATGGCGAGGAAGGGCAAGTAACTGACGACACCGACGCCCTGCCCGCCGCGGCGCAGGTCGAACCTGAAACCGGATATTCCGCAACCCTTATCGAGGAAATGACGGCAATCCGCACCGCCGCGCTGCGCGTTGAACTGGTCAACCGCCCGGAGATCGCCCTTGCCTCCATCCTGTACCCACTGGTCGCCAAGGTGTTTTATGATGGGCCAAGCTTCTGGCGCGTCCAATCCGCCATCGAAATCGACGGACAGGCCAAAGACCTCGCCCCGTCGATCAAGGAGCCGGAAGCATGCCGCGCCCTTGTCGAATGGACTGATATCAAGGAGCGATGGGCCGATCATATCCCCGGCAATCCCGGCGATCTGTGGGAATGGCTGCTGGAACAGCCGATGGATCGGCTGACCGATCTGCTGGCCGTGGTGGCGGCGGCGAACCTCAATGCCGTCAACGCCAAGCACGATCACAGCCGCGACCGGCTGAACCATGCCGGTGATGTAGCAACCGCGCTCAAGCTCGACATGCACCAGCACTGGACGCCGGAAGCAGCTTTCCTGTCGCGTCTGTCGAAGGCGCAGCTGGGTGAGGTGATGACGGAGGCGGGTTGCGCCGGTGATGCCGTGAAGGCCATCGGCAAGGCGCAGAAGGCCGAGGCCGTGGCGCTGGCAGAGACAGCATTGCAGGGGAAGACATGGCTTCCGGCTCAATTCCGCGCAAGTAACGAGGAGCAGGCACATTGACGTCGTGGCGATGACGGTTGAATAGCCCGCCGGGGTTATCAATCCCCTTCCCAAACTTGACCCGCAGCCTCGTTGCGGGTTTTCTTTTGGCAGGGGTTTGCCAAGCCGGAGGCTGGTTTCGGGTGGGATCGACCCGCCCGAAACCAGACGAGGGGCGCCCTGGCCCCGCCCCTCGGGCTCCCCATCCACCCCACGGACGGTGGAAAAGGTAGGATTGGTTAATTTTCCGTTAAAAACTGATGAAATTTGTCAGGTTGCAGAATCGGTCGCTTTGGTGTTTCCTGTAACGTATGAGTCGTTTGGAACATACCACCACTGCGGAAAGAGTGACTGCACATCGTGCGCGTTTGCGCGAAGCTGGTCGCGTTTATGTAAGTACGGATCTGCCGACGGATCTGGTGGACTGTCTTGATAAGATCAAGACAGCACGTGGGATGGCCTCACGGGCTCAGTTGTTCGAAGAAGCACTCAGGTTGTTGATTGAAAAGGAAGCAGGGGCATAAGCCAAAAACCCCTCGCCGTTGACGCGGCAAGGGGTTTTGGATTTTGGACAAATCGGATGAGGTCTAAACTTTAGCAGGGTTTAGCTGACCTTCATCCTAATCGAATGGTTCTAAACTCGCAAGAGGTGTCTCTTGCGAGAACGCTATTTCTTTGTCCTTTTTCCATCGTGTGCATGCCCCTTCACGAAGGGGACGAAAGACCATGTTTGAACAATTAGGGGCCGTGCTCACAGGAGCACCGGCCGAGCGCGAGCGCACGCCCGTTCGCAGACAATCCCGCGCGGCCGGAAAGTGCGAAGCCGTCTTCTGGCGGCGCACCAATAGCCAGGACGTTCGTAAGATCGTGCTGGCGGCACGACGCTACGAACTGGCTGGCCGACAGCCGGGATCCCGCAATGGTCCGCTCGGCGGCGTGGCGATCGAATTGCTGGAGCTGTTCGCCAATCTCGTGAACTTCCGAACAGGCAGGCTCGATCCATCGATCGAGACCCTGATGCGCTATCTCAGGCGTTCGCGTGATGCGATCGTGCGGGCGCTGAAGGCTTTACGCCAGCATGGGTTCCTCGACTGGCTCCGGCGCTACATCCCGACCGGCAACCAAGGTCGCGGCCCGCAGGTTCAGCAGACTAGCAATGCTTATCGCCTGTCCCTGCCAGCGCGCGCCTTGCGGCTTCTTGGCCGTATGGGCATAGCCCCTCCGCCACCAGAGGATCATGCGCATGCCATTGAGGTGCGAGCTGCCGAAATCGACGCCCATCGTAAGAGCCTCCCCATGAATGAACTGGCCTTGTTCGAGATTGGCGACAATCCCCTGGGACAGGCTCTTGCACGGCTTGGCAGATCAATCAGTTTACGTGAGTCCGCCAGACAGACTGAATCCCCATCTAGTTCTATTAAAGATAGAGAAAGATAAACGGACGTCGCCGTCCGGGCTGCTCACGCAGCCCTGCGACGGTTCCGGCCCGCGCAACTGCGAGCCGGCACTGCACCGACATAGACCAAAACCGCAAAAACCGCATTCGCGGCAAATGTCGGATGGCTTTTGAAAAAGGAAGAAGGGGGAAATCCGGGAATGTTGAACGGATACGGGTCGTCATGGCGACCATTATAGAACCACTTCTATGCCTTTGCGGCGGATCACATTCAGCAGTGCCAAGGCCGGGCCGGTGGGCCGCTTCAGGCCACGCTCCATTTGGGAGAGGTGGCCAGCGGTCAGATTGAGGTATTTCGCAAATACGGCCTGGCTCATGTGCGCGTCTTCCCGCAGCGCCCTGATGTCATCTGCCGTAAGGGGAGCGGCCGTCGGGGCGGCCTCCGCGAATTCACGCAACGTGATTTTACGGAAATCGGCCTCATCCAGGGTGTCGTTTGCACGCATTTCGTTGGCAAGCTCAAGGATTTCGAGTCTTAGCCGGGATGGCGTCTTAGCCTTCGTTGTCATGTTGCACCTCGTTCAGAATTCCAGCGGCAAGATCCTTTTCGATACGTTTTGGATCTGTGAGCCATTGTTTGGCGATTGTTTTCAGGTCTTCGAGATCATCATCGGTAATGTTCGCACGCTCGCTCTTCGCAAAGCCTGCGAGAAAGATGGCAATGTCCCCTGCTCGAAAAAGCAGTATCGTTCGATACCCGCCGCTTCGCCCTTGCCCAGGGCGAGCAACCCTTTGCTTGATGAGGCCACCACCGAGATCGGCATCTATCAAACCTTGATTAGCTCGGTACGTTGCGTCGATAAGACTTTCGTCAGGGACGTTTTCCCGGCGCACAAAACGGGCAAAAATCTTCGTCTTGTAAATCTGCACGTCGTCTCCCTAGTTCAATGCACTATAGTGCAAAGCACTATGGTGCTCAAGTCGCAACGGTACGCCGAAGCTGTCGCACCGAATGCCAGAAAATGTTAGCAGATATCTAGCATCTAGCTATTTATAATCTGATTGCAATCGTGTTAGTTTACCGCTTGTAAAGAGCTAGAAGCTAGTATGCTGCTAGAAATCAGCTTATGGAGGTTTTATGCCTGTGATATCTCTTGTATCCAGCAAGGGCGGCGTTGGTAAAACAACATCTGCCGTCGTCTTGGCTAGCGAATTTTCCGCCGCTGGGCGAAAGGTCGTATTGATCGACGCTGACCCTAACAAACCATTGGATGCATGGTCGCGACTACGGCCGTTACCTGAAAACCTGCGCGTCGTGATGGATGACTCGGCAGAAACCATTATTGACACTATCGAAGATGCCCGGGCTACCTCAGATTTTGTGATTGTTGACCTTGAAGGCACCGCCACCGACCGCATCGGTTTTGCTGTAGCGCGGTCAGATTTGGTGTTAATCCCGCTACAAAGTTCTGTTCTTGACGCTGCAGAAGCTGCAAAATCGGTCAAACTGGTACGGCAAATGTGGAGGGTCGCAAATCGGGAAATTCCCTATCGCGTTTTCTTCACGCGAGTTCCTCCAGCCATCCGTGAACGCACAGCTCGCGATATTGAACAGCAATTCACTGGCGCTGCCATCCCGGTACTCCCGGCTACGCTGATAGATCGAGCCGCGTATCGAACATTGTTCTCCGTCGGGGGGACGCTTCAAGATCTAGAAACGAGCGATGTGTCTGGCTTGAAAAGTGCAAGGGAAAATGCGCGGGACTATGCGCAGGCCGTCATCAATGCCTTGAGGGGAGGGGGCGCATGACTGGGGATGAAAAAAAACGCGCGACGTTAGATTTTGGTGATTTGGAAACGCCACCAGCCCCGCCAGTTGATACAAAGGCGGTAAAGGAGGCAACCCGTGCGGCAGGCTTTCGCGAGACCCCGAAAGCAACGGAGCCAGTTGCGTCCAATCAGGTAAGACCCGCACGAAGAGTGCGGCGTAAGACCGGTCGAACCGAGCAGTTCGCTACGCGGCTTCGCGGGAATACCATCGACGCAATTCATGCCTATGCAGATCAGCATGAAATCACCCTCGCAGAAACTATCGAACGCGCCATGGATGCCTTGCATCGACATAAGCCCGAGTAAGCGTGTTCATGAAAGGCCGGCAGGATCCGCAATGCGGTTGTTGACTGTGGTCCAGAAGAAGAGGCTTCAAGCTATCGCCTGATGCCCTTTAGCGGCGCAGCCGCTCTGGCCCGTAGGCGAACGCTCTTGATCCGTTGGGCCGTAGAGAGCCGGAGGGCTGTCCAGTGACAATGCCCCGGAGCGTCAGCGCCGGGTCCGCTTTTCCCATCTAGTCGGCTCCGGCAAAAGCTTTTCGTATCTCGGGCGCAGGCGCTCCATTTCTTCGGCTGTAATGCCTGGTCGGGGATTGTCTATTGCGGCCTGAATGCTGCGCTTCATCAGCTCGTTGAGCAGATCGGCATAAGGCTCCAGTTCTTATGTTCGCCCAGGCGGACTTGCTTCGGCGACAAGGTCCGGCAACCTCAGCCATAGCCTGGCCTGTCTGCGTGGAGGCTCGATCCATTGAGTAAAAACGCATTCCGTGGTACAAATCAGCATCGGACAAATGGAGATTGCCTTGCAACAAGTTGGCCCGGATCGATCACCGGAAGCTATTAAACGTCGCCGTAGCGCGGCCGATCAGGCTCGCGCGATGAACATCCGGCAAGGTTATGTCCATGATGCTTTTCTCGAGGAATGCACCGAGAAATACGTTCAAGGCGAGATCAGCCGCGAAGACTACCGGGACACGATCAGACGGCCTGCCAATCTCTGAATCCCTCTAGAGCAGCTAGCGTGTTGCACTCAAGGGTTTGACACTGTCCGAACTGTTGATGTCCTTAATGCACTGTTGGTTTGGGCAAGGGCAGCATTTTCACGGTACTATCGATAACCTTCCGGAATCTGCGCCAGCCGGAAAGGTTTCGCTCGTTCACCCGCTCCTGAAGCGCCGCGAGCATCCACCCTGCGCAGGCAACGTTCTCCATACCCTTGTAGATCTCAAATCGCTCCAGACAGGCAATGATTTTCGGCCGGGCATCACCATTGTCGAATGGGATGGTCTCCACCATCTGCCGGGCCTCCTGGTAAGCTTGTGCGATATGTCGCCGTTTATCGGCGTCACTTTGGAGAATGACGCCGATCGTGAACGCGAGAGTTTCCGCCAGATCCGCAGTTTCGTCGCTCATGCCGGATCGAACGCACCCTTGAACTCGGGATCAGCATAATAGGCTAGCTTGGCTGCGACAATCGACCGTTGGCCGGCAAGGAACAGCAGTTCGAGATTTTGCGGCAAGTTGCGCACCTCATCCGGGGTGAGGAGCGGTCGGGCCGTGTGGTGTTGGCTGACGGAGATACCGGAATTTTGTGAATCTAGCGCCCGCGCCATAGTTTGAAAAACAACCGTTTCCTGCCCGAGCAGATCGGAGACCAGGCGGGCGCTGTCGTGATCGTTGACGCCGAAAATCTGAAGGACCCCAGCATTCGACAGGAATGTACCGGCGCGTTGTCCGTACGTAGCGCGTAGCTGGTGGACATCTTGCAGGATCGGCCAGAGTTGGACGCCGTATCCGGCCATGAGGCCCATAGCACGCTCTACGGGAGCAAGGTGGCCGAGAGCTGCGAACTCATCAAGCAGATATAGGACAGGCACAGCAGGCCTTGCCGGATCGCGGGCCATATCGGTTAGACTTTGGGTGACGAGCAGGCGCAGCCATCTGGAGTAGGTAGAAAGTCGGTCGGGCGGCAACACCAGAAATACCGTGGCGTTGCGTGTTTTCAGATCAGCGAATGTAAAATCTGAGCGTCCGAGGACTGTCGTCATTCGGGGGCTATCGAGGAAGTGGGTGTGGCGCTGGGCCGCCGATAGCACGCCGGCACCCTCGCGATCGGACTTGCCAAGGTGGCGATTGGCCGCGCGGGCGATCAGACCATTGATGTCGGTGCTGTCCTGCATTCGCTTCAGGAGGGCTGCAAAGCTGTCCGGTGCGAGCGTCAGGTATTCGCGCAGGGTCCCCAGATGACGACGACCCGGTGGTTCTACCGCGACAATCTTGAGGATCAGTCCGGCAATCAGGGCCTTGGCCTCTTCGTTCCAGTGCGCTTCGCCCGCCATTCCTGGTTCATCGAAAACGAGAGCATCTGCAAGTGTACTGGCGTCTTCCGCGACGTCGATGCCATAGGGGTCGAGAGCATCGAGTGGATTGAAGGCGGCCGAGGGCCTGCCCGCGACACCGAAGGGGTCAAGGATATGGACTGGTCCGAACTTCTCACGGGCGCGTCCGGCTATTCTGGCATTTTCGCCCTTGGGGTCGATGCAGATCACCGATCGATCAGCAGTTAGCAGGTTCGGAATGATCGTGCCGACGCCTTTGCCTGTTCGTGTCGGAGCCATGGTCAACAGGTGAGCTGGCCCCTCGTAGCGGAGCAACTTGCCCGTCTTGCTGTCGCGGCCGATCAGCAGGCCGCTATCGGCGCGGGTGAGGGGAGCCACTTCCTTGGCGGTGGCGAAACGGGCAGAGCCGTGCGTGTCACTCGGTTCGTCTCCAAAATGAAGCAACACAAGCGGGGCAAAAATGATGAGCGGCAAGAGGGGAATGCTCAACGTAAACGCAATGTCGAAAACCGTCGCCCCTAGCGATTTTGGTTCAAAGCCCATCTCACCCATCTTGCCACCAAGCCATATGCCGGCAGCAATGATGGCAAAGAAGTAGATGACTAGAAACTTTATCCCCTTCTTCGAAAAAGCCGTCCAGATCAAAGCGGATAGCGCCCAACCCGGACTTGTGAAGGCCCTGCGGAACATCGCGGTATAAGCTTTGACCAATCTCATGGGATGCGCTCCTCTTCCATCAAGTTGGGCGCAGAGCTTGGCACGCTCAGGAGATCAGCAAACAGCGCCTTGTCGAGATCGCGGGTGAGGAAGCCGGGTAGTTCGCGTCGCAGCCATTCACCCAGGTTCTTTGAGAATTCATCCTTGCCGTTCTCGAGGCGGTGCAGGACGAGCGCCCCGAGCAGCACCTTGCGGCGCGTGTCGTTGTTGCGTTCCTGCTTGGCAAGCCGCTGCTGCAAGGCCTTTTTTTGCGCATCTAGTTGTGCCAGGCGTTCCTCTATCGATTTACGAGCCATGGTGGATCCTTTTATTTCGTTGCGATGAATCTGCCGACCATGGTCAGGGTTTTTTCCCGGAAGACAGACCAAATTCTATGAGTAGCCGGGCATAGCGGTTCCGGGAGTAGATCGTACCGCCGGGCTCCCCGCCTTCTTCCACACTCTGGTAGGTACCACCGTCAATGCCATCATTGCTCAAAAGTCCGGCCGAGAACAACGCGTCCGCGACTGCCTCATCGGGCTGCACCTTGGTGTCGATGAGGTCAGGGAGCACAACAAGATCTTCTACAAATGCGCGATCGACAATTTTACTCAATCGCAATCCTTCTTTCAGAGACATGTCTCCCCGCGCAGCGGCTGCCATCAGCCTCCCGACGATCACGGGCTTAGAGAGATCGTCCATGCGCTCAATAAGAAGGAGGATCGTTTCGCCAAAGCGATGCCCCTGATCCTGCTCCTCGATCTTCCGTACGAAGTCTTCCCTGGACGTAGGGTCGCTCTCTTTTGCAAAGCTAGCGAGAAAGGCAATAACCTTCCGTTGGAAGAGGAGGTCGCGAATAGCAGCTCCGCTACGTGCAATGTTCACCATCGTTCCGACGACTGGAACTCCATCCAAAGCGCCAGAACTGATCACGCTATCCAAGGCTAAGTCACCGATCGTTGCGCCAAGATCGGTCAGGTCGTTATGTTGCAGCGATTTGACCAGGTCATTAGAAATACGGTCGAGATCATTTTCCATAGCTTTCTCCATAGATGGCGGCCGCTGGGAGCAGTCCACTGATGATTTTTGTTGAAGCGTTGTCACCATCGATGAGAAGAGCGAGTGTCTCGGAGCTCATAGCGAAAACTTCCCTTCCGGATGTTCACCGCGATAGGCGAGGATTATGCTGCCACTGAGATCTCGCATTTCAATATGGGCGAGATTGGAATTGGCACGCAGAAGCCGTGCTGCCAGTTCGACAAGATCAGCGTCCGCCTCGTGGCTACAGATGACGGTGAGCTGTTCATCGCCATCGAGGATCTGGATTTCGGAGAGTGTTTCGGCAGGGCTGTTATCGTTCATCAATCGCCTCGCGTAGTGAGCAGCACGGGTGTTCATCCGTGCTGTCGCTTTGGCAACGTCCTTGCTGTTTCCCAAGTCCGGTATCGCAGCTTTGTCGTTGCCATGATCAGGCTTTTTGCCATTGGACGACGAAGGTTGCAAGACTGACGGCGAACACACCAGCCGTGAGCATCATGATTCCGAAGTTGAAGCGGCTCCGGGTTTCGACGCTGTCACGATGAGCGTTCACCAGCCATTCGAAACAGTGCATCACCAGATTTCCGACGAGAAGCGCCAGACATCCGGATATTCCAAAAGCGAGGCCCCATTCTTCCGCGACCTCGATAAGATAGCCGTGGCCCTTCGCTGCGAATGGACCGCCGATGAACGTCGCCAGTGCGGCGAGGCGTGCGAGATATGTCGGCCACATTGGCGTGGGTCGTTGGGGTAGGTCTGTTTTCATCCGATCGTCTCCGTGTTGCACCAGGCTATTGATCGCTGGCGTGTCTCAATGGGACTTCGAAAATCGATATCTCGTCAATAGCCAGCGAGCGAGATTCTTTACGTGTGTTCGAAAGCTCTTCTTCCGTCTTGAGTTAAACGCTTCTGCATATGGAGCTCTCCGGCTTTGATTTGGGCTTTCCACTTGCGCCACACCGAAAGCTTGAGGTAGCGTAGCGGACGAATGATAAGGGCGCATATACGGGTTGTTGCACAACCCAACGCCGCTTATGCGGAAGCTAACGCGAGAAAGGGGAAACAGTATTGGCCATCTTCTATTGCCAGATGTCTGTTATCTCCCGTTCGTCCGGCCGAAGCGCCGTTGCGGCGATCGCTTATCGTGCAGCCGAGAAGATCACCAACGAGCGCGACGGGCTGACGCATGATTATTCGAGGCGTGACGGCGTCAAGCATTCAGAGATTATATTGCCCGAAGGGGTGACTGCGGAATGGGCGCAGGATCGTTCGGCGTTGTGGAATGCAGCGGAGGCAGCAGAGAAACGCGTTGACGCGCGTGTCGCTCGAGAATTCGTGTTGGCGCTTCCGCATGAGCTCAATTCCGAAAAACGTCTGGAGCTGACGCGGGAGTTCGCGCAGGATCTGGCGGATCGTTATGGTGCTGCGGTAGATTTTGCGATCCATGCGCCGCATTCGGCGAGCGACGTTCGCAACCATCATGCACATGTGTTGATGACAACGAGGCAGGTGGACGAGCGGGGCTTTGGCGCGAAGACCTATATGGAGCTTGCCAATAAGGAGTTGCTGCCGCGCGACCTCCCGACGACGCAGATGCAGCTTGTCGATGTACGGCGTTCCTGGGAGCAAATGGCGAACCGGGAATTGGCGGAAGCTGGTCTGGATGTGCGGATCGATCATCGGTCGCATTCGGAACGAGGGATCGAGATCGAGCCGACAGAGCATATGGGCGTGCATGCGACACAGATGCAGCGCAAGGGTTTGTCGGTTTCGCGGTCGCGTCTGGATGAGGATGCAGCGAAGCGAAATGCCGATCTGATTCGGGAGAAGCCGGAACAGGTTCTGACGCTGATCAGTAATGAGAAGAGCGTGTTTGACCGGCACGACATTGCGCGGACACTGCATCGTTACATCGACGGCGACCCGCAGGAATTCCAGAATGCATTCGCGTCGGTGATGGCGTCAAAGTCTCTTGTGGAACTGCAGGGCGAGCGCGGCGATCCGGAGACTGGCGAGGTTTCGCTTGCGCGGTATTCGACGCGGGAAATGGTAGAGACGGAAGGGGCGATGGCCCGCAGCGCGGATATGTTGCAACGGGCGCGAAGCCATGACGTTGATCGTCATCATGTCGATCGCTCGCTTGAGAAGCAGGACAGAGCCATTCAGGCGGCCTTCGGCTATCATTCTTCACAGGCAGGGCCAGCGCCGGGACTATCTGACGAGCAGCGGCGTGCCATCGAGCATATCACCGGGCCGGAGCGGATCGCGGCTGTTGTCGGTTTCGCTGGCGCTGGAAAATCCACCATGCTGGATGCCGCGCGCGAGGCGTGGGAGGCTCAGGGTTATACGGTTCATGGCGCAGCACTTTCGGGCAAGGCGGCCGAAGGGCTTGAGGAGGCATCCGGCATCCAGAGTCGTACATTGGCGTCATGGGATATCAACTGGCAGAACGAGAAGCGGCAGCTGGGCCGCGGCGACGTGTTTGTCATCGATGAGGCCGGCATGGTGGGAAGCCGACAGCTCGCCCGGTTCATCGGAGAGGCGGAGCAGCGCGGTGCAAAGATCGTTCTTGTTGGCGACCATGAGCAGCTGCAGGCGATCGGGGCAGGCGCACCCTTCCGCGCCATCGCCGAGAAGATCGGCCATGCAGAACTTACCGACATTCGCCGTCAGCGCGAGGACTGGCAGCGGGAGGCTTCTGTTGCCTTCGCCACTCACAAGACCGCTGAAGGGTTGGCGGCGTACCGGGATAACGGGAACATTCACTTTGAGGCTGACCGGGATGAGACGCGAGCGGCGATCGTGCGCGACTATCTTGCCGATCGTGAGCAGCGTCCGGAGGGCAGCCGTGTCGCCATGGCGCATCGCCGCGTCGACGTGCGGGCGATCAATGATGGCATTCGAAGCGAGCTGCAGGATCGTGGCGAGTTGGCGCGTGCGCGCGCCGGTGACGGTGTTGGAGGTCAAAAAGCCATTGGCGAGCCGGAAAGCGCCAAAGCTTTCAGCTACCAGACCGATGACGGCAAGCGTGAGTTTGCCGAGGGCGACCGCATCGTATTCCTGCAGAATGATCGCGATCTTGGTGTCAAGAACGGCATGTTGGGGAAGGTAGCTGCCGTCGAGCCGACCGCAATACATGTCGAGCTCGACGGCAAAAGTGCCGAACCGGGCGTAGAAGCCGGTTTCGTCAGGATAGACACCAATACTTACCAAAGCTTTGATCACGGCTACGCGACGACGATTCATAAAAATCAGGGGGCGACGGTCGATCGCGCCTTCGTGCTGGCGTCCGGGACGATGGACCGGCACCTGACCTATGTCGCCATGACCCGCCATCGTGATGGTGCGCAGCTCTATGCGGCACAAGACGAGTTCGCTGGCCGAAATGCTGGCAAGCTGGTTGAGCATGGCGTTGCTCCTTACGAACACAAGGCCGGGAACCGGGACAGCTATTTCGTGACGTTGGAAAACGACCAGAGGCAACGTCACACCACATGGGGTGTCGGTCTTGAGCAGGCCATGAAAGAGGCCGCGCCGGAGATCGGTGCAAGGATCGGACTGGAACATGTCGGATCGGAGACGGTGCGGTTGCCAAATGGCCAGACAGCCGAGCGGAATTCATGGAAGGTGCAGGATGCCGGCGAGCTGGCCTATGCGCAGCTTGAAAGTCGTCTGTCGCGATCCGGGGCGAAGGAAACGACACTGGATTACACACGCGACTTTGCCGAGCGGCGCGACATTGCCGAGCAGTTCGGGGTTCGCAGCGAGATCGAACTTGCTCCTGCCCAAAAGCTGGGGCAGGAAAACTCTTCCCGTACGGCCCATCGTGTGCGGGAGGTTCAGGATCGGTCCATCAGCGAGCGTTCTGCTTACGAGGAGCGGACTGCCTCGCGGGCCGATCCTGATCCGAGGGGCGAGGGCATCACTCCCGACCAGCAGCCACAGCGCCGCAGCATGTTGTCAGGGCTGAAGCTCGGACGCGGCACGTCGGGAGAACCCAAACCTGCTCAAGAGAGAGTGGAGGGGGGCGAGGACCGCGCGCAGCCGAAAGCTTCCAAGCGCAGCATGTTTGCCGGTCTCAAGCTTAATGCCAATCGCAGCGCCTCCCAGGAGCGGGATGACGGACTGGAAAGCAGGAAGGCCGCACCCGAGCCTGATGCGCTGACTAACCGCATTCGTCAGCCGTCGGGATTTGAGCAACCAGTCGACCGCTTCGCTCGCGCCTGGACCGCGATGGACAAGATGGACGGCCAAGGCCTTCCGGTTCTGGAGAGCCAGAAAACCGAATTCCGGCAAGCCTGCCTTGGGCTTGATCAGCAGCGGTCAGGCATGTCCAGTTTGATGATCTCGGCCATGCAGTACGATCCGCAGGCCAGCCGCGCCATGAAGGAGCTTTCCGGCCGGGAGCGCGTCGGCGAGCTCGTTGCCGGCGTGGAAAGGGAAAAAGCCGCCCAGGCCGATCCAACCGTGCGCGCCGATAGGCTGATCCATCGCTGGCAGGAGTTGCAGGAAGAGCGTCAGGGCCTGCGTGGCTGGCAACACGATGAGGCGCGTGGCAATGTCGAGGGGCAGATGCGCCAGGTCACTGGTGCGATCGAGCGGGATCCACCGGTGGAATCCATCGTGCGCAGCCGCGCGCAAGAAATCGGCATCAAGCATGTCGGCCAAGGACAGAACATTGCCAACGCCATGGAGCAGCAGCTTTCGCGCGGGCGTAGTCAGGGGCTTGAACGATAGGAGCGGACGGAATGACGGACAGCAATGACGACCATGAGCAGCTGGAAGCCAGCGAGATCGATGAGGCCGCGGCGGCGTTCGAGGCCTTGCGCCGGGCGATCGAGAAGCTGGCTCGCGATACCGGCGGTGAAATGGTCGTCATCCGCAAGGGCGTGGAAGCCGCTTTCGAGCAGTTCGAGAAATTCCAGCAGCCCCTCGATTACAGCGAAGACCTTGGCCAGATCATGGAGAACCAGGTCGTGCTTGCCGAGCATCTGGCAGCGATCGAGAAATCGCCTGCTTTGAAAAACGGCCCAGAGCATTATGCTCGCATGTTCGACAGCGTTGCCGAGAGGATTTCGGCGAATGTCGGCCGGGTGATTGAGGACCGGGGCCGCATACTGCAGGGAGCATCATCCGATATCGAGGGTTACGTCAGAGGTGCCCGCCAACGCCGGCAACAGGACCGGTGGTTGCTTGGCGCTGCGATGGGGGGCATCATCATGGGCGCGGTCTTTCTGGCTCTCGGGCCGCGTCTATTGCCCGGATCGGTCGATGCCATCATTGCGGCCACCGTCATGAATGCCGATCGCTGGGAGGCGGGGATTTCGTTGATGCGATCGGGAAGCCCCGGGAGCTGGCGCAGCCTCATGGCGGCCAACGATCTCGTTCGGGAAAATCAGGAGGAGCTGACAGTATGCGTTGAAGCTGCCGCCAAGACAAAGAAGCAACAGCGCTGCACCATCACGGTCGAGCCCAGGTCGGAGCAGTAGTGGGAGGATCAAAATGAGTACCGAAGCGGGTGCGGCAGAGAGCCGGATATACGCGCTGGCCACGCAACACGGTATTGTCGCGGAGCGGCTACCTTTTGATGATTGGGCAGATCACGTTGCTCGCCTCTCGGATGCCGAAGTTCCGTCAGATCCGGTGGACGATCTGGTTGTCACCTTACGGCGAAAAGGCATTATCACCGACCGGGAGGCTACGGAGTTGCTCTCGGATTATTTCAGCGAGCGCAACGCCGCCAAATCCGGGTCAGGCGATCAGACGCGGCCAGTTCAGGAGAGGCTTGCCAAAACTCTTGCTATGGCGCGGGAGTTGGGTCCGTTCGCGCCGATCGATCACAAGAAGTTCACAGACGAACTTTGGGGCGAGGAAGACTGACCGCGTATCCAGGCCCATTCGGCAGAGCGGCCACCATTTCATGTCTCATTTCCAAGGCGATGAAAACCGTCGATCTGACTTAACCTCGATACAGACTGTGTTCGCTCTGGACTACGACTTCGATGTGTGCGGGTTCGATCAAGTACATCGATTAAGGAAGCCATGACGACGTCCGTGTGAATGTGATAGCCCTGGCAAAGTCCTCGTTGGTGGTGTGGTTTACATTTCAACGAGCGGTATTGTTGGACGCGACTGGAAAGAAGACCTTTTGAAATCGGTATGCATGTCCCCGGTTTCATAGCCTGCTGGCGATGCAAGATTGGGAGAGCGACGGATATAGGCAATGTTGACTGACGCCTTCCTTCCAGGGATACTGACGCTATTGGTGTAAACCCAATCATCGGCCCCAAACATACCCGGGACCTCTTCGATTATGCGGTCCGAGACTACGAGTGGCGATTTCAAAAGGCTGGCCAGAGACTCCAGGCGTTGAGCGACATTGACGGCGTCCCCGATCACGGTGAACTCGTCATGGAAGCCGCTTTCAATGACACCACCGAGAACGGTACCATAGTGAAGGCCGATCCCCGCGTTCAGACAGGGGCCGCCCCTGCCGATGTTGTCGTTGCGCCACTCGGCAAGCGCCGCAGTCAAAGACAACGCGCAGGCCAATGCCCGCTGCGCATCGTCTGGCTTCGGTTTCGGTTGCCCGAACACCGCCATCACGCCATCGCCGATGAACTTGTCAACCGTCCCGCCATAGGCGAACACAGTGCCGGCGACGATGTGCCGATATTCACCGAGGACGCGTGCGAGCTCGCGTGCGGGAGCGCTTTCCGCATATGACGTGAAATCGCGAATATCAACGAACATGATCGCCGCGTCACGCCGCTCGAGATCAAGGTTGGCACTGGCAGTCTGAAGATCGGCGACGACCGTAGGCGAGAAGAAGCGTGAGAGGTTCATACGCTTCTCCTCAATCCTCAATGCCTGTCTGACGGTGCGGTCGTGATCACGCGCCAACAGATAGACGGCCAGCGCAGTGAACGCAAAACTTATAGTTAGACCAAGGTCCTGGTTGAAGAAGTTCGTCAGCAGGGTTCCGGGCGTACTGGCGTGGTGACGCATTGCCATAAGGGCAAGCATAAGTACCCATGCCGACACTACGATTATCGAAAACGCGACGATCAACAAGCGATCAAGTTTTAGGGCCACATGGTTCAGGAGGATGAACGCCACGACCAGGCTTGATGTCGTAAGGTTGTGATCTTGGGTAATCGGATTTGCTAGAATGTGTTCATAGAGAACCACCACGACCAAGGCTGCATCAAGAATCACGAAAAGGGGGCCGAAATACTTTTTTTGGGGGAAATAAACCGCCGTCGCCACAGATGCCACACTGACAATCAGATAGACCGAATTGACGAGGACGTGCGTTGTAAAGCTGGCGAGGCCATCGCCGAACACGAGGTTGGCGAACAGGATGAAAAGCACCACGAACCGCAGAGACGCCGATCGTATTTCCCGGGTGGCAGCATTTTTGCCGAACGGTGTTGATTTCTGATTCATTGATCCATGCGGGCACGATCGAGATTCGTCGATCCTGAGAACGAGGTCGGACGGGCCGAGCGTGTGTAAGGCTCGGCCCGATTACTTATTTGATTTCCGTGACGGTCAGCTTGCCCTCGACGCGCTCTGCCACGAACTCGATTTTTGCGCCTTCCTTGAGCTTCCCGAGCATTGCATCGTCCTTGACACGGAACACCATGGTCATTGCCGGCATTTCCAGGTCCTTCAGTTCCTCGTGGATCAGAGTGACCTTTTTCGCCTTGGCATCGACCTTTTTGACCGTGCCCTTGGTAAATTCAGCAGCGAAAACCCCGGAAGCCACTGTGAGGGCAAGTACCGTCGCCGCGGCGAACTTGATAAATGAAGTCATGTCAATTTCTCCTTGCGTGGGTTACTTTGTGGCAACTGTCACGTCACCGTGCATCCCGGCGTCGTAGTGGCCAGGAACCAGGCAGGCGATCTTGAAGGTGCCGTCGTTGGTGAACTTCCAGATGATCTCGCCGGACTTTCCGGCAGCCAGGCGGATGGCATTAGGATCGTCATGTTCCATATCCGGGAACTTCTCCATCACGGCCTTGTGCTCCATAACCTTCTCTTCCTGATCGAGAACGAACTCGTGATCCAACTCGCCAGCGTTCTTAATCGCGAACACAACCGTCTGGCCCTTACGAACCTTGAAAGTGTTTGGCGTGAAAATCATCTTGCCGTCGGCTGTCTCTTTCATGGAGACACGGATGGTCTGGGTGGCCTCTGCCTTCTTGCCGGGTTCACCGACAGCCATAGCCGCGTCATGGCCTCCTTCATGGGTGCCGGAGGCCAGCGCGGGAACAGAGAAGAAAGCAGTAAGAACTGCTGCAAGTAAAATTTTCATGGAATTACCCTGATGTGTTGGGTTGGAGAGTGAGAAGTCGATATCGATTCGCACGTCCTTCATAAAGAGTAGCAATTCGCATTACGTTGTTCAGAAGCGTTGGACGTATTCGGGGTCTCGACCGTAATGCAAGCGTGGGATATCGAGTGTTTACCTGCGGTTACCCCTGAGAGATTCTGCTTTTGGGTCAATGATTGCCACAGTCCCATAGCGGCTGTTTGTACGCTCTATCTTGCCGCTTTCCAAAACGCGGACGCTGACATCAGGATTCGACATAGACGACGCTGTTTCCCCTGGTGTTCCATGTCCCTGCATAATACGGGTCATTGGTGAGGCCGCCTTATCCAGGGTAGTATAGGCGAACGCTGTCGGAGCGATGGCGAGCACAGCAGCTACAGAAATGATGATTTTTTTGATCATGACTAACATCCTTATTTTGAACTGCGACCTGCAGCAACAATAGGATAGAGCGTCTGCTTTTCAGTCACCTGTCTCGTGATATACAAATTTGTAATCAGTTCGCCAATAATCTGCCGTAAGAAAGCCCCAATCACATCGCGTTGACTGCAGGTGTAAGGCGCTGTGCTAAAAGAAAAAGATTGACGGGTGGCATGAAGATACTGGTCATCGAAGACGACCAAACGACGAGAAAATACCTTGTAAAGGGCTTAAGTTCCGCTGGGCATTCGATAGACTGCATTGGGGATGGTCGTGAGGGGCTCTCAGCAGGCTTGGACACGCGCTATGATATTCTAATTGTTGATCGAATGGTTCCCGGCCTCGACGGCTTAAACCTTGTCAAAAGTTTGCGTGCAGCATCAGTGCGTACCCCTGTCTTGTTTCTGACGGCAATGAGTGGCGTGGATGATAGGGTGGAGGGTCTTGAAGCCGGGGGTGACGATTACCTGGTTAAGCCGTTCGCGTTTTCGGAATTAGTCGCTCGTATAAACGCCCTCGTTCGGCGCCCCCCGATTGCCGCTGAGAAGACCAAGCTGAGGGTCGGCGACCTTGAAATGGATCTCGTCGCTAGGACTACTTCACGTGCCGGACAACTCATTGAACTATTGCCGCGAGAGTTTTCATTGCTTGAATTACTGATGAGGAACGAGGGACGAGTGCTCACGAAAACGATGTTTCTTGAAAAAATATGGAACTTCAATTTTGATCCTCAAAGCTCAGTCGTCGAGACGCACATCAGCCGGCTCCGGGCAAAAATAGATAAGCCTTTCAGCACATCACTTTTGCATACCGTCAAAAACACTGGATACACGTTGCATGCTCGCGGGTAGTTTTCTCAAGAGTACTGCCGTCAGGCTTGCTATTATCTACATTTCACTTTTTGTTTCTGCGTACCTGATTGCGAACATCGTAGCTTATCAAATGGTTGTCAAATTTTTGGACGACCGACTGAATTCTAACGTCATGGAACGGTATCGCGAGATCGCGTCAGCCTACGAAGCGCGCGGTCTGAACGGGGCCGTTCAAATGATTGAAAGTCATGGTCCCGCTGTTAGGGGTGAAGAGACTTTGTATACGTTGCGAGGTGCCACAGACGACCTTGTTGCCGGAAACGCCAAATTTTCGGATGTGCCAATAGGCCTTTCAACCTTTCGATTTAATAATCAACACGAAAGTGCACCTCACTACAAATTGTTCCGAGGACCGCTGGGAGAGTATGACCTGGTTGTCGGAATTAGCTACGGCGACACGGATCAACTTGCTCGAATCGTCCTGATAAGTTTTGGATGGGCAACCGCAATAATCTTGGGCGTTGGAATGACCGGAGCTTCGATTCTTGCTCATCGAACTCGTAGGCGCATTTTCGTTCTTTCTACCATTGCGCATGAAATCGGGCATGGCGACCTCTTTAAGCGCCTTCCGATTTCCCCTCGTATGGATGAAATTGATGTCCTTTCCACTGAAGTTAACGTCGCTTTGACAAGGCTTGAATCGAGCGTGATCACTTTGAAGCAGGTAACCACTGACGTTGCACATGACTTGAAAACGCCAATTGCGCGTACGTTTCTAATTCTCGAAGACTCCCTGCAATCAGATGTTCCTGGTGATATGAAGAACGGTATCGAAATCGCTCTTGTGGAACTGAAGTCTACGGCTGAAACATTTGACGCTGTTCTTCGAATTGCACAGATTGAGTCTCGCAGTCGAACTACCAATTTCAGGGTTTTCAATCTGAAATCATTGGTTCGCGATATTTATGAGGTTTACGAAGCTATAGCCGTGGATGCGGGTTACGACCTCACGCTTGCCAACAGCATTTCTGACGCTTGGATTGATGGCGATCCAGATTTGGTTAAACAGTTGTTGGCCAATTTGCTTGCTAACGCAATGCGCCACACCCCAGCTGGCTCTAAGATCGTTTTGTCGCTTTCCAACAACGACAATACCATTTATCTGAGCATTTCCGACAACGGTCCAGGAATTCCTCGTGAAGAACATGAGAGAGTTTTTGATCGCTTTTATAGGCTTGAGAAGAGTAGGACGACGGCCGGATCCGGATTGGGTCTCACGTTGGTCAAAGCCATTGTGGGTCTTCACGGAGCGAATATTAACCTGCTCGACAACGACCCCGGCCTGTCTGTTGTTGTGGGATTCCCCCAAGTGAAGACGGAAGCTCAGCAGGCGCATTAAAACCCACCAGATTTTTGCACGGAACGCTCGTAGACGCAGCAGAGTGGGTCAACCGAATTGACGATCACAAGGCGAATCTGATCGGGCCGAGCGTGTGGAAGGCTCGGCCCGATTACTTATTTGATTTCCGTGACGGTCAAGTTGCCCTCGACGCGCTCGGCCACAAACTCGATTTTTGCGCCTTCTTTGAGCTTCCCTAGCATTGCATCATCCTTGACACGGAACACCATGGTCATTGCCGGCATTTCCAGGTCCTTCAGTTCCTCGTGGATCAGGGTGACCTTTTTCGTCTTGGCATCGACCTTTTTGACCGTGCCCTTGGTAAATTCAGCAGCGAAAACCCCGGAAGCCACTGTAAGGGCAAGTACCGTCGCCGCGGCGAACTTGATAAATGAAGTCATGTCAATTTCTCCTTGCGTGGGTTACTTTGTGGCAACTGTCACGTCACCGTGCATCCCGGCGTCGTAGTGGCCAGGAACCAGGCAGGCGATCTTGAAGGTGCCGTCGTTGGTGAACTTCCAGATGATCTCGCCGGACTTTCCGGCAGCCAGGCGGATGGCATTAGGATCGTCATGTTCCATATCCGGGAACTTCTCCATCACGGCCTTGTGCTCCATAACCTTCTCTTCCTGATCGAGAACGAACTCGTGATCCAACTCGCCAGCGTTCTTAATCGCGAACACAACCGTCTGGCCCTTACGAACCTTGAAAGTGTTTGGCGTGAAAATCATCTTGCCGTCGGCTGTCTCTTTCATGGAGACACGGATGGTCTGGGTGGCCTCTGCCTTCTTGCCGGGTTCACCGACAGCCATAGCCGCGTCATGGCCTCCTTCATGGGTGCCGGAGGCCAGCGCGGAAGTGGCGAGCGCTCCCAGAAGCAGTGCGATCATTGCAGTTTTCATACTCTTGTCCTTTGGTTGGTTGGGAGACAGGATCAGCCGTGTTTCACTGGTTTTGGCGTGATCTGGGTTTTTGCGTCTTTGGCCTTGGTCGTATCGGGCAGTTCGCCAGTCCATTCCCAAGCCTGCGTACCAGGCGGATTTTCGTACCAGCCAGGATCGGTGTAATCGTCGGCCGCGATACCCTCGCGGACCTTCACGACGGAGAACATTCCGCCCATCTCGATGGGACCGTGCTTCCCCCATCCCGTCATCATCGGGACGGTGTTCTCCGGAATCTCCATCTCCATCTCGCCCATATCGGCCATGCCGGCTGTACCCATGGGCATGTATTCCGGACGGATTTTCCTGATTTTCTCCGTGACGGTTTTTTTATCGACACCGATGAACGTCGGGACATCATGCCCCATGGCATTCATCGTGTGGTGCGACTTGTGGCAATGGATCGCCCAGTCACCGAGGTATTTCGCGTCGAACTCGTAGGCACGCATCGCGCCGACGGGGATATCGATGCTGACCTCTGGCCAGCGTGCTTCGGGCCTGACCCATCCGCCATCCGTACAGGTGACCTCGAAGTCGTAACCGTGCATGTGGATCGGATGGTTGGTCATCGTCAGATTGCCAACACGGACGCGCACGCGGTCGTCCTTGGAAACGACGAGTGGACTGATCCCGGGGAAGATGCGGCTGTTCCAGGCCCAGAGGTTGAAGTCCGTCATTTCCATGATGCGCGGAACGTAAGTTCCGGGATCGATGTCATAGGCGCTCAGCAGAAACACGAAGTCTCTGTCCACTGGCATGAACTTCTCGTCCTTGGGGTGAATGACGAAAAACCCCATCATGCCCATCGCCATCTGGACCATCTCGTCCGAATGCGGGTGGTACATGAAGGTGCCGGACTTCACGAGGTCGAACTCGTAGACGAAGGTCTTGCCGACGGGGATGTGCGGTTGCGACAGGCCGCCGACGCCGTCCATGCCCGATGGAAGGATCATGCCGTGCCAGTGGACGGTCGTATGCTCCGGTAGTTTGTTGGTGACGAAGATGCGAACGCGGTCGCCTTCGACGGCTTCGATCGTCGGCCCAGGAGACTGGCCGTTGTAGCCCCAGAGATGCGCCGTCATCCCTTCGGCCATTTCTCGCTCGACGGGTTCGGCGACCAGGTGGAATTCCTTGACGCCGTTGTTCATGCGGTGTGGCAGGGTCCAGCCATTCAGCGTCACGACCGGGGTATAGTTTGGCCCTGACGACGGTCTGACTGGCGTCTGTGTTTCGGCGGTTTCCATGAGCGCCGCCTCCGGCAGCCCCATGTTTGAGGTCTTTGCCCATGCAGCGGTTGAAACGAGAGCCGCGCCAGCACCGAGCATCTGTCTTCTGTTAAACATTGTCTTGTCCTTTTCAGTGACCGCCGCCGCTTTCGGCGGCCGCTGCGACCTCGGTCTCACCCCCTGCTGCACCCGCACCGCCGCCATAGATGGCCGGTGCGAGATTGGCTTCGGCCAACCAGAAATCGCGTTTTGCATTGACGGCGAGGAGGATCGAATTGACCTTCTCCCGGCTGTCGGCGAGAAGTTCGAACGTGTTGGAAATCATGCCGTTGTAAGTGAGGAGGGATTCCTCCTCGATCTTGGTGCGCAACGGCACGACACTGTTGCGGTAGTGCCTGGCGATGTCGTAGTTCGACCGATAGGCCTGGTACGCGGACCTTGCTTCAGAACGTACGTTCACGGCCTTTTCCGCCAGCAGGTTTGCCGTCCGCATGTAGGCCAGTTCGCCCTTCCTCATCCGCGCTTTGCCGCTGTCGAAGATTGGGATCACAAATTCCAGTTCGACATTGCCGGTCGTCTCCTTCTTCTTTTCACCGTCTTCCAGTTCGCGTTCCGTCTCGAACCCGGATAGAATTTCAAGATCTGTGACGTAGCGTGTTGCTTCCGTCAGCTTGTAAGATCTTGCGGTGGTGTCGAGGTCGAGCTTGGCCATCTGCAAGTCGACCCGACGTTGTAAAGCCTCGGCTTCGATAAGGTCCCGCTTGATAAGTCCCTTGGGAAGCTGGGGCAGCCGATTGGGGATCTGGTAGTCGATATCCGAGCCCCAAAGACCCATGAGACGTGTCAGTTCTTCCTTTGCGAGGCGGGCTTCAAGCCTTGCCTTGGCGGTCTGGCCTGCCAGTTCGGCGTAAAACACATGCTCGCGGGCCTGACCGCCCTTCGCCATGGACCCGGTTTCACCAAGCTTCTTCGCCAGTTCCGAAGCCGCGTCCGCGGCAGCTTGTGCCTGGCTGAGCTGGGCAACCGTTTCCCATGAGGCGACGGCGGTGATCCATGCGCGACGGGTCTCCGCCGCCAACTGAAGTGTCCGGACGGCAGCAGCAAGCTGTGCCTTCTGGAACCCGGCGTCGGCGATTTCGACGTTCCGCTTGTGGGTCGCGAGTGCGAGGATGTTGGTGGCGATGACACCTTCGATGGCCTTGTAGGCTTCGAGACCGGGAGTGCCGATCCCCGTCAGGCCAATACCAACCGTCGGATTGACAAGCATCGTGGACTGCCAGGCATCCGCTGACGAGTCTCCAAGATCGGCGTAGGCGGCCTGAAGACCCTTATTGTTAAGGAGGGCTATCTGCACCGCCGTCTCGACATCGACGTTCTTTTTCGTGAGGAGCGTCTTCACCCGGCCTGAGACCAACTGGGCGTCCTGGCGGTTCTGCACCCAGACGGTGTCTTTTCCGGTCGCCTCGGCTGTCTTGTTCGCAACGTTGGAAAACCCCGCGGTTGCGGCAGAGTATTCCGTAGAGGATACGCATCCTCCGAGAACGAGCGGAATTGCGACGGTCGCAGCACATCTGAGAGTGAAAAAATTCATGATGCGTCTCCTTCGGGAGCTTGCGCATCATTCTGATTTCGCCATGGTTTTGGATCGACCGGGATGCGGTGCGTGTAGCCCGAAACAGGGCTGGAGTAAGTCACTGGACGAACGTCGGCCGGAGAGTCGGCAACTTCGCCCGAAGCGATGACTTCAGGAGGCAACGTGGCAGCGCAACCGCTCGCGAAAAGCGGTAAGGCAACCACCAGAATTTTGAGGTTCATGGTGTAATCCGAATAGGAGGTGTCAGCGGCGCGACGAGCCAATTATGCCCGCAGACGCACGTTCAGACCCGCAAGGGCGGGTTGAGCCTATTCAGATGTTCGGTGGGCGATGCAAAGGAACGAGTTCGCCAATGACGTCGCTGTCGTTCAGGTACGCATGGATCGACGAAACGACAGGGCCATTCCAAGTGTCTATGTTTGCTATGATCGCAATACTGACACAGAAGTCTTTGCAGCACTCCTGCTTTACGACTTTTGACGAATCCTCGTCCGCAGACACTTGATCGTGATGGTCGTGTTCGCTCATTTGAGCGTCGGCATGCTCCATGCTTTCCGACATGACTGTCGACGGATCGGATGCCTGACCGTGCATGGCTGCTGTGGCCGTGGACAGCGAGTATCCGGCCAGTGATACAACGATCACCAGTCTGATCAGAATCAGCAATTTCTTGCGTATGATTCGATACATCGAGCCCATTTTTCAACAGTTACCTTTAGGGGAACGAAATTTCAACAACTCAAATATGTCAGGAAATTCGCGTCGTATTTGTGGCGACGAACTTTCCTCTGGTTTAACGATAAGGGTTACAACGCTGGCAAGGTCAAGGGCGGTAGTCGAGCGAATTGAATTGTTGTCGTTGTCGGATAGTTCTTCACGGAACCGATGGCGAGTTTGGGCGTTTCCCAGTGTCATATACCGGGGCACCGTTGGCGCTTCACGCGCATGCCCGAGGGGAAACTCTTCGATGTTCGGTCGCAACATAATAGAGAGAATGTCTCGAGTTCTCGCGATACTTTTCATCCTGTCAAATAATTATGGAATGGCGCTGGCGGGTGGCGCATCTGCCGATCACTGCCCTTCAATTTCCTCATCGGCATCTAGCCACGATACTAAAGGTGCTGTTGGACACCCTTGTTGCCCCACCATGATTTGTTGCCCCATCTTAGTCTCGGTCGACGTGCTTGGCGCTCCGGATAAACGCAAGAATGCGGTGTTCGTTGCGGTCGACCAACCAGTCAGTTTGCTGTTTCTTCGTCCGGACTATCCCCCTCCAAAGCTCCTGAGCTGAGTTGCGAAGTGTACCAAAATTAATCCAATCAGGAGAACTGAAATGAAAACTATCGTACGAATCTCGCTTGCCGCTGCAGGCGCTCTTTCATTACTCGCCATTATGCCAGCCGCCTCTTTCGCGGAGATGGCCTATCCGGAAAAGTGCAAGTCCGAGATGGACATGTCAAAGATGAATATGATGTCCGGTGACATGGGCATGGGCGACATGATGACCGACTACCAGAAGGCATCGATGGAAGGCATGAAGTCGATGCACATGAACATGATGCAGGGCATGATGAAGAAAGACGCCGACGTTGCCTTCGTCTGCGGGATGATTGCCCATCACATGGGCGCGATCAGCATGTCCGAAGTTGAGCTGAAATATGGTGACAACGAATGGGCCAAGAAATCCGCGCAGAAGATCATCGACGCGCAGACCAAGGAAATCGCCGAGATGACTGGCTGGCTCGACAAGGAAGCAAAGTAGGAAGGAAGCACGACCATGCATCACCTTTCAGATGAAATGAACGTCTGCATCGACAATTGTCTCGCCTGCTATCGCGAGTGTTTATCGATGGCTATGGGGCACTGCCTGGAAATGGGCGGCGAACATACCGAGCCGAAGCATTTGAAGCTCATGATGGCGTGCGCGGAAATTTGCCGGACTTCGGCTCATTTCATGCTCCTGGGTTCAGAGCATCACAAGCACGTCTGTCGAGAATGCGCTGAGATTTGCGCTCAGTGCGCCGACGATTGTGAGCGCGTCGGGGACATGGAACCGTGTGTAGCGGCTTGCCGTCGCTGTGCGGACAGCTGCACAGAAATGGCGGCCTGAAAGTTGGGGGAGAGCATCCTCACTCATGCTCTCCCCCAATACGTAGTTTAGCAGGCGACAGCCTGCGACGCTGCTAGCAGCGTCCATTTTCGAACGCATCTCATATCCGCACGCTCCTTAATCTCAGGGCGTTGCCAATGACGCTCACCGACGAGAGTGCCATGGCGGCCGCTGCGATGATCGGCGATAGCAAAAGCCCGAACGTAGGGTACAGAACGCCTGCGGCAATCGGTACGCCAGCCGCGTTGTATATGAAGGCGAAAAACAGGTTTTGCCTGATATTGCTCATTGTCGCGTGGCTGAGTTCACGAGCCCGCACGATCCCCTGAAGGTCGCCCTTCAGCAGAGTGACGCTTGCGCTCTCGATCGCGACATCCGTGCCGGTTCCCATAGCAATTCCGACATCTGCGGCAGCCAGGGCAGGGGCGTCGTTCACCCCATCTCCGGCCATGGCGACGACCCGGCCTTCTTCACGCAAACGCTTGACGATCTTGCTTTTGTCTTCCGGGAGGATTTCGGCCTCGACCTCGGTGATGCCGAGCTTGCGTGCGACTGCGTCGGCTGTTGTCCTGTTATCGCCGGTCAACATGACGACCCGGACCCCTGCCTTGAGCAAGGCTTGGACTGCGTCCGGTGTCGTCGTCTTGATCGGGTCGGCAATTGCCAAAAGGCCTGCCACGTCGCCGTCTACGGCGACGAAGATGACAGTTGCGCCTTCCCCTCTCAGCGCCTCCGCCTGGCTGGTGAGAGAGGAGACATCGATACGGGCTTCTTCCATAATGCGGTGGCTGCCTATGATGAGCCTGCGTCCATCGACACGTCCAGTAACCCCTTTGCCAACCGGGCTATCGAAGTCTTCCGCGAGACCGAGAACCAGCTCCCGTTCTGTCGCCGCGTTGACAATGGCAGTTGCCAGTGGGTGCTCGCTTGCCCGTTCAAGTGTTGCCGCCAGGCGCAGCAGTTCGGTTTCCGTGAAACCGTTTATCGCGGCTATCGACGTTACCTTGGGTTTACCCTCTGTCAGGGTTCCGGTCTTGTCGACGACCAACGTGTCGACTTTCTCGAAACGCTCCAAAGCTTCGGCATTCTTGATCAGGACACCAAGACCCGCACCCCGACCGACGCCAACCATGATCGACATTGGGGTCGCAAGGCCCAACGCGCAGGGGCATGCGATGATGAGCACCGCGACTGCAGCGACAAGACCGTGCGCAAAGCGCGGTTCTGGACCCCATATCATCCATGCGGCGAATGCGACGATGGCAATCGCGATCACCACGGGGACAAACCAACCGGAAACTTGGTCAGCCAGGCGCTGGATGGGCGCTCGCGAGCGCTGGGCGTCCGCAACCATTCGGACGATCTGCGCCAGCATGGTGTCGCGGCCGACTTTTCCTGCCTCCATGAGGAAGCCACCGGTCTGGTTCATCGTGCCGCCTATCAGCTTTGCACCGACCTCCTTGGTGACGGGCATCGATTCACCTGTGATCATCGATTCATCTACCGAACTGCGACCATCGATAAGGTTGCCGTCGACCGGGACCTTTTCACCGGGGCGAACCCGAAGCCGATCCCCGACGACAACCATCTCAAGGTCAATGTCCTCGTCAACCCCATCGCGGACGCGGCGTGCCGTCTTAGGCGCAAGGTCAAGAAGTGCGCGGATGGCACCGCCCGTCTGTTCCCGGGCTTGCAACTCCAGGACTTGCCCCAGTAGTACCAGGACGGTGATGACGGCTGCAGCCTCGAAATAAATGGCGACTGAACCGTCTGTGGAGCGGAACGTCGCAGGAAACAGACCAGGTGCAAGGGTTGCAACAAGGCTGTAAGTCCATGCAACCCCGGTCCCCATGGCGATCAATGTGAACATGTTCAGGCGCATGGAGACGAGCGACTTCCATGCGCGCTCGAAGAATGGAAAGCCTGCCCATAGAACGACAGGTGTAGCAAGAACGAGCTGAATCCAATTCGAAGTCTTCGCACCAAGCACCATGTGGAGATTGGTGAGGTGGCCACCCATCTCCAGCAGGAGCACAGGCACGGCCAGAGTAAGCCCGATCCAGAAACGACGTCTCATGTCGAGATATTCGGCGCTGGGCCCGGTTTCTGCCGTGACCACTTCTGGTTCCAGCGTCATCCCGCAGATCGGACAGTTCCCAGGCCCTACCTGCTTCACCTGCGGATGCATAGGGCAAGTGTAAATTAGGCCGTCCTTCTGATCGGTCGCTGGACTTTTTGCGCCGACCAATGTGGCCTGAGGTTCGTGCCCGTCATGATGGTGGTGGTGACCATTATGGCCCTTTTGGTCGTCCATTGGATTAGCTCCTCGTTGGTCCGTCTTTGTCCGGGACGTTCTTCTTGGCCAGTCTAAGACTTTCGCAAGGAGACGCAGTAAAATTCTCGCCTACATGGTCGCCGTGCGTTGTTGCAGGCAACCGACGATCATCCCGCCTTTTCAGCGGAGGTGGTCAAACGTTGTATCGGGGAGGGTCGAGAGCAGGTGACGAAGTGAAGCCCGTGACGGACTGCTGAAGATCAAGGTTTTGCTGAGACCGAGAATCCAGGCGAAAATTAGCAGGGTTAGGAGCCGGAAGAATGACGTTGCAGAGGCTACATACGGTTTTGCAACAGGCCTTCTGTTCGATACCGTGGCGGCCACCTTGCCCAGCGACATCGCCCATGGACGTTTCGACATGTACGACTTGAGGTAAGTGATTATCGCATATTTCCGGAGCAGCCTTGGCCATCGGCGCGACGAGGACCATAATTGCGACCAAAACGGCCAGCAATTCTCTTCCGTGTCTCCGAATGGTTTGGACTAAGGCGATCATGTTCGCTCGGACCTTTTATCGTATTCTTGCACAGTGCAGCGCGAATGCAGTCATTGCGTTGACCTTGATCAAACGCGGGGATGTTTCAGACCTCGGGGCCGGCCCTTCATCTGCTGGGATGGTCGAAACCGAGATGCACAGCCTTGCAGAAACTGGAGTGTAACATGAGGATGAGTGCGAGCGTGGTGAAACTTGCAGCTGCTATGCTTGCGATAGCCGTATTCCCTATCGCGCTGCCTATAGTCGCCGCCCAAACCGGCGTGTCCGAAAGCGTTATCCAGAGACAGGACGGCATGAAGGCGATGGCAAACGCCACTAAGACAATCAACGCCATGTTCAAGGACACGTCGCCCTACGAGGCGAAAACCTTCAAAGCGGCCGCAGAGACCATTCGGGGCCACTCGGGAGCTACCCTGTCAGCACTATTCAATGGCTCCGGCACAACAGCTGGCTCAAAAGCCAGCCCAAGTATCGAATCCGAGCGCCAACAGTTTGACCAGATGGCAAATGATCTGCAAATTTATGCCTCCGCGCTATCTGTCGCAGCTGATGGAAATCCCCATGCTCTCGGGCCTGGAACGCGTATGCGGGGGCGCGAGGCCATGACTGGCGGACCCCTGGCCAAGAAGATCGATGCCGCGCGGGAAGCGGAATCGGTTCCCGCCGAACATTCCTTTCATCTGATGCTTCAAACGTGCACATCGTGCCATGCTCGGTTTCGTGTGAAGGCGGACTGATTAGACAACGTTTGCCAAACCGAACTTGGAAGGCACGCCTGGCCCCTCACCAAGGGTTTCAGCGAATCCTTCGATGATCGGGCAGTCCGGACGATCGTCCCCATGGCAGTGGCTTGCCAGATGCTTCAACGTCTTCGTCATCGCGGCAATCGCTGCAGCCTTGCGCTCGAGTTCCGCGATATGTTCCAGCGCGATCGCCTTGACGTCGGAGCTTGCGCGCGAACGATCGCGCCAGAGCGCCAGCAGCGTCTTCATCTGTTCGACTGAAAACCCGAGGTCGCGCGCACGGCGAATAAATTGAAGTGTATGGACGTCACTATCGCCGTATGTGCGGTAGCTGGCCTCCGTACGGTGCGCAGGCGTAATCAATTTGATCTGTTCGTAGTAGCGGATCATCTTGGTGGAGACGCCCGAAGCCTTGGATGCTTCACCGATGTTCATCGTGTTTTCCTTCCGTCAGATTGTTTGAAGCGCCGAAGGCGCAGGGCGTTGGCGAGCACGAAGACGCTCGACAGCCCCATCGCGCCAGCGGCGAGGATCGGCGACAGAAGCGTGCCGTTTACCGGATAAAGCACGCCCGCGGCGATCGGAACGAGGCTGACGTTGTAGGCGAAGGCCCAGAACAGGTTCTGCCGGATGTTGCGGATCGTCGCCTTGCTGATGGCGATCGCCTGCGGCACCCCGTTGAGATCACCCGACATCAGCACGACATCGGCGCTCTCGATGGCAATGTCGGTTCCGGTTCCCACAGCAATACCGATGTCGGCTTCCGTCAGGGCAGGCGCGTCATTGATACCGTCACCAATGAACGCCACCTTGCGCCCACCGCTCCGCAGTTTGCGGACCGCCTCGACCTTGCCGTCCGGCAGGACTTCGGCGACTACCTCGTCGATGCCGAGCTGGCGAGCGATGGCCTGGGCGGTGCGCCTGTTGTCGCCGGTGATCATCGCGACCTTGAGGCCGAGGCCATGCAGGGTCCTGATGGCTTGCGGCGTCGTGTCCTTTATGGGGTCGGCCACCGCGATGATTGCGGCCAGTTTGCCATCGATGGCCGCATAGAGCGGAGACTTTCCCGCATCGCCCAGGGCGGCCGCCTGGTCCGAGAACGACAAGACATCAATTTCGTACTTGGTCATGGACCGGTCGGCGCCAACAAGCACCGTGCGTCCGTCGATCCGACCGCTCACGCCATAGCCGGGGGAAGCCTCGAAATCGGAGGCGTCGGAGAGTGAAAGGCCTTCGGCCTTCGCTGCTGCGACGATCGCTTCTGCGATCGGGTGCTCGGACTGCGTCTCCAGACTGGCCACGAGCCGCAGCGTTTCGGCGCGGTCGAAGCCATCGCTGACAACGAAGTCTGTCAGTTCCGGTTTGCCCTTCGTCAATGTGCCAGTCTTGTCCAATGCTACGACATCGACGTCGCGCAGGGTCTGGAGTGCTTCGCCCTTGCGAAAGAGGATACCGAGTTCGGCCGCGCGCCCTGTGCCAACCATGATGGACGTCGGGGTAGCAAGGCCCATGGCACAAGGGCAGGCGATGATCAGCACGGCGACGGCGTTGATCAGAGCAAAGGTGAGCGCCGGCGAGGGGCCGAACAGCAGCCAGGCCAGGAAAGTGAGGGCAGCGGCTGCAATAACGGCCGGGACAAACCATCCCGTGACCCGATCGACAAGCGCCTGGATCGGCAACTTCGAGCCCTGCGCGGCCTCGACCATCTTGATGATCTGGGCAAGAAGCGTGTCCGCGCCGATCTTCGTCGCCTCGAACGTGAAGGACCCCGTTTTGTTGATCGTGCCTCCGACGACATCGTTGCCAGGGGACTTCTTCACCGGAACGGGTTCGCCGGTAATCATGGACTCGTCCACGTAGGACGCGCCTTCGGTGACCCGGCCATCGACCGGGACTCTCTCGCCGGGGCGGATGCGCACGATATCGCCAAGCGCCACGTCCCCAATTTCGATCTCGACGAAGTCTTCTCCGCGCTTCACATGCGCCGTCTTTGGCTGAAGGCCGATGAGGTGCTTGATCGCCTGACTGGTTTTACCCTTGGCGCGGGCCTCGAGGTAGCGGCCGAGCAGGATCAGCGTGACGATGACGGCGGCCGCCTCGTAGTAAACATTGGCTGTGCCAGAAGGCAGTACACCAGGTAGGAACGTCGCGATGACGGAATAGCTCCAGGCGGCCGAGGTGCCGAGCACGACCAGCGAATTCATGTCAGGTGTCCAGCGAAGCAGGTTGGGAACGCCCTTCCTGAAGAAGCGGAGGCCAGGTCCGAACAGAACGATGGTCGCGAGCACGAACTGGATGACAAGGTTGTTGGCCATGCCGATGTTCACCATGATCCAGTCATGGATGGGCGGGATGAAATGCGACCCCATCTCGAGGACGAACAGCGGGAGCGTCAGCATAGCCGACAAGGCCAGGGACATCTTCAATCCCTTGGCTTCGCGGTCGCGGCGATCCTCATTGTCATCTGCAGGGCTGCCTGCTGCGATACCGCGCACTCCGTAGCCTACGGCCAGCACGGCATTCTCCAGAGCGGAGGTCGGCGTTCCGGAAAGGATGCGGACGGTCGCCTTCTCGGTCGCCAGATTGACCGTTGCTTTCCTAACACCCGGAACGGAGTTCAGGGCCCTCTCGACGCGGGACACGCACGAGGCACAGGTCATGCCCTCAACCCTGAGCTCGCGGGTTTCGAGTTTGGGCTCGTAGCCAGCCTTTTCGATCGCCTGGAGGACGACTTCGGTCGGTACGGCTTCGTTGTAGGTGACGGTGGCCCGTTCGGTAGCAAGGTTGACCGTGGCTGAGGCAACGCCCGGAATTGCTGCGATGGCTTTTTCCACCCGCACGACGCAGGACGCGCAACTCATGCCTTCGATTCCGAAATCGGTCGGAACGGGCAAGGATTTGGAGGTGTCGATCTTCGGCATGGCAGTCATCGGGCGATCCCTTCGCTAACTGCCCATATAGTTAGTCCTTCCAATGATGGGAAGGTCAAGAGGTCTTTTTGGGATTTGCACAACAGACTTGCGGCTAGAATGGGCCAGGGTAACGGCCGCCCCTGGCAACAGGGACGGCCGCTGCTTAAACTCAACGTCTCGTGTAAGACACCGGATATCCCGCGTCTTGGATCGCCTGGCCGATGACGGATGGGTCAAGTGCGGTTTCAACGGTCGCCCTCCTGGCAGCGAGGTCTACGGTTGCGACGGCAGCCGGATCGGCGGCCTTGATGGCCTTCTCGACGGTGCCCTTGCAGTGGCCGCACGTCATGTTCTGGATCTCGAACTCATACATCTTGGTGTCTCCTTTCGATGTGTTGGCTTGATATGGGGCTTCCAACGATGGGAGGGTCAAGGCCCGGCGGTCCAGATTTGGCGTTTCCGAATCCGGACACACGCGGTGGATCAACCTCTTCAACGAGATCCCGCACAAACAAGCGGCAGCACTTTTCCGTGAGATGTCTTCCCATGGCGATGGCTCCGTGCCATGACTAGTGCCATGAGGTTTGTAAAGGTCATCTATCGACTGCTGTTCGTGACCGCCATGCTCGGGATCATCGTCGGTCCGATGAGCGTCGGCGCGGCTGACAGCGTCATGGCCGCCTCAGTGCCTGGGGTGATGGACGGTATGGCTGGCATGGACATGCCTGACGACATGCCGTGCTGTCCCGACGAACAACCGAGCAAGCCAGACTGCGGGAGCAAATCCTGCCCGCTTGCTGTGATCTGCACGACGACGATCGTCGGTCAGCTGGCAACCTCGCATTCCTGGTCGTTAAACATCGGCTGGGTCGCTCATCGGTTCCTCATTCCCCCACATGCGGAGCTTGCCTCTTCACTGGTCTACCCGCCAGTCCGTCCTCCACGAGTCTGATCCCACGTCTTTGAACACGTCGTCGATTCGGCGAGGTCGCAGGTTTGCGTCTTCGTGGTCCCGATGGCGATCCATCTGACTGAGGACGAGGTCGCAGACCCGTCCGGATGAGACATTGAACCATGAAACAGATCACCTTCAACGCGAGGAGCACGCTCCTCGCCGGCGCATTGCTGTTAGGCACCGCCACCGCTTCCTTCGCCGGACCGCAGGACTACGAATTCCAGGCCGTCCAGACCGAGATCAAGCAGGGGCCGGCGGCGACCGTGTCCCTACGCCTGGTCGATAAGCGGACGGGCAAGGCAGTCCCCGACGCGGTCATCTTCACGACACGCATGGACATGGCTCCCGATGGCATGGAAACGATGACCACAAAGGTGGACCCGACAACCTCCGCGGAGCCGGGGATCTACAGTTTCACGACCAACCTTTCCATGGAAGGCGGATGGCGGTTCCAGGTTGCCGCCAAGGTTCAGGGCGAGCCTGAGACGGTCAAAGGCGAAGTCGTCTTGAAGGCAATCCCGTGAGCGTCTCACGCATCATTGCCACGCTCTCCTTTGCCGCGATTGTCGGCGGGGGAGGCTATTGGGCCGGGAAAAACGATGTCGGTGCACTCTTGCAGCGGTACGTCGATGACAACGGTATGGCCAAAGAGACGGAGCCGCGACGCGAAGGAACGGGAGCGGTGATCTATTACCGCCACCCTGACGGGCTGGCCGAGTATTCCGCAAAGCTGAGAAACACCGACGACGGGCGACCATTTGCGCCCATTCGGGAAAGCGAAGACATCAGCCTCGGCGCGGCCGGAGCCGTCGCGCCCGCATCCGACACGGCATCCCTCTCACTCGAGCGTAAAATCTTATACTACCGCAACCCCATGGGGCTTCCCGACACCTCCAAGGTCCCGAAGAAAGATTCCATGGGAATGGACTATCTCCCCGTCTACGACGGCGAGCTTAGTGACACGTCAACCGTCAAGGTCTCACTTGGCAAACTCCAGCGGACGGGGGTGAAGACTGCTCCGGCGGAAACGACGACGGTCAGCAGAAAAATCCGGATACCCGGAACGGTCACGCTCGACGAGCGCACGGTAAGCATTGTCTCGATGCGGGCAGACGCCTTCGTGGAGGACGTCGCGGACGTCACGACCGGTGACGTGATCACGAAAGGCGAAAGCCTCTTTCATTTCTATTCGAAAGAGATCGCTACTGCCGGAGCGGAGTACGCGGCCGAGATGCGCAATGGCGCAAAATCCAACCCTGACTCCGGCGCGGCACTTCGTCTGAAAAATCTGGGTGTGCCCACGGCAACAATTACCAGCATCGCGACTGACCGAAAAGTACCCCAAAGCATCGCCTATACGTCACCGCGTAATGGTGTTGTGTTGGAACGCATGGCTGTGAGCGGCATGATGGCCGAGGCTGGCGACATCCTATTCCGTATCGCCGACGTGTCGAAGGTCTGGGTGATCGCCGACGTCCCCGAATACGAGCTTAGCGCCGTCCGCATGGGGGCCATCGTTTCGGTGAGCGTCAGGAATCTGCCCGGCACGACGTTCAAGGGAACGGTCGACCTCATTTATCCGGAGGTCCAGATGCAAACCCGGACCACGAAAGTCAGGATAGAGCTTCCGAACCCGGACGGGCAGCTAATGTCCAACATGTACGCAGAGGTCGAGATCGAAGCAGGAGCCGGAAATCCGGTCATCGCCGTTCCCAACAGTTCTGTCATCGATACAGGCGACCGCCAGATTGTCTTCCTTGATAAGGGCGAGGGCAGGTTCGAACCGATGGACGTTGCGCTGGGCGTGCGTGGCGAAGACATGACGGAGATCATCAAGGGGATCGCCGCCGGCGACCGCGTCGTGGTGTCGGCCAACTTTCTGCTGGACGCCGAAAGCAACCTGAATGCCGCGTTGAGCGCGCTGATGGAAGGCGAGGTCAAACCATGATCGCCAACGTTATCGCCTGGTCGGCCCGTAACCTTGTCCTGATCTTTGTCGGTGCAGCGCTGTCCATTGCGGGTGGAATCTATGCATTGCGTACGCTGCCCCTTGATGCGATCCCCGATCTCTCCGACGTTCAGGTCATCGTGTTCACCGACTATCCTGGACAGGCTCCGCAGGTCGTCGAGGACCAGGTCACCTATCCGCTGACGACCTCCATGCTGACCGTGCCAAAGTCGAAGGTCGTGCGTGGCTTCTCGTTTTTCGGCGTGTCTTTCGTCTATGTGATCTTCGAGGACGGGACCGATCCCTACTGGGCGCGCAGCCGCGTCCTCGAATACTTGAACGCCGCCGCGAGCCGTCTGCCGGACGGCGTGTCGCCGAGCCTCGGGCCGGATGCAACAGGCGTGGGCTGGGTCTACCAGTATGCCGTCGTCGCCAAGGAACTGTCGCTGGCCGAACTTCGGTCGCTGCAGGACTGGGTGGTGCGCTTCGCCGTCTCCAAGTCCGAGGGCGTCGCGGAAGTGGCCAGCGTCGGCGGCTTCGTCAAGCAATATTCTATTGTCGTCGATCCGGCCCGCCTGAAGGCGCAGAACGTTTCGCTGTCGGATATCGCCGACGCCGTGCGATCCAGCAACCGCGACGTCGGCGGCCGCACAATCGAGCTTTCCGAGTTTGAGTTCATGGTCCGCGGCAAGGGCTACCTGCAGAGCATCAATGACATCGAGAACATTGTCCTGAAATCGAATGCCGGCGTCCCGCTGCGTCTCTCGGATGTCGCGAGGGTCGAACTGGTCCCGGACGAGCGCCGTGGCATCACCGAGCTGAACGGCGAGGGCGAGGTCGCCAGCGGGATCGTCCTTCAGCGCGACGGAGCCAACGCGCTCACCGTCATCGAGAACGCCAAGGAAAGCCTGGCGGCGGTTCAAGATAGTCTTCCGGCTGGTACCGAAATCCTGCCCGTCTATGATCGTTCGAAACTCATCGAAGCGGCAATCGAAACCTTGAAGGTCACGCTGATCGAGGAATCGATCGTCGTCGCGCTGGTAACGATCGCCTTCCTGCTGCATGTCCGCAGCGCGCTTGTGGCCATCATCATGCTCCCAATCGGTATCCTGATCGCGTTCATGGCAATGCGAGCGCTCGGCCTCGGCTCGAACATCATGAGCCTCGGCGGGATCGCCATCGCTATAGGCGCAATGATCGACGCCGCCATCGTTATGATCGAGAACGCCCACAAGCATCTGGAACGCGCGCCTCCGGACAAGCCTCGAACCGAAGTCTTGATCGAGGCGGCAAGCGAGGTCGGTCCGGCGCTGTTCTTCAGCCTGCTGATCATCACAGTGTCGTTCCTGCCCATCTTCACGTTGGAATCACAGGAGGGCCGCCTGTTCGGGCCGCTCGCCTTCACCAAGACCTTCGCGATGGCGGCCGCCGCGC